>JAFVYB010000075.1 GCA_017500825.1 Myxococcaceae bacterium | reverse complement strand
GCCCCACCCCTCCCTCCAGCACCTCCGCCCCGTCAAAATACACGTTGGCCAAATTAAAATCAGCCAATCATTCGGGGGAGCCCATTTGGGGGAGGAAGCACGTTTTTGAATAAATTAAATCGAGCGAATTCAGATTCAAATCGAAATAAAAGAAAAAAATCAAATCTACCGCGCGCCAAAGCGCTTTTAAGCTGCTCCGCGCTGAAGCGGATTTGTAATGCCGTGCGCTGAAGCACAAAAAACAAAGGCGTGCGCTGAAGCGCAAACAATAAGGAATCGCGTCTTTGTCAGGGTGTGCACTGGGGCGCAACGTGCGGCGAGTGTCGCCAATTACCTTCAAATGTCTTCAAATATCCTAAAAAGAGGGAATTCTTCCCCTGTTTCCCTACTTTGCGCACTTTTCTTACATGGTCTTAAAAAATTTTTTTCTCCCTCTAAGCTCAGAGGGAAAGGCGCGCGGCGACCCGCTAAAAAAACGCTTGCCAGCCGCGATCCGAAGGTCTAGGGGCGCGCGGCCTCGCCGGGGCCACCCACAATTAGTAGGGGGGCAGTGGGGCTTTTTCCGCCAGATATGGTGGCACTTCTCCCGACAGGTGTGCCTTTTTCATCCATTGGCGCGCCCTTATTTTCCCTAAGGCATCGCCATGCGCGGTCGCCTTCAACTTTTGAAAGAACGGCCCGGCGCGCGCCGAAGAGCCGTTCTGGAAAGCGAGCAGCGTGTTGTCTGTCGACTCGACCATTGCCGAACCCCATGCCGCCCTTCAGCTCATTAGCGCCATGACGAGCCGCGATTGGAGTCATCACCGCGTGACACGCCGCAACGGCGCTGACGTGCCCTTTTCGCCCGAGCGCATCACCGGCGCCATTGCCAAGGCCTTTCGCGCCGTGGACGCCGGACGACCGATTGAGTGGATCGAGCGTCGGACGCTGGAGGTCGGCAACGCCGTCTTTGATGTCCTCATGCGCCGCTGGCCCAACGGCGGGGCGATTCACGTCGAGGAGATTCAGGATCAGGTCGAGCTGGCGCTGATGCGCGTTGGTGAATACGCGGTGGCGCGCGCCTACGTCCTCTATCGAGAGCAGCACGCCAAGATGCGCGAGATCGGCAACACGATGAAGGCCGACCTCGTCGACAGCTATCTCGACAAGCTCGACTGGCAGGTCCGCGAGAACGCCAACATGGCCTACAGCCTCCAGGGCCTGAACAACTTCATCGCCAGCGAAGTCTCGAAGACCTACTGGCTGGAGCGCATTTACTCGCGCGAGATTGGCGAGGCGCACCGCAGTGGCGACTTCCACATTCACGATCTCAATCTGCTCGCCGTCTATTGCGTGGGCTGGGACCTCGCCGACCTGTTGACCATCGGCTTCACCGGCGCGCCCGGCAAATGCGAGAGCAAGCCCGCCCGCCACTTCCGCGCCGCGCTCGGGCAGATCGTCAACTTCTTCTACACGCTGCAGGGCGAAGCGGCCGGCGCCCAGGCTTTTTCCAGCCTCGACACCTACCTGGCGCCCTTCATCCGCTTCGACAACCTCGACGATCGCGAGGTCAAGCAGGCGCTGCAGGAGTTTGTCTTCAACCTCAACGTGCCCACGCGCGTCGGTTTCCAGACGCCGTTCACCAACATCACGCTCGACTTGCAGGTGCCGAGCACGCTGGCGAACGAGGCGGTGATCTACGGCGGCGAGCGCCTGGAGGTGACCTACAGCGAGTTCCAGCCGGAGATGGACCGCTTCAACAAGGCCTTCCTCGAAGTGATGGCCGCGGGCGACGCCAAGGGCCGCGTCTTCACCTTCCCCATCCCGACCTACAACATCACCCGGGACTTTGATTACGACGACCCGCGCCTCGACAAGCTGTGGGAGGTGACGGCGCGCTACGGCATCCCCTACTTCGCCAACTTCGTGAATTCCGACCTCTCGCCCGAGGATACGCGCAGCATGTGCTGCCGACTGCGCCTCGACACGCGCAAGCTCGAATCGCGCGGCGGCGGACTCTTCGGCGCCAACCCGCTCACCGGCAGCATCGGTGTGGTCACGCTCAACCTGCCGCGCCTCGGGCATCTGGCCGAGAGCGAGGCCGACTTTTTCAATCGCCTCGACAGCCTGGTGGCGCTGGCCAGCGAGAGCCTGGAGGTCAAGCGCAAGGTCCTCGAACGGCTGACCGGCAAAAACCTCTACCCCTACGCCAAGCACTACCTGCGCGGCATTCACGCCCGCCACGGCGAATACTGGCACAACCACTTCTCGACGATTGGCCTCGTGGGCCTCAACGAGGCGGTGGTCAACCTCCTCGGCGAAGACATCGAGTCCGAGGCTGGCCGCGCGTTCGGTCTCAAGGTGCTCGATTACCTGCGCGACAAGCTCTCCGACCTGCAGGAAGCCACCGGCCACTTCTACAACCTGGAAGCGACGCCCGCCGAGGGCACGAGCTACCGCCTGGCCATGCTCGACAAGAAACTGCACCCAGGCACCACCTGCGCCAACGAAGCCGCCTGGCGCGACGAGGGATGCGAGCCCTATTACACCAACAGCTCCCAGCTGCCCGTCGACCGCCGCCTTGATATTTTCTCGCTCCTCGAACACCAGGATGAATTCCAGACGAAATACACAGGCGGCACGGTCCAGCACGTCTTTGTCGGCGAGGAAATCGGCGATCCCAATGTCGTCAAATCATTTATTCGCACCGCTTTTTCGCGCTACCGCCTGCCCTATATCAGCGTGACGCCAACCTTTTCTATTTGTCCGGCTCACGGCTATTTGGCTGGCGAGGTCGACACCTGCCCCACCTGCGGCGCCGAAACAGAGATTTATTCGCGCGTCGTCGGTTATTTGCGACCGGTCAAACAATGGAACGCCGGAAAACAGGCGGAATTCGCGCGTCGCGAGACGTTTCACATCAAAGAAGAATAAACCAAATAAGAATCATTAAACGACCATAAAATGCCGCGTTGCCAAAGTGTTTTGAGGCGCTTTGGCGCGCGGCATTTTTTATTTTGCGCTTCAGCGCACACCTTTGTTTTTTTGTGCTTCGCGCACGGCAATTCAAAAGCCGCTTCAGCGCGGGGCAGATTAAAGACGCTTCAGCGCTGGGCAGTTTTTTTGAATTGGAACCGCATAAGCTCGATTTAATTTATTCAAAAACGCGCTTTCTCCCCCAAACGGGCTCCCCCGAATGATTGGCTGATTTTTATTCCGCGGACGTGTATTTTGACGGGGCGGAGGTGCTGGAGGGAGG
>JAFVYB010000074.1 GCA_017500825.1 Myxococcaceae bacterium | reverse complement strand
CGCCACCACACGTGCTTCGAGATGCTCGGCAATTTCTCCTTCGGCGACTACTTCAAGAAGGAGGTCATCCCCTTCGCCTGGGAGTTCATCACCTCGCCCGAAGGGCTCGGCATCTCGCCCGACCTGTTGGCCGTCACCGTCTTCAAGGGCGAGGCCGGCATCCCCGCCGACGACGAGGCCGCCGAGATCTGGAAGTCGATCGGCGTGCGCCCCGAGCGCATTTTCCGCCTCGGTCGCAAGGACAACTTTTGGCAGATGGGCGACACCGGCCCGTGCGGCCCCTGCTCCGAGATCCACATCTATCGCGGCGACGCAGAGGGGCTTGAGGCCATCGACGCGCGCGCGGCCCGCTTCTTCGCCGACGAGTCGAGCGAGCCCGAAGGCTGGATGGAGCTGTGGAACCTGGTTTTCATGCAGTTCGAGATGCTGGCGGACGGTTCGCTCAAGCCACTGCCGCGCCCCTCGATCGACACCGGCGCCGGACTGGAGCGCATCGCCGCCGTGCTGCAGGGCGTCAGCTCCAACTTCGACATCGACCTCTTCCGCTCGATCATTGGACGCGTCGAGGCGATCGCCGGCAAGCGTTACGGGGGCGGCGACTCACCTGATGACGTGTCGATGCGCGTCATCGCCGACCACGCCCGCGCCACCGCCTTCCTCATCGCCGACGGCGTGCTCCCCTCGAACGAAGGCCGCGGCTACGTCCTGCGCCGCATCATGCGCCGCGCTATCCGCTACGGCTCGCGCCTCGGCCTCGATGAGCCGTTCCTCCACCAGATCGCCCTCGCCGTTGTCGACGAGATGAGCCAGGCCTATCCCGAGCTCTCCGAAAGCCGCGCCACGATCGCCGAGTTCGCCCGCAACGAGGAGATCGGCTTCCGCCGCACGCTCGACAAAGGGCAGCGCATGCTCGGCGAGGCGATGGACGAGCTCAGTGCGACCGGAAAGCGCGAGATCCCGCCCGGGACCGTCTTTTTCCTCTACGACACGCACGGTTTCCCGGCAGACCTGACGCGCCTGATGGCCGAGGAGCGCGGCTTTACCGTTGATGAGGCTGCCTTCGAGGACTACCGCAGGTGCCGCGCGGCCAAGGCCTGCTTCGGCGGTTCGGGCGAAAAGGCCGTCTGCGACCTCTACCACCAGCTCTCGCAGAGCTGCGGCGCCACCACCTTCCTCGGCTACGAGCGGCTGACAGCCGACAGCGAGGTCACGGCCCTGATCCGCGGCGGCGAGCGCGTCGAGGTGGTCCATGCGGGCGACGAGATTGAATTCGTCTGTAAGGCCACGCCCTTCTATGGGGAGTCGGGCGGCCAGATCGGCGACGCGGGCACGGTCACGGCGGCGGGCGGGCTGTCGATCGCCATCAGCGACACGCAAAAACCGGTCGCTGGGCTCTTCGTCCACAGGGGGCGCGTCATCGAAGGCGAGCTGCGCGAGGGCCAGGTCGTCACGCTGCAGGTCGACGCGGCGCGGCGGGCGGCGATTCAGGCCAACCACACGGCCACGCACCTCTTGCACTTCGCGCTGCGCCAGGTCCTCGGCGGACACGTCAAACAGGCGGGTTCCAAGGTCGCCGACGGCGAATTCCGCTTCGACTACACGCACTTTTCCGCGCTCACGCCCGAGGAGATCGCCCGCGTCGAGGCGATGGTGAACGGACTCATCGCGGCCAACGACGAACGCGTCTTCAAGGAGCTGTCGATTGCCGAGGCCCGCGCCGAGGGGGCGATGATGCTGTTCGGCGAAAAGTATGGCGACCGCGTGCGCTGCATCCGCTTTGGCGATTCGGTTGAGCTGTGCGGCGGCACACACGCGCGGCGCACCGGCGACATCGGCGCCTTCACCATCGTCGGCGACGAGTCGATCGCGGCCGGCATGCGGCGCATCACCGCTGTCACCGGGCAGGAGGCCATCGCCCGCATGCAGCGCTTCCGCCAGCAGATCAGCGAATTGGCCGCGCGGCTGCGCACCTCGCCCGAGGGCATCGATCGCGCGGTGGAAAAACTGCAGTCCCAGATCAAGGCCTTCGAGAAGAAGCAGGAGTCGCACCAGAAGAAGGGTTCGACCATGGCCGCCAACGTGCTCATCGAGCGGGCGCGCGACTATGACGGCGTCAAGGTGGTCACCGAGCGGCTCGACCCGGCCAACATCGAGTTGTTCCGCGCCATGGCCGACAAATTCCGCGACAAGCTGCCGGTCAGCATCATCGGCCTCGGCGGCGAGAAGGACGGCAAGGCGGTTCTGATGGTCGCGGTCAGTCCCAAGGCGGTCGAGCGCGGTTTCAAGGCGGGCGATCTGGTGCGGGAGATGGCCAAAGAGGTCGGCGGCAAGGGCGGTGGCAAACCGGAGTTGGCGCAGGCAGGTGGTCCCGATGTCGCGCGCATCGAGCCTGCGCTGGCCAAGCTCTACGACCTGATTCAGGGCAGGCGCGCCGGATGATTTCTCTGAGCCTGGCGACGGCCTCGATGCCGGAAGGAGTTTGTGAATGCGCTGGGTGACCTCGGAGGTCTCGGACGATGTGGCCGCCCGGCTGAGCGCGGACCTCGACATGCCCCTGGCCTGCGCCCGCGTGCTCGCCGCGCGGGGATTGGTGAACAGCGAGGAGGTCCTGCGCCTCTTGCGGACCGATCTCTCGGAGCTGCCCGATCCCTTCGCGCTGCGCGGCATGAGCGAGGCTGTGGCGCGCATCGTCCTAGCCGTCGAGCGGCACGAACCCGTCGCGATCTTTGGCGACTACGACGTGGACGGCGTGACGGCGACAGCCACCCTCCTCCTCTTCCTCCGGGAGCTCGGCCTCGATGTCGAGCCATGGCTGCCGCGCCGCATGAGCGAGGGTTACGGCCTGGGGCGTGCCGTCGTGGAGAAGATCGCCTCTCACCAAAGCCGCCTGCTCATCACCGTCGACTGCGGCGTGACGGCCATCGACGAGATCGCCTTCGCGCGCGAGCTCGGCATGGACGTGGTGGTCATCGATCACCATCCGCCGCTCGAATCGCTGCGCCTGCCAAAGGCCAACGCCATCGTCGACCCGCACCTGCCGGACAGCTGCGACGCCTTTGACGGCCATCCGCTGTGCGCCGCCGGACTCGCCTTTCTCGTCTGCATGGCCCTGCGCAAATCCCTGCGCGAACGGGGCGCCTTCATGAGCCGGCCAGAGCCAAGGCTGCGCGACTACCTCGACCTCACCGCGCTCGGCACCATCGCCGACGTGGTGCCACTGACCGGCGTCAACCGCGTCCTGGTGCGCCACGGACTCGACGAAATCGCCCGCGCCGCGCGTCCCGGCGTGCGCGCGCTCAAACACATCTCGGGCATCGATGGCGACAGCTCACTCAGCGCCGGACAGGTCAGCTACCGTCTGGCGCCCAAGATCAACGCCGCGGGCCGTCTCGACGAAGCCATGCCCGGGCTGGAGCTTTTGACCACCACCGATCCCAACCGGGCGGGCGCGTTGGCGGCCCAACTCGACGCCGCCAACAGCGAGCGGCAGAACATCGAGCAGCGCATCTTTGGCGAGGCGCTGGCGCAGGCCGACGCGCAGGATCGCGCCGGGCGGCGGACGATCGTCGTCGCGGGCGAGGGGTGGCACAAAGGCGTGGTCGGCATCGTGGCCTCGCGCCTGGTCGAGCGCTTTCACCGACCGGCGATCGTTCTGGCGCTGGAGGGAGAGACCGGCACCGGCTCGGGGCGCAGTCCCGAAGGCGTCCACCTGGCCGAGGTGCTCGAACGCTGCGATCGCTTTTTGACGCGACACGGCGGTCACCACCGCGCGGCGGGTCTCTCGCTCGACGTGAGCGCGCTCGACGATTTTCGCGAAGCCTTCGAACAGGAGGCCGGCGAGAGCTCGCCCGAAGAGATGGCGCCCACCTGCCGCATCGACACTTGGCTCAGGCGCGACGAGCTGACCATGGCGCTGGCACAGGCCATCAAGCGTCTCGAACCATTCGGCATGGGCAACCCCGAACCCGTCTTCGCCCTGCGCGAAGTCCGCGCCACAGCGCGCGTGTTGCAGGCCAGACGCGGCGGACCGGGGCACCTCAAACTCTTCATCGCCGAAGATCGCACGCTCGACGTGATTGGCTTTGGCATGGGCGCGTTGAGCGAACTCGTGGCCCAGGGACCGGTCGACCTGGCCTTCCACCTCGGGGTCGAAACCTTCCAGCGCCAGTCGCGCCTCTCGCTCAAGCTCAGGGACGTGCGCGCCGCGCGAGGATGACGCCGCATGTCGTCCCACCTCTCGATGAACACCTTTCGCCCAGCCCCGGCGCTCGCTCCCGGCGACGCGGTCTCCGTCATCGCCCCGTCGAGCCCCTTCGAACGCGACGCCTTTGAGCGCGGCCTCGACCTTCTCGCGCAGCGCTACCGCCCCAGCCTCTCGCCCTCCCTCCACGCGCGCGACGGCTACCTCGCGGGCAGCGACGAAGCGCGCGCCCAGGCACTCAACGCGGCGCTCGCCGATCCAAAAACCAAGGCCGTCTTCTGCGCCCGCGGCGGTTACGGCGCGACGCGTCTCCTCCCCAAGCTCGACGTGCCCCCCCGCCCCAAAATCCTCGTCGGCTTCTCGGACATCACCGCCCTGCACGCCGCCCTGCAGCGACACGGCTGGCGCAGCGTCCACGGCCCGGTCCTGACCCAGCTCGGCACGGCCGGCGAAGTCGAGGCGCGCGCCCTGTTCGAGTGCCTGGAGTCGATCGCGCCGCCTCCTGTTCTGAACGGCACGCCAGTGACGCCCGGACGCGCCCAAGGCCCCCTCATCGGCGGCAACCTCTCTGTCCTCACGCGCCTCATCGGCACCCCGTGGATGCCCCCGCTCGACGGCGCCATCCTCTTTCTCGAAGACGTGGGCGAGGCGCCCTACCGCGTCGACCGCATGATCACCCATCTCAAGCTCGCCGGCCTCACCGAGCGGCTCAATGGCGTGGCGCTCGGCTCTTTCAGCGGCTGCGGCGACGCCTCTCCCAATGGCGCAGAGGTGGCCCGCGCCGAGTTTTGCCGCCTCGGCGTCCCCTGCGTGGCCGACCTGCCCGCTGGCCACAGCCTCCCCAATCGCCCCCTCGTCCTGGGCGCGCAGGCCGACATCGATGGCGATCGCGGAACGCTCACCTTCATCCAGGGCGCCGTCGTCTGAGCGCGCGGCTGCGGCCTTCCCGGCGAAAAAGCGCGGTGCGCAAGGCGTCAATCCGCTATGGGCGCGCCCCCTTTCCCCTCCCCCGGCGCGTTCGCTCTCCTCGCCGACGACACGTTCACGAGATCACGATGGATTCACCTGACAGCGACGCGACGCGCAGCGACACCGAGGGACGCGCGGCGGATCACGGCGACGAGGTCCGGACCGACGAGCCGAACGCGGCCAAGGCGGACAAAGTCGACGCCACACAAGGCGAGGCCAGCGCGCCTGACGCCAAGCCCCACGAAGCCCCGGCGGCGGACGCGGCGCCGAACGCCCTCCATCCGACCCTCGCCTTCAAGCTCGTGCTGCCCAACTTCGAGGGCCCGCTCGACCTGCTGCTGCACCTCATCCACGAGCACAAGATCGACATCCTCGACATCCCCATCGCCCTGATCACCGAGAAGTATCTGCAGGCGCTCAAGGCGATGAAGGAGATCGACCTCGACGTGGCCGGAGAGTTCATCCGCATGGCCGCGACGCTCCTGCACATCAAGTCGCGCATTCTCCTGCCCGAGGCCGAGCCCGATCTGGAGGAAGAGGCGCCCAAGGACGACCCGCGCGAGGAGCTCGTCAGGCGTCTGCTCGAATATCAAAAATACAAGGCAGCCGCCGAGGCGCTGGGGTCGCGCGCCCTGCTCGGTCGCCAGGTCTTCACGCGCCGCGCGCGCCTGGAGCCGACGCCGCGTCCCGAGGGTGACATCGGCCTGGCAGAGGTCTCCGTCTTCAAGCTGATCGAGACGCTCTCCAAGGTGCTCAAGGACAAGGCCCCCGAACCGCATCACGAGGTCAATCTGGAGCAATTCGACCTCAGCGGCACCATGGCCCGCCTCGCCGAACGGCTGCGCCACGAGCCACACACCTCGTTCATCACCCTGCTGGAGGCGGCGCGCGATCGCATCAGCATCCTGATGACGTTCCTGGCCATTCTCGAAATGTGCAAGATGCGCCTGTTGCGCATCGTCCAGGAGGAAGAGAGCGACGACATCCTCGTCACCGCCCGCAGTCCCGAGGCGCTGGCCAGCGCGGTCAAACTCTTCAAGGACGATTACCAATAGGCAGTGCGGCGGCGGGGCTGGTCCCGCGCGCCTTGGGAGACGACGAAGCGATGTTCGACGAAGAGACGGGCGACGGAGAGGCCGAGCCGACGGCAGGACGCGGGGCGGACGTGGCGGAAGAGACAGAAACCACTGACGCGGATGTGGCCTCTGAGGCGGGGGCCGAGGTCGTGCCCTTTCCCAGGCGGGAGGCGCAGACAGAGGGCGCGGCAGAGGTTGAAGAGGCATTTGCCGCCGAGGACGAGGGCGATCAGGAAGAAGACGCCGCCGCCGAAATCGAAGTGCCTGTCCAGGCCGAGGAGGTCGTCGAGGACGCCTTCGACAAATTGGTCGCCGAGGCGCGCAAATACTCGCCGGCGCGCGTGCAGCGGCTGCTCGAATCCATCCTCTTCATCGCCGACAAGCCCATCGGTGAGGACGCGATCCGCAAAAACACCGGGCTCGATCTGACGGTGATCCGCGAGCAGCTGGCCGCGCTCCAGTCGCACTACTGCGAGGAGCGCTGCGGCATCGTGCTGCACGAGGTGGCGGGTGGCTGGCAGCTGAGGACAAGCCCCGAGAGCGCCGACGCCATTCGCCGATTCCTCAAGGTCAAGCCTCAGCGACTGACGCGCGCCGCGCTGGAGACACTGGCCATCGTCGCCTACCGGCAACCCGTCACGCGCCCCGAGATCGAGGACATCCGCGCGGTGGACAGCGGCGCCGTGCTCAAGGCCCTGTTGGAGCGCCGCCTCATCAAAATCCTCGGCAAGCGCGAGGAGGCTGGTCGGCCGCTCATCTATGGGACGACGCGCGAGTTCCTCGAATTCTTCAACCTGCGCGACCTGGGTGGACTGCCGACGCTGCGCGAGTTCCAGGAGCTCTCCAAGGAAAGCGAAGAGGTCATCGAGAAGGAGCTTGGGCCTGATGCCGCCGCGCCCAAGGGCGTGGCCTCTGTCGTCGCGGACCTGAAGGACGACGCGTTCGAGCAGAAGCTCAAGGAGAGCAACATCGAGGCGGACGCCGCGCTCGCCGATCTGGAGCAGGCGCTGGCCGATTCGGACGCCACTTCCCGCGAGGCCAAGGCGCTGCTGGAGACGCCCGAGGGCGAAAAAGCGGGCGATTCAGACTGATCGCGCAGAGTGAAAACCAGCCGCGGCGCGAGACGAAGCGCGACAAATTCCCCGCTGGAAGTTTGAGTTCGCCGCTGCTAGGGCGCGCCGCGTTTTTTTGGGGGGGGGGCGACCGGGGGAGGCGCTGGCGCCTGAGCATTTGGTCGCTCGGTCGAAGAGAGCCACTGGGGAGCCAAGAGCGCGCCATGATTCAACGCATCGATCACCTGGGTATCGCCGTTCGCCGACTGGAGGACGCGATCCCTGTCTTCGAGCGGCTGCTGGGCAGCGCCTGCCAGGGCGTCGAGACCGTCAAGAGCCAGAAGGTGCGCACCGCCTTTTTTCAGGTCGGCGAGGTGTCCATCGAGCTGTTGGAGGCGACCGACGCGTCGAGCCCCATCGCCAAATTTATCGAGAGTCGCGGCGAGGGCCTGCACCACGTGGCCTTTGCCAGCGATGGCGTCGAAGGCGAGCTCAAGCGCGTCGCCGAGGCTGGCGCCAGGCTGATCGACGAGACGCCAAGAATGGGTGCGCACGGCAAAGAAATCGCCTTTGTCCACCCGAAGTCGGCGCTGGGCGTGCTCGTCGAGTTGTGTTCGACGCCGCGCGGAGGCGGCTGAGCGCATCGCCCCTCTCCCCTCGCCTGTCGCGTCCGAAATCCGCTGTCCGAGGCGTTGGCCAAAGAGCCTTCTGGCCCTTGGCGCGCCCTTCTCCCCACCCACGACGAATTTTCCGAAGAGGCACACGATGACGATCTCCCAAGAGCGCATGGCGGCACTGGAAGCGCGGCGCGCAGAGGTTCGCGACCTCGGCGGTGAGGCCAAGGCGCGCAAGCGACACGAAGAGGGGCGACTGACCGCTCGCGAGCGCATCGACGCGTTCTTCGACGCGGACACCTTCCAGGAGATGGGCGCCTACGCGCACCACCACGCCAAAGAGTTCGGCATGGACAAAAAGCGCATGCCCGGCGACGGCGTCATCACCGGTGTCGGCCATGTGGACGGCCAGCCCGTGGCCATCTTCAGCCAGGACTTCATGGTCAGCGGCGGCACGCTCGGCGAGGTCCACGCGGGCAAGATCGTCGACGCGATGACCTACGCGGGGCACTGCGGCATCCCGATCGTCGGCATCAACGACTCGGGCGGCGCCCGCATCCAGGAAGGCGTCGACGCTCTGACCGGCTACTCGCGCGTCTTCCGCCAGAACATCATGCTCTCGGGCGTGGTGCCCCAGATCGCGGTCATCGCCGGGCCCTGCGCCGGTGGCGCCGCTTACTCGCCGGCGCTGATGGACTTCGTCGTCATGACGAAGAAGCACGCGCAGATGTTCATCACCGGCCCCGAGGTGATCCGCGCGGTCACAGGGCAGCAGTGCACGCCGGAAGAGGTGGGTGGCGCGCAGATGCACGCCTCGGTCAGCGGCAATGTCCACTTCGTGGCCGAGGACGACGCCGACGCGCTGCGCATCGTCAAAAAACTCCTCAGCTACCTGCCGCCGAACAACCTCCAGGAGCCGCCGCACGCCCCGTCGCAGGCGATCGACCTGACGCCCAATCCGGCGCTCGACGCGATCGTCCCCTCCGACCCCAAGACGCCGATCGACATGCGCAAGGCCATCGAGGCCATCTTCGACAGCGGCAGCTTCTTCGAGGTCCACGCGCTCTTCGCGAAAAACATCATCGTCGGCTTCGCGCGGCTCAACGGCATGGTCGTCGGCATTGTCGCCAACCAGCCCATGGTCAAGGCAGGCACGCTCGACATCGACGCGGCCGACAAGGCGGCGCGCTTCATTCAGTTCTGCGACGCCTTCCACATCCCGCTGATCTCGCTCGTCGACGTGCCCGGCTTCCTCCCCGGCCTGGCCCAGGAGCGCGGCGGCATCATCCGCCACGGCTCGAAGATGCTGTTCGCCTGGAGCACGGCCAACGTCCCCAAGATCACGCTCATCCTGCGCAAGGCCTACGGCGGCGCCTACATGGCCATGGACAGCAAGGAGATGGGGGCCGACCTCGTCTTTGCCTGGCCCTGCGCCGAGATCGCGGTGCTGGGCGCCGAGGGCGCGATCAACATCCTCTTCAAGAATGAGCTGAAGACCGCCGCCGACCCCAAGGCGCGCGCCGCAGAGATCGCCGACGAATACCGCCAGAAATTCGCCGCTCCCTGGCAGGCCGCCGAATCGGGCCAGCTCACCGACGTGATCGAGCCGAGCCGCAGCCGCGCCGTCCTCTCCCTGGCGCTGCGCAACACCATCACCAAGCGCGAGGCGCGCCCCGCCAAAAAACACGGAAACATCGCCCTATGAACCTCTCAAACCAGCTCCTCCCCCTGTTGAACGCGGCCGCCTCCGGGGCCGACACCAACCTCGACGCGGTCCCTGTCCCGGCGCAGGCCATGCGCTCGATCGCCAACGGCACCCTGACCTGGGCGGACGCGATGCAGTTTCTCGGCGTCGGCCTCGTCATCGTCTTCACGACCCTCGTCGGGCTGTGGCTCGTCTGCGAGTTGATGGGCCTCTTCTTCAAGCACCTCGACAGCAAGAAGGCGCCGCCCGCCGCCAAGGCGATCGGCGGTCAGGCCAAGAGCGCGCTGCCCGCCGCGTCGTCCCAGATGAGCGCCCAGCCCGCGCCGCCATCGACCGCCATCACCTCGGTGATCACCGCCGCCGTGGCCGCCGCCCTCGACAACGCGCCGCACCGCATCGTCAGCATTCAGGAAGTAGCGCCAGCGACCGATGTCCCGCTCGCCGTCTTTGCCGCCGCTGCCGCCGTCATGCTCGACGAGAAGCCCCACCGCATCCTGAGCGTGCGCCCGGCAGACACGACCTGGTCGCGCGCGGGCCGTCAGGAACAGCTCACCGCTTCCATGCCAGCGCAGCGCTGGACCCGCCCTCAATAATCTCCGCTCACCGCGTGTGGCGTGCCCGGCTGTCGACCGTCGCTTCGACCTTTCGCTGACACCCTGCCCGCCGCGCGAGGCGAGACTTCGCCAACCCCCTGAACCACCTGTCGGGCCCTGGCCCGGAAAAGAGGTCACCTCCCCATGATCAAGCAGCTTCGCGTCACTGTTGACGGCAAGTCCTACGATGTCCTCGTCGAGATGCTCGACGGCAGCCAGTCGGCCATGCCCGTGGCCCAGCCTGTCGCCCCTCCTGCGACGGTGATCCCCACGCCCGCCGCCGCGCCGGTCGCTCCCGCCGCTCCCGCTGCCGCTTCCGGTGGCACCGCAGTCCCCTCGCCCCTCTCCGGAACCGTGGTCGACATCCACGTCAAGGAAGGCCAGTCGGTCAGCGAGGGCGACCTGTTGATCACGCTTGAGGCGATGAAGATGAACACGCCGATCAACGCCCCTAAATCCGGCACGGTCAGCGGCATCAGCGTCCAGAAAGGCGCCGTGATCGAAGAGGGCTCCCCCCTGCTCACTATCGCCTGAGCCCCCGCGCGAAGGCGTTAGTTTCGTCTTTGGTTCCATGCCCGACACATCATCCATTGACGGGCAATCGCGCCCAGAACGCCCTGGCGGCGTTTGGCCTTCTCGACCGACGCCGCGCCCGCTTTCCCCGCAGAACCCAGAGTCTCCCCATGCTCCAAGCTCTCATCGACTTCTTCAGTGACACCGGCTTCGTGAAGATCACGCCGGGCATGATCGCCATGTGGCTCGTCGTGCTCGTGCTCTTCTATTTCGCGATCGCCAAGCAATACGAACCGCTGTTGCTCGTGCCCATCGCCTTTGGCGCGCTCATCGCCAACCTGCCCACCTGGGGCGTGATCAACGATCCCTCATATGCGCACTGCGCCGACGCCGCCGTGCAGGCCTGCATTGCCGAAAAGGGCGCCATCGCCTGCGGCTGCTACGAGCCAGGTGGTCTCTACTACTACATCTCCAAGGGCATTCAGTGGGAGCTGTTCCCGCCGATCATCTTCCTCGGCGTGGGCGCGCTCACCGACTTCGGCCCCCTCATCGCCAATCCGCGCACGCTGCTGCTCGGCGCGGCGGCCCAGGCCGGCATCTTCCTCGTCTTCGTTTTGGCACTGGCGCTCGGCTTCACCCAGGGCGAAGCGGCCTCGATCGGCATCATCGGCGGCGCGGACGGCCCGACCTCGATCTTCACGGCCAGCAAGCTCGCGCCCAACCTCATCGGCCCCATCGCTGTCGCCGCCTACACCTACATGTCGCTGGTGCCGCTGATTCAGCCGCCGATCATGAAGCTATTGACCACCGAGAACGAGCGCCAGATCCGCATGAAGTCGCTGCGCAAGGTCGGCAAACTTGAGCGGCTGTGCTTCGCGCTCATCGTCTGCCTGCTCTGCATCCTCCTCGTCCCGGCCGCCTCGGCGCTGATCGCGATGCTGATGCTCGGCAACTTCCTGCGCGAGTGCGGCGTCACCGAGCGCCTCGTCAAATCGGCGCAGAACGAGATCATGAACTCCGTCACCATCTTCCTCGGCACGAGCGTTGGCCTGACGATGACAGCCGACAAGTTCCTCACGCTGCAGACCGGCAAGATCATCCTCATCGGCGTCTTCGCCTTCGCGCTCTCGACGGCCACCGGTGTGCTCATGGCCAAGCTGATGAACCTGTTCACCAAGAACAAGCTCAACCCGCTGATCGGCGCCGCAGGTGTCTCCGCCGTGCCCATGGCCGCGCGCGTGGCGCACAACGTCGGCATCCAGGCCAACCCGTCGAACTACCTGTTGATGCACGCGATGGGACCCAACGTGGCCGGCGTCATCGGGACGGCCGTGGCCGCTGGCTACTTCATCACCACCCTCGGCGGCGGCTGAGCATTGAGCTGACAGCCTCACCACTTCGCGGGCGCTCGGATCTCTTTCGGGCGCCCGTTTTTTATGCCCCGCGCCACCAGCCCCCCCCCCCCGCGCTCGCCTCGACAGCCTCTTCGACGACTCCCCCAAAGCCCCCCAACGAGGCCCCGGATTGGCGGTTGATTCCTCAAAAAGCGGTGGTAGAAGCCCGCCGCTTTTGGCCCCGGACCCCTGTGGTCAATGGTGCCAACTGCTTGAAATGACAGAGGTTTTCGCTGTCACAAGGCGCGCTCCGAGACGCGGGGCGCGCGGTTTTTCGCAGGTCCCGCGCGCTCAAGCTGGCCGCGCGTCGAACCCGCACAAATTTCGGAAATGGCCCCGGCTCTCCCGGGCGTTGAGACTGCGGGAATCGCCCCCCCCCCTAAAAGAAACACGCCGCGCCATTCAGGCCGGACGGGCGACCTTCAGGTGAATCTGACCGGCTCACGGGCACCTCGATCTTGGACATCTCGAACGAGTGCCACCTTTCCCACCGAGGACAAATTCGAGTTGGGGAGCACCGCCGCGACGCTCGCGCTTTTCGCTCTCCATGGATGCTTTCAGAACAGAGGCGCCCGCGCGTTTTGAGTTTTGCGAACCGGGGCGCCGTTTCAGGGCGCACAACACCCCCAGAGTCACTTCGGATGGACCAAAAAACCTAATAAATTCAAAGACTTAGGGAGTGTTAGGCCCCGTGCGGCCGCCTGTCGAATCAGCCTTCGAGCGTCGGATGGACTGCGTTCGGGCGACGGCCGCGAAGGGATGTTTCAGATGGGCGCAGTTTTGGTCATCAACGTCAGTGGCGTTGAGACGCGCGTGGCTCTCGTCGAGAACGGAACCATCAGCGAGTACTATCTGGAGAGGAAGAAGGACAAAGGCATCGTCGGCAACATCTACAAGGGCAAGGTCGTCCGCGTGCTGCCGGGGATGCAGGCCGCCTTTGTCGACATCGGCCTCGAAAAAGCCGCGTTCCTCTATGTGAACGATGTCTTTTACGACCCGGACTTCAGCGAGCAGCAGTTCGAGCTGACAGAAGGCGAGCACGCCGAGTTCGACGACGAACTGGACGAGTCGATCGATCTTAACGCCGCGGGCGCTCTTAACGCCGCAGGCGCCCTTCACGCCGACTCGCCCGCCAAGGCGGTGGGCCACGAAGCAAAAGCGCCGCAGTTGACCATCGTGACGCCCTCGCTCCTGTCCACGCCGGGTGAGCTGAAGACGCCGCACGAGCTCAACGGCTCGGTCCACGCGGTGACGTCGCCCGCTTCCGAACAAACCGTCGAGACGACTGCGCGCGAGTCAAAGAGCGACGACACGGTCGAAGTGACCGCCGACATGGCGACGCACTCCGAGGTGACGGCCGAAGACAGCACGCCAGCGTCGAACGAGGTCGAATCAACCGCGGCCCCCGAGAGCGCCGAAAAGACACCAGTCGAGGCGCAGGCTGTGTGCGCGCCAGAGGTCGAGTCCGCGGACGAGGTGGCCGACGCAAATGCGGAGACCAGCGCGGAAAAGAGCTCCGAGCCCGATGGCGCCCTGGCCATGGCCACGCTGATCGCCCCTGAGAACGAGGCGGCGGTGACTGCGGGCGAATCCGTGGCGACAGTGTCGGGCGTTCCGGTCGCCGTCGAGGCAGCCGAGGTGTCAGTGGATGCCGCGGCCAATGTCGAGCAGGCCCAGGCCACAGAGCAGGCAGGTGACGCCCCGACCGGCGAGGCTCAGGCCGAGTCCTCAGAGCGCCGTGGCGAGTTGCGCGCGCGCTCGCGCCGTCGTCGTCGTGGAGGCAGTGCCCGCCGTGAGCTCCGCCATGGTGAATTGACCGCGCAGGATCGCGTGGAGTGCGCCACGCCTGCGCCCGAATCGATGGCGAACCCGGAAGTCGCGGCACCAGCCACCGCCGAGGCCTCGGAAGCTGTCGCGACGACAGAAGACGCCGCGCCGAAAGTCGACGCCACAGACGAAGCGAACGCGCCCCTGCGTGCCGAAGCCGAGGACGCGGCGGCGAGCGATCCTACGCCAGGCGTCTCGGTCGAGGGAGAGAGCGAGGCAACCGCGCGGGCCGACACGGAAGACGCCGACGGCGCAGACACCGCCGAAGCGCAGCCGACAGAGTCCGCAGAAAATCGCGTCCCTGCCGCAGATGCAGCCGCCCCCAAAGACGCCTCTCAAGAGGCCTCCCAAGAGGCACCTCAAGACGCCTCGCCAGCGCGCGGACAGGCTCAGGACCAGGAGCGCACGCCCGTCGCGGAGCAACCCGCCCGCAATCAGGGACGCCAGGGGCGAAACGGCGAACGTGGACGCCGCGGCAATCGCGCCGAGAAGAGCGCAGCCGAAGCCAAGTCAGGCGAGCGCGGCGACGACACCTCCGAGCGGGGCGAATCTGACAACGGGCGCAACGCCAAGCGCCGTCCGGCGGCCAACATCCAGGACCTGCTCAAGGTCGGTCAGGAGATCATCGTCCAGGTCGCCAAAGACCCGATTGGCACCAAGGGCGCGCGCGTCACGAGCCACATCTCCATCCCCGGGCGCCAAATCGTCTTCATGCCGACCGTCGATCACGTGGGCATCAGCCGCCGCATCGAGAAGGAAAGCGAGCGCCGTCGCCTGCGCGACATCGTCGAGCGCATCCGCCCGGCGGGGACCGGCTTCATCGTGCGCACCGTGGCCGAAAACATCTCGACCGAAAAACTGGAGGCCGACGCGCGCTTCCTCACCGGCATCTGGAGCGAAGTCGTCGCCAAGAAGGACAAAATCGGCGCCCCGGCGCTGCTCCACCCCGACCTCGACCTGACACTGCGCGCCACGCGCGATCTCTTTGTCCAGGACGTTGAAAAGCTGGTGATCGACGATCGCACCGAGTGGGAGCGCATCTCGCGGTTTGTCGCGGCGCAGGCCCCGGCGCTCAAGGATCGCGTCGTCCTGCACGAAGGCGACGAGCCGATCTTCGACGCCTACGGCATCGAGCACGAGCTGCAGCGCGCCTACAGCCGCAAGGTGTGGCTCAAGAGCGGCGGCTACCTGATCATCGACCAGGCCGAGGCGCTGACGGCGATTGACGTCAACAGCGGTCGCTACGTCGGCAAGAAGAGCCTGGAAGAGACGATCACGCGCATCAACATCGAGGCGGCCAAGGAGATCGTCTACCAGCTGCGCCTGCGCAACATCGGCGGGATCATGATCATCGACTTCATCGACATGGCCAAGGCGCAGAACCGCGACAAGGTCTTCAAGGCGCTGCAGGAGGCGCTTGGACGCGACAAGGCGCGCACAAACATCCTCAAGATCAGCGAGCTCGGCCTCATTGAGATGACCCGCAAACGCGTCCGCGAATCGCTCGGCCGCACCCTCAACGAGCCCTGCAGCTATTGCGACGGCCGCGGCCACGTGAAGAGCAAGCAGACGATGGCCTACGAGATCTTCCGCGAGATCCGGCGCAACGCGAACAACTTCCGAGAGGGCGCGATCGTCGTGAACTGCCATCCGGATGTGGCCCGCATCCTCCAGGTCGAGGAGCGCGACGAGCTGCGCTACCTGATGGACCGCTTCAACAAGACCATCGTCGTCCGTCCGCAGCAGAGCTACCACCAGGAGCAGTTCGAGATTTACGGCAAGACCGATCGCCAGCAGCGCTCCCGGGGCGACCGCGACCACCGCGACAGCGACAAGCGCCACGAACGCGAACAGCGTCAGGCAGAGCAGGGGTCTCTCAAGCTCACCGCCGACCGCGCGCCGCTGCGCAAACCGGGCGAGGGCCAGGAGAAAAAGCCCGCCTCCGCGCCGCTCGTGGAGCCGCAGGGCCGCCTGTCCGAATACCCGCCGGAAAAGTCGGGCAGCCACTCTTAGGCCCCATGGCGCGACCAGCGATGCGCGCCGACGAACACCTCAGCGCCGAACGTCCTCGTCGCCAAACAGCGCCCGCGTCAGCCGCGCAGGCCTGAATGGGACCTCTCGAAGTCAGTGAGAGACAGGGCCTCGGCGCTGTTTTTTTTGACCGGTCCCCAGCGAGCGTTCAGAGCAACCCGCGCCCACCCGGGGGACGCCAACTCACGGGGAAAGGAAGCCCGATGAAGGTCACTTGTCCGCACTGTGCCGCCAGCTTCAACGTCGACGAATCCAAGATTCCGCCCGCCGGAGTCCACCTGCGCTGCGCCAAGTGCCGCCAGCCCTTCCTCGCCACACGGCCGATTGACGAGGCTGTTCAGCTGCCCGGCATCGAGAGCGAGGGCTTCTCGCCCGTGCCGCTGCCCGAGGCGCCAGAGGACGACGTGGAGGAGGTCGACGAGGTCGATGAGGTCGATGAGGTGGACGAGGTCGACGAAATCGATGTGGTCGATGAAATCGAAGACCTGGACGAGGCGGCGATCGAGCTCGACGGAGACGACGGCGTCGAACTTCTCTTCGACATCGCTGCCGACGACGCGACAGGCACAGGCGCCCCACCGCCGACGCCCGAGGTGTCCGCCGACGCAGCAGGCCTCTCGATGGAGGACCTCTTCGATCCCTTCGAGTCGAAAAGCGCCGCGGTCCCGCTCGACGCCTCTCCCCTGCCAACGACCAGCGCCGCGTCCAGTTCCGCGATGGAGGACCTCTTTGGCGCCCCAGGCACACAGGACGCCGGGCCGTCGTTCGACTTTCAGCCAGAGACTTCGCCCGCGCCCTCGCTGGTCGAGGACGACCTGTTTGGCCCCAGCTCCAGCAACCTGATCGGCGCCACGCCCGAGCCCGATCTGGCGCTGGACGCCGCGGCGGCCGACGACCTCTTCGCCTCTGATCCGGAAGGCGGCGCCGAGGATGTCTCCTCGCTCTTTGATTCGAGCGACCAGCTCTCCTCGACGTTCGACTTAGGCGCAGGCGTCGAGGCGAAGAAGCCATCCGCGGGCGATAACGCCGAAAGCGCTTCGGTGGGCGATGTCGCCGAGGCCTTCCTCAAGTCGCTGTCCGGTTCGGGCTTTGGCGCGGGCGCCGACGACCTCTTCGGTTCTGACCAGGCAAAAGCCGAAGCGCCGCCCCCCATGCCTCTGGACGAGCCACCGGCTCCGCAAAAGTCCGCCGCCGAGCATTCGTCTCTGGAGATCGATCTGATGGCCACTGACTCCACCCCGGACGCGCCGCCGCCCAGCCTTCCCGAAGAAGCCCCCGAAACCCTCGATGTCGAGTCGCTCTTTGGCGCGCCGCCGCCACCCGCCGAGATGCCCCCCAAAAAGATGCCGACCAAAGAAGAGGCCTTCGACTTCTCCAGCATGCTGACCTTCAACCATCACTCGCACGAGGATCACGCCGACGCCGCGGCGCCACACGCCTCTGCCGCCGACGCGCTCGAACTCGATCTGGCGGCCGTCTCCGGTGGCACCCCCGCGCGCCATGCGGACGACGAGAAGCTGGAGGTCCTCGACTTCATCGACGAGCGCGGCAGCGCCGAAATGCCAGCCATCCAGTCCACCGACGGCGCCAGCTTCTACCTGCGCCGCAACGCCGAAAAACCGCGCGGTCCCTTCGACGCGCCGACAGTCATCGCCATGATCACCTCGGGCCAGCTTTTGGGCGACGAGGAGATCTCCATCGATCAATCGCGCTGGGCCCCCCTCAACTCGGTGCGCGCTTTTGCCGACGCCATCGAGCAGCTGATGGCCAGCCCGGGCGATGTCACCTTCTCCGTCGACAGCGCGAGCCAGACACCCAAGGGCGAAGAAGCGCTCGAACGCATCAAGTCGCGCTACGGCGACCGCATGGCCGGCCTCTCCCTCGTCGCCAACACCGACGACTCCCCGCGCCGCAGGCTCATGCCCCTCTTCATCGCCCTCGCCGTCCTGGGCGTCATCCTCCTCGGCGGCGCCGCGCTCGGGCTGACCTCCTACGGTCCCTTCGCCATCCACTGGCTCTTCCCCTCGTCGCTGCAGGCGGGCACCCCGGAACACCGGCAGTATCTCGAAGCGATTCAGGCCATGCGCGACGGCACCTGGTCCGGACTGCGCGAGGCGCAAAAAATCGCCGACCGACTCGTGACCAAAAATCCCGGCCTCATCGAGCCGCGCGCGCTCTACGCGCAGATCGCTTTCCAGCTGCGGCACGCCTACGGGGCCGACAAAGACGCCAAAGCGGATCGCTTCCTGAACGATCTGGCGAGCGACGAAAAACACGCGTCGAGCACTGATCTGCTCAAGGCCCGCGTCGCCAATGATCTCCTGAAGAAGAGCGCCGCCCGCCGCGCCGCCCTCGAAGCGCACGTCCGGGCGCGTCCCGACGATCGCGAAGCCACCTTCCTTCTCTGCGACCTCCTCGCCGTGGCCGACGACCGCGCGGGCGCCATCAAGCTGCTCGAAGAGATGATCGCCAAGGACGCCTCTGACGCGCGCGCCCACCGCCGCATTGGCCAGCTCAAGCTCGCCGAAGAAGTGCCCGAGTCAGAATGGGTCGAAGCGCCGATCGAGGTCCTCGTCGAAGCCAAACCGGCCACGAGCGACGCCAAACCCGGCGACACAGCCGCGACCGGCGACGACGCCACCGCCAAGGCCGACGCCTCCCCCTCCCCCGACTCCCCGGCCACGAGCGACGCCAAGCCCGGCGACACAGCCGCCCCCAGCGTGATCACCGCGATGAAAAAGGTGAGTCCCAAGGCGCTCGAAGCGCTGGCCGCCTTTGACAAGGCCATCGCCGCCGACGCGAAGGACGTGGAATCGCTCCTGGCCAAGGCCGACATCCTGACCCGCACCCTGCCCCGCCCGCGCGAAGCCCTCTCGCTGCTCTCGACCATCGGCGACGCGTCGTCGATGGACCGCCTCTGCCGCCCCGACCGCTCGCGCGCCGACTTTTTGCGCGGCCTCAACCACGTGGCCCTGCGCCAATACCCCGAGGCCTTTGCCGCCTTTGACAAGGCCATGGAGTCCGGCCCCGACAACGCCGCCATCCCCGCCCTCTACGGCAAGCTCCTGCTCGACCAGGGCGCCTATGACCGTTCAGAGCCGCTCTTTGCCCGCGCCCACCAGGCCGAACCCAACGATGTCCACCACATTGACGGCCAGGTGCGCTCCTTCATCGGCCTCGAAAAATACCACCAGGCGCAGACCATCCTCACCGAGGCCAAAAAGGCGATGCCGAAGAACACGCGCCTCTTCCTTCTGCAGGGCCGGGTCTACGACAAGCTCGAACGCAAGGCCGACGCGCGCGACAACTACGAACAGGCGCTCGACGACGCCGAGGTCGGCTGGGAGGCAGCCTTCTATCTGGGGCGCATCCACCTGGAGCAGAATCGCCTGGACGAGGCCAAGAAGGCCTTTGACCAGTCACTCGCCAAGGGTGAGGGCGAGGCCCTGCCGCACGTCGGAATCGGCCGTCACGCCCTGGCGACCAGCGATCCCGAGGCAGCCCTCGCCGCCTTTGACCGCGCCATCCAGATCGACGACGCCAACGCCGAAGCCCACTTTGGCCGCGCCGAGTCTCTCGCAGCCCTGGAAAAGCTCGACGAGTCAGAGGCCGCCTTCGCGCGCGCCGACGCCCTCAACGGCAACCTCCCGCGCTTGCAAAACCGCTACGGCGATCTGCTCTGGCGCCTGGGCAAGCGGGAACAGGCCGCGATCGCCTTCGGCAAAGGCCACGCGCTCGACCTCCACGACATCGACTCGCTCTGGAAGCAGGGCGCCGTCTACTTCGAGCTCAAGCGCCACGACGAAGCTCTCGAAAGCCTCAACGCCGCCCTGGCCGCGGAACCGGGCCACCTCGAAGCGCTCTTCACCAAGGCGCGCGTCCACTATGAGCGCCAGGAGACGCCGCAGGCACTCCAGAGCATCCGCAACGCCCTCGAACGCAAGAAGGACCGCGCCGAGTTCCATTTCTGGGAGGGCAACATTCACAGTCAGGCGCGTCAATTCACCGACGCCGTGTTCGCCTGGCAGGAGGCCATCCGCCTCGACCCGACCCACGCCGACGCCATGGAGTCGCTCGCCCGCGTCTTCCAGGAACAGGGCGATTTCAATCAGGCCGTCGTCTTCTTCCAAAAAACGCTTCAGACAGACGACAAACGCCAGGCGCTGCATTTCAATGCCGCCGAATGCCTTTTCCAAATGAATCGCTATCAAGAGGCTATCGTCGAATATCAGGCGATGATTCATTTCGACCCGACATTCACCAATGCCTATTTCAAAATCGGACGCAGCTATACCGAGCTGAACGAAACCGATTCGGCGATCAAATGGTATAAAAAGGCCGTCGAACTCGATAAAAATTACGCCGACGCCTGGATGCTCCTCGGTTACGCGTATAAAGAAAAATTCAAAAACCAACAGGCCATCAAAGCGTTTGAGGCCTATCTGCGCAGCGCGACCAATCCCAGGGATCGCGAACACATCCAGATCGAAATCAATGATCTGAAATACGATCACTAATCGTCTTCTTCCTTTTGTGCTTGAAGCGCACGGCATTTCAAAAGACGCGTTTCCGAATTATTTTATATTTTAAAAAACACTCATTCCAAGAAACCGCTCGGGAAGCGCGAATCGTGAGCGCTCCGGCCCACCAATAGTGCCCTCAATTCACGAGGGGGAAAAACCCATGTTTTTCCCCCTCGCGGCTCCCCTTTTTCCTTACGCAGCCGTCGGTCCTCGCTCCCACCAAAGGTGGGGCCGGCTGCGGGCCGCCGGACAAATGCCCGCCCTAAGCGCCTCAATGGCCTGTTTTATTTGCCCGGGTTTATTTTGGGCTGCTCGACGGGCCAGATTCGGCGCATGG
>JAFVYB010000073.1 GCA_017500825.1 Myxococcaceae bacterium | reverse complement strand
GGTTTTATTGATTGTCGTTCCGTCGCCCATGCACCGAATTTGACCTAACGTAAAGTCGATTAAAATAAAACGATGCAATCACCGGTCATCTGAGGTGCTTAGGGCGACGGCGGCCTTTTGTCCCGCCCCGAATCCGAGCTACCGTAAAAACGCCAAAAATGAAATCGAGCAAATATCGCTCGTCTGAGGGGCGGGGAAGGAAAAAGGGGAGCCACGAGGGGGAAACAACCATTGGTTTTTCCCCCTCGTGAAATGAGGGCAGAGGAGCGCGGCCGGACGCACTCACGATTCGCGCTTTCCGAGCAGTCGCGCGGAGCTCCAATAAAATGTTTTTAGATATTTAAAATATAAAACAATTCGGAAACGCGTCTTTTAATGATGCCGTGCGCTGAAGCACAAAAAACAGAGGTGTGCGCTGAAGCACAAAAAAACAATAAGGAATAATTTAATTACATTTCCCCGCGCAGTGCCTGCGCAATGGCCAATGCGGCGATGGGGGCTGTCTCGGCGCGCAAAATCCGTTTTCCCAATGAAACTGTCCTGGCGCCCAGAGCGCGCGCTTTGGCGATTTCTTCTTCGCGAAACCCGCCTTCGGGCCCGGAGACGATGAGGAGTTGCCGTTTGGGATCAATCGAGCGGACAAGGTCGCTGAAGGATTGCTCGACTTCGCGCTCAAAGAGGACGATCGCCAGCTCACCGGCATCGCGGGCGCGTTCGAGCACGGATTCGAGACGCGCGGGCGCGGTCACTTCCGGGATGAAGGCGCGGCCACACTGCCGAGACGCGGCCTGGGCGATTTTTTGCCAACGCGCCTGACGCTGGCCGCCCTTGTTGCCGTCGAGCCGCACCACGCAATTGTCGCATTGCAGGGGCAAGACGCGCATGGCGCCGAGCTCAGTCGCCTTTTCCACCACCCAGTCGAGTCGGTCGTTTTTGATCAGGGCCGGCGCCAGGCTGACTCCAGAGGCGTTTTCGAGCTCTGCCAATCTCTCCCCGAGCGAGAGCGCGCCATTCACGAGCGACAAACGCGCCAGATAACGCCCGCCCAGGCCGTCGAAGACCTCGATCTCGGCGCCGTCGCCAAGTCGCAGGACATCCAGGAGGTAATGCCGCTCGTCATTTGTGAGAGGGAGCGTGTCAGCGATGCGTTCGGGCGCGATGGGCAGGCGGGTGGTCACGGGAGAGGCTTTCGACTGTGTTTTTGGCCGCTCGACAAAATCATTGAACGCCGGGACGCCCGCCAAAGGCGGTTTCGCGGGGCCAGCGCGAATCGCCGCGTTTTGGTCGATGACGGGTCGCTGTCCGCGATGGGCTCACAAAGGCGCGATCTTGAGGTTGTCGAAGAAGAGTTCGCTGTCCCAGCTGGAGAAGCCGAATCGGTCGTGACCTGGCCCGCGCAGAGGTTCAGCGTCGTCAAAGGTGAGGAATTTTTGGCCGTCGACAAACCAATCGATGCGGCCGCCGCGGCGCTCGATGCGGAAACGGTAGGTCTGGCCGCGTCTGACCTTGAACGAGCGATCGGCCACGCGATCGCGCCCGTGTTCGTCGAGTCTGGCGATGATCGAAGTCTTGTTGGACCAGCCGCCGAGGACGAGCACGTAGCCAGAAGCGTGATCCCAGCCATTGCCGAAGATCTCGCACTTGATGTCGCCGTCTTTGGAATTGCTCTTCACGTCAAACTCGATGGCCACCTCGTCGGGCAGGGCGGCGTTGAGCCAGAGCGGGTTGTTCTTCACGCCGGGCGACTGCAGCGCGCCATCGACGATGCGCCAGAAGCCGCCGCCAGTGAAATAGTCGGGCCCGATCTCGGCGCGCTCGAAGTTGTCCTCAAAGGGAATCGACGCGGTGATTGCCTGCGCTGGCCGCGTGAGCCTGACGACAAAGGGAACCTGCGCGAGCAGCGCGATCGCGATCAGAATCGCCCATCGCTTCCAGCCCATTTTCCATCTCACTCGCATTCGTCTTGCCTCCCATCCGCCAGTGGAAAACCGCCCACGGCCGCCGCGCCCATAACACCGCCCTGTGACACCTATGCGCGCCTGACCAGTCTGGCCGCGCGCCTCAGCGATCGGCGCCGACCTCCAGATCACGGAAGTCGGGCACCTCTTCCTGAATCCACGCCTTGAAATTCTTAATCAGCTTGGCCTCCAGCTGCCGCGTCCGCTCGCGCGTGAGCCCAAACGACTCGCCCAGCGCCTGCAGCGTCTGTGGTTCCTCGGCCACCAGCCGCTTCTCGAAGATCTCCTTCTCGCGGCCCTGAAGCGTGGCGCCAAACTCGGAGAGCTTCTGTCGCAAAATCTCCTGCAGCTGCAGATCGCCCAGCGTCTCGTCGACCGACGGCGCCTGCCAGGTGAGTCGCTCAGAGCGGGGCGTCGCGTCCTCATCGCTCAGCGGCGCGTCGAGGCTCATCTCGCCCGCCGACATGCGCAGCTCCATCTCGGTCACGTCCTCTTCAGTCACGTCGAGCCGTTTGGCGAGCAACTTGGCCGTTGGGTCAAACCCCTGCTCGATCAGCTTTTCGCGCTCCTTGCGCAGGTTGAAGAAGAGTTTGCGCTGCGCCTGCGTGGTCCCGACTTTGACCAGGCGGAAGTTCTCCATGACGTAGCGCAGGATGTAGGCGCGAATCCAAAACGCCGCGTAGCTGGAGAGCTTGACGCCTCGATAGGGGTCGAACTTCTGCACCGCCCGCATCAGGCCGACGTTGCCCTCCTGAATCAGGTCGAGCAGCGACATCGTGCTGCGCCGATATTCGTGGGCCAGCTTGACGACGAGTCGCAGGTTGCCCGTCACCAGCCGATAGGCCGCGTCCACATCGCCCGTCTTGCGATAGCGGACAGCGAGCTCGAACTCCTCCTCCCGCGAAAGAAGCGGGTGGCGCATGATCTCGGTCATGTAACGCCGCAGAGGATCGGTCGTGGAAACGCCGCGCGACTCGGAGATGGGCGAGAGCGCCTGAGTTCGCTTCTGTTCGAGGACAATCGCGCCCGCGCGCGCCGTCCCATCGCCCTGCCGCGCCTCATCCTCGACAGCAGTCAGAGCCAGAATTTCCCCGCCGTCGCCACCCCACAAGCCATCGTCCGTCGCGGCTTCCGACTCCCGTCGAGCCGCTTTTGAGCCCGCCCCATAAGCCGCCAGATCCAGATCATCCTCATCGGACGCGGCGCTCGAAACGCCTTTGGGCGAAGCGTCGCTTGAGGAAAGGGCCATCGGCTCGATTGAGTCGGCGCGCTCTGACTTGGCCAAATTGGCCTGAGTCAAATTGGTCCGCATTGTATTCGAGGCTGCCAAAGGCGTGGCCTCAGGCGCGAGGACCTCGGGTTCAATTGCCTTTGCCTCTCGGCTTCGCTGGTTGTTTGTCGACTTGCGCAAGACTTCCACCTTCTGAAAGGCCGCGCGCCATACCGAAAACACGCGCGAGCGCCACCTGATTATTTTGCGCTTTAGCGCACTCCTTATTGTTTTTGCGCTTCAGCGCGGGGCAGTTTAAAAACGATTCAGCGCTGGGCAAGTTGATTTTATTTTTATATCGCCTGGAACCCGAATTAGCTCAATTTAATTTTTATATCCAAAACGCTTTTTGTTGGTCTGACTCACCATCGGCAGGGCATTGTCTTGAATCGACATCGGCGCGTCAAAGATTTGAATCGACAACGACGCGCCAAAGTCTTGAATTAACATTGGCGTGTCGGCCGCCGACGTGCCCCGAACGACCGAATTTAGTTCGTTATTGTGCGAGAGGGAAAAACCCATGTTTTTTCCCTCTCGCGCTCTCCCTTTTCCTTTCCCGCCCCTCAGACGAGCGGTCTTTGCTCGATTTTATTTTTGGCTTTTTTACGGGAGCTCGGATTCGGGGCGGGACAAAAGGCCGCCGTCGCCCTAAGCACCTTGCGATGACCGGTATTTGCTCAGTTTTATTTTGAGCGTTTGCGCGTTAGGTCAAATTC
>JAFVYB010000072.1 GCA_017500825.1 Myxococcaceae bacterium | reverse complement strand
CCCCTCCCTCCCTCCATCACCTCCCGCCCCGTTAAAATACACGTCCGGCAAATTAAAATCAGCCAATCATTCGGGGGAGCCCGTTTGGGGGGTGTTTTGGGAGGAATTTCGTGGAGAATTGAACAATTGCCGGGCGGTGAAGCGCGAAAATCAACAATTGCCCCGCGCTGAAGCGGTTTGAGGTTACCGCGCGCGTCAAGCGCATTGTTTTGCGCTGCGCCCGAGTGGAAACGCGTTTTTTAAACGCGTTTTTTAAAGGAGTGCGCTGAAATGGGAGATATTAAAAATTAATAAAAAAATCCCGCGCGGCGCTGATTCAACCACGCGGGATTTCTCATCATTTATCAACCGAGGTTGATTTTATTCTTTGCTGATAGCGCTGACGGGGCAGGTCGCGGCGCAGAGCGAATCGCCGTTGTTGGCCTTGCAATCGTCGCACTTCGAGGTGTCGACGACATAGGAGGCATCCCCCTGGGAGATGGCCTCATTGGGGCATTCGGCAGCGCAGGCGCCGCAGCTGATGCATTCGTCGGCATTGATTTGGCTAGGCATGATCAACCTTTCTTGTTGCTGAGGAGGGGGAAATGCCCATGGGACGAGTGTCCGGCGGGCGGCGGGCCCCATAGCAGATCGCGGCCAAGGTGGCGTTTTTTTTACAGTCGCGACGAAATTTGGCGCAGCGCCTCGTAGGTGGCGATGCCGGCGGCGGTCGACAGGTTGAGGCAGCGGCGGTCTGGCAACATTGGGATCCCTGTCGCGCAATCGGCGAAACGCTCGACAAATGCCTTGGGCAGGCCATGTGGTTCAGAGCCGAAGACGAGGTGATCGCCGGGGAGGAATTCGGCGTCCCAGAGGCTTTTGGTGGCGTGTGAGGAGAAAAGGTGGCGGCGGGCTGTGGGGTGCTCGGCCAGGTAGTCGTCCAGAGATGGAAAAAAGGCCTGAAAGACCTTGTCCCAGTAGTCGAGGCCAGCGCGGCGCAGATCTTTCTGGGCGATAGAAAAGCCGAGTGGACCGATCAGGCACAGGCGCGTTCCAGTGACAGCGCACAGGCGGGCGATATTGCCGGTGTTGGGGGGAATCTGGGGTTCGACGAGCACAATGGTGAGTGGCGGTTGCAGCGCGGGCAGAGACATGAGGTGTCCTCGATGGATGAAGGTGAGTGTGGGAAAGCGCGGCGACAGCAGGGGCACCACCTTAAATAAAGGGGGCTTAGCGGCGGCGTTCGCGTGGGAACAGGCGCGTATGTCTCACCCCCTGACAAACGACAAAAACCTTTTTGCCCCGGCTCAGATGTCGTGGCAGAAGGCGCGCCCCCATGATCCTCAAGGTCCATAACCAGACGCGCTCCACACTGCTGGGAGACAAAATCGAGCTCGCCGAGACGGCGTGGTCGCGCGCGCGGGGACTCTTGGGACGCGCTTCGCTCGGAGAGGGCGAGGGGCTGTTGATCACCCGCTGCAACGCCATTCACATGTTCTTCATGCGCTTCGCGATCGATGTCGCTTTTATCGACGACAACGACCGCGTGGTTCGGGCGATCCACACGATTCGTCCGTGGCGGGCCACTTGGTTCTATCCGAAGGCGACTGCCGCGCTTGAGCTGCCTGCCGGGACACTGGCCAAGGGACTCACAGAGCCGGGCGATCAGCTCTTGCTCGAAATTCCCGAGGACGCGCCAGAGATGCCGTAGACAACGTTCGCTTTCGTGGAGAAGGAGCGCTGGTCTGCCCAGAGACAGCGCTTCAGAAGAGCCCTTCGAGCCGGGGAGAGTGACAAGGCTCAAGGGCGTATTTGAGGAGGAGTGCCCCCTTATCTCGGCCTTTTTTCATACGTCTGACCCCCAGGAAGCCCTGCCATGCGTTTTCCAAACAGTCTCGTGGCGCTCTTAGCCGCACTGCTCTTTCCATTGGGTGCCTCTGCCCAAACGACCTTTGATGGGCTCGATCTCTCAGGCCTCTCTGAGAACACAGAATCGCAGCCGCCTGCCACCGACACGCCCGCAGCGGATCAGAACGCGAGCGGTGGTTTTGGCCTCGATCTCAACGATCCCGCGCCCAGCGAACCGCCGCCACCGGAGCCTCCTCCGACCGTCACAGCAAGTGACAGCGACAAGACCAAAGAGCTACCCGAAGTGCAGGCTCTCGAAGGACGCCTGCGCGAAATCGAGCTGACCGCCGACGACCGCGTCAAAAGCGTCCAGGTGCGCAGCTTCCTCAAGCAGGGGCGCTTCGAGCTGATGCCCAGCGTCTTTGTCGCGCTCAACGACTCCTTCTTCCCCAAGTATGGCCCTGGGCTGCGACTGACCTATCACGTCCACGAGAGCTTGGGCGTGGCCCTGCGCGGCAACCAATACAACCTCATTCCCAACGACAACGTCCGCCTGGCCAAGCGCCAACTGCGCGCCCAACTGCCCGACGTTCAGCCCGAGTGGTCCGTCGCCCTCGATGTCATCTGGTCGCCCTTCTACGGCAAGACGACGCTCTTCAATGCCATCAGCCACTTCGACCTCTACATCGTCGGTGGCTTGGGGACGGTGCTCACCGAGACGCTTGAAGAAGACGGGGTCATGCTCTCGACCCACATCGGTCTGGGTGGCCGCCTGTCGCTGAACGACTTCCTGGCGTTGGACCTCTCATTCATCGAGACGGTCTACACGGATCGGCCGCACAACAACGGCGACAAGGGCGTCGTCCAACACATTCTCTCCATCAACCTCGGGCTGAGCGTCTTCATCCCGTTCTCGTTCGAGTACAAGGAGTAGCCCGCCATGCGCCGCCACTTTGGGATGGATCTTCAGAAAATCGCCCTGGCCCTGGTTGTCGCGCTCGCCTGCGTGAGCGCCCCGTTCACCGCGTTGGGACAGACTGCTTCAGACAGCAAGCCCACCGATTCGGGAGATGACGAAGAGCAGCTGCAGACTGTGCGGATCGAGGACAAGATCCCGCCTGTCTCCGGTCGACTCTTTTTCAAACGGCATCGCTTCGAGCTGTCGCCGACCTTCAACGTCAGCTTTGGCGACGCCTTCTTCCAGAAGCTCGGCGTGGCCCTGAAGGCCGACTACCACATTTTCGAGACGTTCTCGGTCACGGCGCATGTCGCCTACCACTTCAACCTGACGAGCCATGCCGTCTCCATCTGCGATTCGAGCGGCGCGTGTGGTTCGCCTGAGGTTGAGTCGCTGACGAACGTCCCTGGCAAGCTGGGGCTCCTCGTTGGCGCTGGCCTCTCGTGGACGCCCATCTACGGCAAGCTGAGCTTGTTCTCCGAGAAGGTCATCCACTTCGACCTGGGTCTGACGGGCGGTATCGACGGCATCCAATACATGGCGCCCGAGAACTCCATTCACGAGGGTGCCAACAAGTTCACCTTCGGCGGCCACTTCGGCCTGCTCGTGAGGCTGATCTTCTCCGACTGGATCGCCATGCGGTTTGAACTGCGCGACTACGTCTACAACGGCGCCACGGTTCAGCTCGGCAATGAGACCAGCAAGATCGAAAACCAGATCATGTTTGAGATTGGCCTGTCGTTCCTCTTGGGCGCAGGCAGTGAGGATTGAGGTGAACGCGATGTCTCCACGAACTTCCGCAAAGCGCGCGACTTGGCGAGGTCTGTTGGCCGCGTTGATCGTCCCCGGCCTTCTGATCTCGTTTGACGCCTCCGCTGTGACGATGAACGAGGCGACGGACGCCGCGCGAGCTGTGACGAGCGCTCAGTTCGACTTCGGTGGCATGGATTTGAGCGACGACAGCGGCGCCTCCAAGCCAAAGAAAAAGAAAAAGAAGAAAGCCAGCAGCAAGAAGAAGAGAGCAAAGAAGAAGGCGTCGGCATCGAAAAAGAAGAATGCCAAGGCGCAGGAAGAGGTGACCGCCTCGACGACGAGTGACAGCGAGTCTGCCTCCTCTGCGGGACTTGGGCTCGACATGTCAGCGCCCGCACCAGCCGCCACGCCTGCTTCTGAGACGACCCCAGCTGCTCCCGCCGACTCTGGCGCGATGAGCTTTGGCATGGATCTGAACGCTCCCGCGCCCGCGACGACCACAGGTCAGACGGCGACACCAGCCGCGCCCCCGCCGCCAGCCGCTCCTCCGACCAACGCGCCCGTGATGAGCTTCGACGCTGTCGACGTTGCCGGCAAGAGCGCCGAACGCCAGCGACTCGACGCGGCAATCAAGCTCTTCAACGAGAAGCGCTACGAGACGGCAGCCCTGGCGCTGCATGAGGTCCTCAAGGACCCGAACATGGTCGAGCTCCACGACGAGGCCCAATACACGCTCGCCAAGACCTTCTACCGCATGGGCCTCTACCACTCGGCGCTCAACCACTTCAAAATCCTGCTCGACAAGGGCGAGAACACCAAACTCTTCAAGACCTGCCTCGAATGGCTCTTCTACATCGCCCGCAAGACGGTCAACGAGCAGGTGGTCCTTGACGAGGTGGCCCGGCACGCCGGCGCCGACTTCCCCGAGCGCTTCCGCTCCGAGTTCCGCTATCTCTTGGCGCGCTACCACTTCAACCGCGGCCGCGCGCTCTCCCAGATCGGCCAGGACGAAGACGCGAACGTGAGCTTTGGTGAGGCCAAGAAGCTCATCCTCATGATTCCGAGCGACGACCAGTTCTACACAAAGACGAAATACCTCGAAGGCGTCATCTTCTTCGCGCAGGGCGACTTCCCGAACGCGCTCGAATCCTTCAAAAACGTCGTCCGCCTCACTAACCCGCGCAAAAACCCGAAGGCCGACCTCAAAATGCGCGAGATGGCCTTCATGCAGCTGGCGCGCACCCACTACGGTCACCGCCAGAACCGCTACGCCGTCTTTTATTACGACAAGGTCGAACGCGGCTCTGATCAGTGGCTGCAGGCACTCTTCGAGGAGAGCTGGGCGCATTACCGCGTCGGTGAATACGAGCAGGCGCTGGGCAACCTGATCACGCTCGCCTCACCCTTCTTCAAGGACGAGTATTTCCCCGAGTCGCTCATCCTCAAGGCGGTCATCTATTACGAGAACTGCCGCTATCGCGAGGCGCGCGCCATTCTCGATGAGTTCGAGAAGACCTACATGCCGGTCCACGATGAGCTCGAACGCATCACCAACGCCAGCACCGACGCCTCCAGCTACTGGGAGATCTTCGCCGAAGTGCAGCGCCGCAATCGCGAAGGTTCCAAGGGCTCCAACTGGATTCTGGAGCGCATCCTGAGCCTGGCTCTCACCGACCGCGACCTCAAGGTGTCGAGCGACATCATTCAGGAGGTCGAAGTCGAGATTGACTCGCTGCGCAAGCGTTCCGATCTCTTCCGCTTCTCCGAGCTCGCCAAAGTGATCACCGAGGAGCTGAAGACCGAGCGCCGCACGCTGATGGAAAAGGCGGGCATCATGGCCAAGGCCAAACTCGAATTCGAGCTTGGTCAGCTCAAAGGCCTCCTCGGCCAGGCACTGCGCATCAAGTTCGAGACGAGCTCGCAGGAAAAGAGCTACCTCGAAGAAGCGCTCGCCACCCAGGGCAAGGTCGATATCGTCCAGCAATACGGCCATTCTGTCGCCGTCGCCGATCAGCAGGTCTATTGGCCTTATGAGGGCGAATACTGGCGCGACGAATTGGGAACCTACGAATACACACTGACCAAGGGATGTAAGCCCAAGAAATAAACGCGGCTCATCAACATTCCCGGCAATCCATCAAAGATCCCCTCGCCCTGTTTTGGACGAGGGGATTTTTATTCTTATCGTAATAACAAACAACACAGAATTAAATGTCGCGCAGGCTGGGATAATAATTAAATCGAGCTTTTTCAGAGATCACCAAAAAACAAAACAAAACGCGTTGAAATTCAAGCTCTGGCAGGAAGCACGAGGTTTATTGACATTGAATCATACAAATGAGATGGAAACGACAAACAATTCGGAAAAATCACATAAAAAAACTCGGGTTGAACGCTAAAAAATCAAATTGATCAACAAAACAATCGCCAGTTTGTTGGCGCGCGGACTGCTTTATTAATTATAAAATAAATGTTCAGAAAAAACCTTCGGGCAGGCTGTCGCCTTCCGCTGACAAATCTGTGGCTTCGTCGCTGTTTGGGCGTTTTGTTCGTCCATTGTCGTCAGACATATTGCGCACTGGTTCGAGCAAACGGGCGAGGCGAATAAAATCAATTGGTTTGGAAAAAAAGGCATCGGCGCCCGCTTTGAGCGCGGCTTCCATGTCGCTTTGGCGCGCCAGATTGCTGATGGCGATGAGGACCGTGTCGCGGGTGGCCGGATGTTCGCGCAGCAGGCGGCAGAGGGTGAGGCCGTCCATCCATTTGAGCACCACGTCGAGGATGATGGCGCGCGGCGGCTGTTCCGCGGCCACTTCGATGAGGCTGAACTCGCTGTCAAAGGCGCGGACGCGTTGTCCCTGCCCCGCGAGCCAGGTGGTGAGGAGGTCGCGCTGAGCCGGGTCGTCGTCGAGGACATAGACGAGGGGGCGCGGCGGCGATGGCGGTGAATCCATGCGCTTGGGACCGCGAAAGAGGCGTCCGACGGTGTGGCGCAGGCCGGTCCAGAAGAGCTTTTGCAGGGTTTTGAGGGCGGCGAGTTGGCCAAAGCCGAGAATCGAGAGGCCTTCGCTGGACCGCTGCCGCCCATCGCTCAGGCTCGCCAACAACTCGGGCGCCAGAGGGCCAGCGCGACGGGCGTGGCGCAAAAATCGCGGTTGCAACGCCGCGTGTCGCGTCAGGTCGTCCTGCAGCAAGGCCAGTTTGTCGTTGAAGAGAGCGCGCTCGCCGAGGGTGAAGAGGAGTCGCGCCGAACGCGTGGCAGACGCGATGGCTGGATAGATCCCAGGGTCGACGAGGTGGCTGTGCGCGGCGGCGCCGATGGTGAGTTGCCCGGGCGCGAAGAGCGATTTCGTGATGCCCGCGCCGAGTGTCACGCGCGTTGGGCCGGGGCTGTCGAGGTCGAGACGCGAGGGGAGGACGCCGTCGCGCAGGAGCCGGGCAATGGCCTCGATGGCGTGAATCTGCTCCAGAGAGGTGTCGCGACCGATGGCGAGGAGCGAGGCGCGGCCGTGGCCGAGTGGGATGAAGGCGATGGCCTCGATGGCCGGGGTGGGCGCGAGGACAAGGCGCATCATCGCGTCGTGATGGTGGGGGCAGCTGACACGCGCGTGCCAGGCGAGGCGAACGGGTGGGGCGCGGTAACGGCCGTGAAGCCATTCGTCCGACAGGGGGCTTTGGACGCCAAACGCGCCGACGACGCACTGGAAGGTCTCGGTCCGACCGCTTGAGCGCAGGCGTTGTTCGCCGAGTGGCATGGGCTCGATCGATTCGACGGTGGCCGAACGGACAGTGGCGCCGCGCGCGATGGCGGCGTCGAGGAGCAGGCGCTTGACGAGGTCGCGTCCAGAGCGGGCGGGGGTGTCGAGCGACCACAGGCCACCGTTCGGGGGCGCGATGAAGGCGGATCGGCCAGCGCCGTGAACGATGAGACCGCGCAGGGCAAAGGGCGCGTTGTCGGCGGTGATGACAGCGCCCAGCGAGGCCAGACGGCAGCGCGTCTTCAGGTCGAGCAGAACGGGCAACGCGCGCCGATCCGAAGCGTCGGCGTCAAAGAGCACGACCTCGGCCTGACGCCCAAAGGCGCGAACAGCGGTGAGCAAGGACGAAGCAAAGGCCGCCCCCGCGGGCCCCGCGCCAACGACCGCGATGCGTGCGCCATCTTCCAGCCCCACTGCCGCCATGGCCCGCCGCCTCCTTGCGCGCCCCGTCGCTCCAGACGCCACCGTCGTCCCCAGCGTCCGCCACACGGCCCTGCCTGTCGCTGCCGCGCTCAGACCACGCCGCTCAAGATGCCCATCGTCCACCGCTGGCCGCGCGGGCTTTTTGGGCGGTTCTCTGACCGATCCCCTCATGTTCAGGTGGGCAATATGCCTACACTGAACAAGGCAACACAAAGGTGTCGTGCATACTTGCACGCATGATAACTATTTTAAGAATTTTAATGAATAAATGCATGCATAGAAAGGGCGACAGAGGGGGGTCTGACGGGCGCGATCAAACTGTGGAAAACGTCTTCCAGCGCGAGCGCGTCAGATCGGGTGCCGCGCTAAAAAAAGAGGAAAATCAAGAAGTTAGCTCTTGAAGTTGGCGGCGGGCGCGTGGTAGCGGCGGCCCATCACAGGCCTTGTCCAGGCGCCAAAACAGGCCGTGATCTCTGCCCTCAGAGCGCTGATTTCAGGAGATAAATATGCGCATCAAGAAACTCGACATCTGCGGCTTCAAGTCCTTCATGGACCGCGCGATCTTCCACTTCGACGATCGCGTGACGGGCGTGGTCGGGCCAAACGGGTGCGGCAAGTCGAACGTCGTCGACGCGATCCGCTGGGCCATGGGCGAACAGTCGGCGCGCCACCTGCGCGGCCGCGCCATGGAAGACGTGATCTTCAACGGCAGCGAATCCAAGGCGCCGCTCTCGATGGCCGAGGTCACGCTCACCTTCACCAACGACACGCCCGAGCTCTTGCCCGCGCAATACAAGGGCTTCTCCGAGATCACGGTCACGCGCCGCCTCTTCCGCTCCGGCGAGTCGGAATACCTGATCAACAAGACGCCCTGCCGGCTGCTCGACGTGAGCGAGCTCTTCCTGGGCACGGGCGTCGGCACCAAGGGCTACTCGATCATCGAGCAGGGGCGGATCGGGCTCATCGTCTCGGCCAAGCCAGAGGACCGGCGGCGGCTGATCGAGGAGGCCGCGGGCATCACGCTCTACCAGAGCCGGCGCAAGGCGGCTGAGCGCAAGATGGAGCTCACCGAGCAGAACCTGACGCGCATCCGCGATCTGACGCGCGAACTTGGCAGGCGTCTCGACAGCCTCAGTCGACAGGCGCGCAAGGCCGAGAAATACCGGCGCATCAAGGCCGAAATCCGCGACATCGAGTTGCACGCCGCGTCGCTGCGCTATCTGGAACTGTCAGCGCTTATCCGCGCGGCTGGACAGGTCACTGGAACGCTGGCCGACGAGTCGGCGTCACTGGAGGCGTCGATCGCCGAGCGCGAATCGTCGCTGGAGGCGCTGGAGGCGGAGCTCAAGACGGCCGAGGAAAGCCTGCGCGCGCTCAACGCCAAGGCCCACGAGGCGGACAACGCCTGCAAGGTCGGTCAGGCCAACGCCGAGGCCTATCAGCGCGAAAAGACCGATCTCGATAAGCGGGTGCGCGAGGGACACATCGAGCGCGTCGACCTGGAGAGCGCCGAGAAGGCCATCAACCTTGAGATCGAGCACCTGCGCGCCGAAGCGGCCACGCTGAGCGAGGCCACGGGCGAGGAGAGGCGCATGGACGAGGTGGCCGCCCGCATCGCCGCCTTTTCGACCGAGGAAAAGTCGACGCTGAAGCTGCTCGAACTGGAGCGCGTGCAGCTGATGGGCGTGATGTCGCGTCTGGCCAGTGGCCAGAGCCACCTGGAAAACATGGAGCGGCAGCGCGAGGACCTCACACGGCGGGCCGATCTGGCGCGGGAGGAGGCCGAGGCGCTTCAGGCGCGGATCGTCGAGCTGGAGACGGCGCGGCAAGAGGCGCAGGGCAAGCTCAATCAGGCGCGGCAGCTCAAGAGCACGCTCGACGCGCGGCGCGCCGACGAAGAGACCACGCTGGCCCGTGTCCGCATGGAGCTGATGGAGCGCGAGGTCCAACTCATCGCCGAGCGCGAGGCTTTGGGCGACAAGCGCTCGCGGCTGCACTCGCTGGAGGAAATCCAGAAGAACTACGAGGGCTTTGGACGCGGCGTGCGCGCGGTGATGGGGCGCAAGAAGAGCGAGATTCTCGGACTTGTCTCGGACCTGATCCGGGCGCCGGCGCAGCTGGAAAAAGCCATCGAGGCCGCGCTGGGCGATCGCCTGCAGACCATCGTCGTGCCGACCAAAGAGAGCGCCCTGGCCGAGCTCGAATTCATCCGCGAGAACGACGAGGGACGCGCCTCGTTCCTGCCCTGCGCGCTCAACGAGACGCGGGATCCCGACGCCGAGCGCTCCCTGCCGCCGCTGCCCACCGAGGCCACGCTTCCCGGCTTCATCGGCCTTGCCTCGCGCCTCATCGATGTGGACGCGCCCTACCGAGCGCTGGCCCGGCACCTTTTGGGACGCGTCGTGGTGGTGCGCGATCTCGACGCCGCGCTCGCCTTTGTCGCGCTGGGGCGTCCCGAATTGGCCGTCACCCTCGATGGCGAAATTGTGGAGCCGAGCGGTGGCGTGGGCGGTGGCGCGCTGGAAGGCGCGGGCGTCGGCGTGCTGCACAAAAAGCGCGAGATCGCCGAGCTGGCCGAAGAGGTGGCGCGACTGGAGGAAGAGCTCAAGGAGTCGCAGGAGCGTCATCGCGAGCTGAGCGAACACGCGTCCAACATCGAGGTCTCGCTCAAGGGACTGAGCGATGAGTCGCACACCGAGGCGCTGCAGGTCGTCGAGCAGGAAAAGGACCTGCACAAGGCGACTGAAGACCTGGCCCAGGCGCGTTCAAGGCTCGCCAAGCTCGAAGCCGACATCGAGGAGATGGCGCGTTCGATGGCCGCGATTGCCGACCGTCAGGGCGCGCTGAGTGGTGAGCGGGCGCAGGCCGAGAGCGAAAAGGGGGCGCGGGAGGCGCGTGTGGGCGAGCTGACCGAGGCTTTGGCGCGCGTGCGGGTGGAGATGAGCGCGCTGTCCGCCGAGCAGATGGAGCTGCAGGTCAAGACGGCCGCCGAAGGAGAGCGACGCGACGGCATCGCCCGCGCCCTGACCCGCGCCGAGACTTCCGAGAAGGAACTCATCGAGCGCCGACGCCGCCTGGAGAACACGCTGGCGCAGAGCTCTGTCCGCCGCGAGGAGCTGTGCGCGCTGATCCAGACGACCGCCGCCGACATCGAGCGCCTGATGGCCGCCCACGGCGAGCTCATGGACGAGGAAAAACAGGCCCGCGCCACCTGCGAGGCGATTGGCGAAAAAGTCCGCGAGGGCAACGCGTCGCTGCGCGGCGAACGGCAGCGGCTGGAAAAGCTGCAGGGCCGACTCAACGAGCAGTCGATGAAGGCGCGCGAACAGGGCCTGGAGATTGGCCACCTCGAAGGGACGATCCGCGACCGCTACAACGTCGAGCTGAGCGAGGCCCTCTCCGACTTCCACTACCGCCCCATGCCGAGCGAAGCGGATCAGGCGCGGCTGCGCGGGATGCGCGAGCAGATCGAGAAGATGGGCGAAATCAACCTCACGGCCATCGAGGAGTGCGCCGAAGTCGAGGAGCGCCACGGCCAGATGCAGCGCCAGCAGCAGGACCTCGAACGCTCGCTCTCCCAGCTGCGCAAGGCGATCGTCCGCATCAACAAGACCTCGAAGGAGCGCTTCCGCCAGGCCTTCGACGCCATCAACGAAAAGTTCCAGCAGCTCTTTCCCCGCCTGTTCAACGGCGGCAGCGCCGGGCTCGTGCTGACCGAATCCGAGGACGGCGAAAGCGAACCCGGCATCGAGATCATGGCCCAGCCGCCGGGCAAGAAGCTGCAGAGCGTCAACCTGCTCTCGGGTGGCGAAAAGGCGCTGACAGCCGTCTCGCTCATCTTCGCCATCTTCCTCATCAAGCCGACGCCGTTCTGCCTGCTCGACGAGGTCGACGCGCCGCTCGATGAGGCCAACGTCAACCGCTACAACGAGCTGATTCGCGAGATGAGCCGCATCAGCCAGTTCATCCTCATCACGCACAACAAGCGGACGATGCAGGTGGCCGACACGCTCTATGGCGTGACCATGCAGGAGCCGGGCATCTCCAGCCTCGTCAACGTCAAGATGAGCCGACTGGCGGCCAACGAGTCGACCGGCGGCGAGGCCAGCGCGGAAGAGGGCGCGGACACGGCGCAGACAGCCTCCTGAAAGCGCGCCACTTCACAGCCCCCCGCCATCCAGCGCTTCGAACGACACCGGGCGCGGCCCACACGAGCCGCCCCGGCGCCTGTTCCACCTCGCGGACGCCACATTTTCCGCGACGCCGCGACAAAGCCAGCTACCCCTTGTGGTGCGTCCTTCTGCCCGCGCTACTTCGAGAGCTTCTCGGCGGCTTCAGTCATCTTCTCAGCGAGTTTGCCCGTTCGCTTCTGCGCCGCCTCCTGAAGCACCGGCGCCGCGCTCTTGTCGCCCAGCTTGACGAGCCCCTCGGTGGCATCCTCGGCGACCTTCTCGTCCTGGTCGTTGAGCGCCTGACACAGCGGGCGGAAGGCACTCGCCGGCGGTTTGTCCTTGAGGAGCTCGGCAGCCTGGCGCCGCATGTCGACAGAATCGGACTGCTGCAGGATGTCGTAGACGACCGCGTAAGCCGCCGGATCGCCGATCTGGAAGAGCTGCTTGAGACAGTCTCGCCTGAGCTCCAGCGGCGCGTTGCTCTTGGCCACCTCCGCCAGCGCCGGAATGCCCGACTTCCACTTCTGCTCGCCAATCAGCTCAGCCGCTTCCTTGCGCACGTTGATCGAGCTGTCGCTCTTGAGAATCTGAATGACGACGGGAATGGCGAGCTCCTCAGTGTCCACCTCGTCGAGAGCGCCGAGCGCCTCCAACCGAATCTCCTCGTTCGTGTCGCTGGCGGCGATCTTGCGCAGGATGCCGGCACTCTCAGGACCGCCGATCTTGGCCAGCGCCGCGACGCACGCCTGACGCACCTGAAGCGAACTGTCGCTCTGCGCCACCTGCCCAATCTGCGACACGGCCAGCGAACTCTTGGCCTCGCCGAGCCGCTCACACGCCTCCGCGCGCTGCCGGGCGTCGCCCGAACTCAGGGTGTCGACCATCTCCTTGTCACTCATGTCCTTGGGCAGGGCCATGGACGACTTCTCCATCGCGCCAGCACAGGCACAGGCAAACAGGCCCACCATCACGATCTTCAATCTGTCGCGCCGGCTCACGCCGACAAAAGAGCAGGTCCCAAAGGTCCGCCGGGTGGATTTTCTCATCTCGAAGTTCCTCTCTCTTTGATTGGCGAAGGAAGTCCGGCGCCTGTCGGTCCACGCTCCACTCAGACGCCGTGCGCGGTCGGCCATGTCGGCCACGCGGAGCAGCTCGGGCCTGTGGACACGTCGACCCGGCAATTCTCCAGCGCTGAAGAAAAGTCGTTGGTCTGCGCGGGACGAGCCCCTAAAAGGGCGCGCTCGTTTTCGACCGTTTCCCGTGCCGTGAAAGAGCGGCGGGGCTTCACGCAGCGTCCGCGCCGAGGCCCTCCCTTCCCAACCGCTGGACGCCCGAGGTCCCCCATGTCTGAACTCATCGATCTGTCGAATCCCAAGGAGAGCGCTGTTCTGGATCTCTTGGCGCTCGCCATCGCCGCCGATGGCCAGGTGGACGCGCGCGAAATCGCCTACGCCGCCGACCGCCTGCAGGAGCTGCTCGGCTACCCCGAGAAGAGCGAGGCCTTCGTCACCGAGCTCGGCCAGAAAATCGGCTCCAGCATCCGCCGCCTCAAAGAAGAAGGCGCCGACGTCTTCATGCAGAGCGCTGTCGCCAACTTCGAGACGACCGAAGAGCGCGAGATGGTCTTTGCCCTCTGCGCCGCGCTCGGCTGCGTCGACGGCAGCCTGGCCCTCGGCGAGGCCGAATTCCTCTGCCAGTTGCGCGTCCTGTTGGGGATGAACGAGGCGCAGGTCCTCTGTGGCATGGTCGCCATCACTTCGCAGCTCCAGCAGCAAAAACACTGCTGCAAGTAATCGCGTCGGCATCCGGCCAAACCCAAAAACCCTGTCCCGGCGTTTTGTCGGGCAGGGTTTTTTATTTTTAAAATATCAATTTAATTTCTCAGCGGTTTCAAACCACAGATTTTAATAAAAAAGCCGCGCGCTTTTCGGCGACACGGCTTCAGTTTATTCAATCAATAACTCAATCGACGCCAAAACACGCCGATTTAAATTATTGATTTATTTATTTGTCGCTTTCGCGAACGCCCTCGCAGGCGGCGATCATGGCGTTGGCCTCGGCCGGATATTTCTTGCACTCCAAAAGGGCGCGAATGACGAGCGGCGCCACAATGGTCGCGTCCGACTCGATGACAAACATCGGCGTGTCCTCGGTCAGCTTGTCCCAGGTGATCTTCTCGTTCGGCGTCGCGCCCGAATAGGAGCCATAAGAAGTCGTCGAATCGGAAATCTGGCAGAAATAAGCCCAGGGCTTGGCCGGCTTTTCCAAGTCGTATTTGATCGACGGCACAACACAAATCGGGAAGTCGCCGGCAATGCCGCCGCCAATCTGGAAAAAGCCCACGCCCGCCTCGACAGCCGAGAGCTCCTCGTAGCGATCGTAAAAGTCGACCATATATTCGACGCCCGACTTGACGATGGCGGCGCTGCAATCGCCAAACTTCACATGCGAGGCGAAGATATTACCAAAAGTCGAATCCTCATGGCCCGGCACAACAATCGGCAGATTTTTGCGCGCGGCTTCGAGCAGCCAGCAATCCTCGGGGTTTCCCTGATAATCCTTGGGATCGACCTTCTGGATCAATTCATAGAGGTATTCGTGCCAAAAGCGGCGCTCGCCCTTGTCCGACGCTGATTTCCACATGGGGACAATCTGCTTTTCGACGACGCGGAAGGCCTCGTCCTCGGGAATGCTGGTGTCGGTGACGCGGCGCATGCGGTCATTGAGGATCTTGGTGTCGTCCTCTTTGCGCAAATACCTGTAATCGGGAAAATCTTTATAATGATGGTGCGCCACGAGCCGGAAAAGCGATTCCTCGATGTTGGCGCCGGTGCAGGAGATGCCGTGGATCAGCCCCTCGCGAATGGCGGGCGCCAAGGTAATTCCCAGCTGCGCCGACGACATGGCGCCAGCGATCGCCCAAAACATGCGACCGCCTTTTTCAATCTGGCGCCAATAGGCAATCGTCGCGTCGCGCAACGCGCGCGAATTGTAGTTTTTATAGTTGTCGAGCACGAAGCTCAGGATGGGGAGATTCTGCGAACTCATTTCAGCAAGACCTGCCTTGTGAGGGGTGGAGGGAAAAAATGGGGCGTTTTCCTCTCGAAAGAGGCCGTGGCCCCGGCCCCAGAAGGGGGGCGAAAAAGGGGCGGCAACCTAGGCGCTCCGCGGCGGCGTTCAAGCCCTTATTTCCCGATATTTTCACCCTCGCCGCGCGCGTTACAGACGCCTGAAAACGCCCAAAATCCACCCTCGCCGCGTATCTCCAATAAATTCCCAATCATCAATCAATTCAATTCAATAAATTAAACCGAGCTGTTTGAAGTCGCCAAATTCTGGAGTCGCCCACATTTCTGTTTGTTTATCGTCCAGATTCCTGAAATAAAGCGATATTTCGAGCGCCGAAGCGGCCAGAAGCGTTGTTCTCTGAAACGGCGCGGCGTTTCGCGCTGATTTTAAAATGGTTTTCACAAGATTCATTTTATCAACTTCAGACTCTCTGATATTTTTATCTATATAATCGAAAGGATACATTTCTGACAGATACACTTTCAGGTTCAAAAAACACTTTTCAGAAAATGCACGACGACTAGGTCGCCCGTCCGCCAAATCAACCGAGGTGAGAACGTGACAGAATGCCTGCGCTTGACGCCATCCGAATTGCCGCGCCTGTGCGGCCAGACTCTGGGACCGACCGACTGGAAGGAAATCACCCAGACGCACATCAATCAATTCGCCGAGGCCACGGGCGACAAACAATGGATTCACATCGACCCTGAGCGCGCCGCCAAAGAATCGCCCTTCCGCAAAAAGACAGTGGCGCACGGCTATTTCACGTTGGCCCTGCTCCCGGACTTCTTCTTCAGCATGCTCGAAGTCGAGGGCTGCCGCCTCATCGTCAATCTCGGCGCTGACAAGATCACCTGGCCAGCCCCTGTGCGCATCCCTTCGCGCGTGCGGCTCATCGCCCTGGTCCAGTCGGTCACCCCCGTCGAGGGCGGCGTCGACCTTTGCCTGAAGATGACGATCGAAGTCGAAAAACAGAGGCGCCCGGCGCTCGAAGCAGAGGTCACCTATCGCTACTACGTCCGCGAGTCGGCCAGCGGTGGCGAGCAGTCGGCCCAGCCATGACAAAGGCGCGTTTTCCAGAGCCCGCCTGCCCCTTGACGTGTGGCGCGGAGTCTGCAGAAGGCGCGCCCGCCGTCGCACCTGGCAGAGGGAGCTTGTCCTGACCGCGAAAGAAAGCCCTGCGCTGCCGAGCCTCCATCCGAGCCGTCTGCCGGTTTGAGCGCGCCCAACGCGCGAGGCGTCCCGCGATGTCCGGATCGAAGCTCATGCGCCCCTGCTCCTGCCTGCCCCATCTTTGCTGCCTCATCCTTGCCCTGTCGCTGTGGCCGACCCCGACGTGGGCCGCGACCACGACGAACGAGGCGGTATCGCCAGAGAACGCGCCCGCGCGGGCCTTGTCCCTGTCTGAAACGACGGCCGCCGACCAGGCGCCCCAGGCGGACAGCGACCAACCAGCGCCCCAGACGACTCAGGACGAGCCGACTCAGGACAAAGCGCCGCACGCGGCTGTGGAAAACCTCCCGCAAGCGACCAACGCGACCGCCGAAATCGCTGAAACCGAGACGCGCGCGGAAACAACGGCCGCCGACCAGGCGCCCCAGGCGGACAGCGACCAACCAGCGCCCCAGACGACTCAGGACGAAGCGCCGCACGCGATGGCAAGCAAGCCTCTGACGCCGGGATTGCTGCTGCCGGAGCAAAATCTCTCCATCGAGCTGCCGCCCACGCTGCCGAACGAGGCGCCAAAGGAAGGGCCAACGCTGCCGGAATTGCCCAGTCTTCCCGAGGTGCAAAGTCAGCCCATGGCCGCGCCGCTGCCCAGTCAGGGACAGTCGCTGCCGGAATTGCGCTTTGAGCCGCAGAGCTTCCCGACGCTGGAGCACCCCGAGGAAGCCAAGGTCGATCCGCCCGCGCCCGCTGTCGAAGTCGCGCCTGAGCCGCCGCCCCAGCCCGTCACCGTCAAACTCAAGCGCGCCAAAAAGAAGCGCCACATCTGCCCGCCCTGTCCCGCGTGCCCCACCTGTCCGGTCTGCCCGGAGCCGCCCAAAGACGAAACGCTGACGCTCGACCTCATCCTCTTCGGCAAAATCCAGGGCGACTTCGCCTTTATCGACTGCCGCGACGCCACCGGCCAGAGCGACCAGTTCGCCTACGCCTCGCAAGTCGCGCTCTTCCACGCCCTGAGCGATTTGGCGCGCCGTCAGGAACTGCTCGCTCCCGTGGCCTTCAACCTCGGCGACAGCACCTTTCCCGGCGCCTTTGCCAATTTCCTCTTCTCGCAGGGCGAGGCCGGCGCCACTGAGCTCGCCACCCTCCTCTCCAAAATTCCCTACGAGGGCCTGACGCTCGGCAACCACGACTTTGCCCCGCCGCGCGACGAATCCCTGCGCTTCTTTGAGGCCGCCCGCCGCGCCCGCCTGCCCTTCCTCGGCGCCAACCTGCGCTGCGCCACCAGCGAGACGAGCGACACCCTCTGCGCGCTCCTCGGCACCAACGACAACGGTCGCCCCTACCGCCTCATCCAGCGCGGCCCACTCACCATCGGCGTCACCGCGCTCATCGACCCGGCCATCGCCGGCCAACTGGCCAAAGACCGCCTCGAAGGCCTCGACATCCTCGATCCCAAACCTGTGCTGCAAAAGCTCGTCCCCGAGATGCGCGCCCAGGGCGCCGACCTCGTCATCGCCCTCTTCCACCTCTCCTCTGGCCAGACCACGAGCGGCCTCGAACCGCTGATCGACGACATCGAGGGCCTCGACCTCGTCATCACCGACCGCCTCTTTGCCATCGACGAGGAACCGCTCACCGCCGACATCCCAGCCCTGCGCCAGATGGGCCACATGGTCCTGCCGCGCACCCACACCTTTGTCCTTGGCACCGGCAGCTCGGCCCACAGCGCCACGCGCGCGACCCTGCGCATCGGCAAGGGCGACCAAGACAGCAAGGACGGCGAGCGCTTCCGCATCGAGCAGATCAACCCGCGCTACATCTCCACCGGCATCCTCGACCCTGATCCCAGAACCACGCACCGTCTGGAGAGCGCGGCCGAGGCCTTTTGCGAGGCGTGGGGCAGTCCCCTGCGGCCGGGCAGCGAGCTCACCCAGGCCTTCGACATCTTCGACATGGCCGAGTTCATCCTCAACACGCTGCGCTTCACCGCTGGCACCGAGCTCGCCTTCATGAACGCGCGCGCCTTTCGCAATCCCGAGCAATTCCCGCTGCTCGACACCCTCACCCAGGCCGATGTCTTCTCGACCCTTCCCTTTGGCAGCCAGCTGATCACCGCCGACATCCCGGGCGCCAAACTGGAAAAGCTCGCAGCACACCTGGGCGACGAAGTTCTGGGCGTGGGCCTGACGCGCGACGCCAAAGGCGCTCTGACCGTCAACGGACGCCCCCTCGACAAGGGCAGAACCTACAGCGTGGCGCTCAACGAATTTCTCGCCGAGGGCAGCGGCGGCTTCCTCAACCCCAAAAAACTGAAAAACGTCGCGCCTTACATCGACCCTGCGACAAACAAGGCGCCCACCCTGGCCTGGCTCGTCAGCGACGCGGTCCGACGCGGACAATTCGACACTCCGGACGGCGCCTCTCGCCTCTCGCCCAAAGAGAGCTTCCCCGACCTGCACCAGCGCCCCCTGTGGACCTTTGGCGGTTCGCTCAACGCGGCCTACAGCCACATGGACATCGTCAACCCCACCACCGCCGACGGCGAGGCGGCCTACGACAAATCGCGCCTGACCGCCGTGGCCACTGACCTGCTCAACGTCGAGCTCAAGGCCCTGGCCAAAGCCCAAAGCCGCGATCACGGCTGGGACAGCGACTTTTTGCTGCAATACGCCACCACGCGACTCAAAGGCGAAGGCGAGTCCAATATCTTTGAAGAAACAAAAGACGTTTTGCGCCTGCGCTCGGCCTATAAATACTTTGGCCTGAGTTCCGCGCTTGGCAGCCGCTGGTATGTTCCGGTTCCCTATTCCGAAGTTCAATTAGAAAGCCAATTGACAAAATCCGAGGATAATGCCTGGCACCCCTGGGAATTGACCGGAATTGTCGGTCTTTTGCTCAAACTGACGCCCAAACTCGAACTCAAAATGGGTTTCAACATCCGCGGCGATCTCAACGCGCCCCAGGAATCGCCCATGGTCGGTCTCTTTGTCGGCTATCAATTTCTCAAGACAAATTTAATTGAGATCGCCAAGCGCCCCATTCAATTCGAAAGCGAGCTCGAATACTTTTTCAACGCCGACGGCGGCGACCGCCTCAACGAATTCCGCTGGGCGAACAAATTATTCTTCAGCATCACCGGCCACCTCTCGCTGACAGCGAATTTCAATATGTATCTCTATCGAACAAAAGAAGTCGGCGAACTCGGACGCGCCCTCGAAGGCATGATCGGCCTCAATGTGGCGATCGAAAAGATGCTGCAGACATTTTAATAATTTTGTTCCAAAAGACGCGATTCCTTATTATTTGCGCTTCAGCGCACTCCTTTGTTTTTTGTGCTTCAGCGCACGGCAATTCAAACCCGCTTCAGCGCGGGGCAATTTGATTTTATTTTGATATTAATTTGAATCCGAATTTGCTCGATTTAATTTATTGAGTTTTCTTGAAAAATCGAGTTGCTATTCGTTGTTTAAAAACATTTTATTGGAGCTCCGCTCCACCGCTCGGAAAGCGCGGACCGTGAGTGCGTCCGACACAATGCCTCTGCCCTTATTTCACGAGGGGGAAAAACCAATG
>JAFVYB010000071.1 GCA_017500825.1 Myxococcaceae bacterium | reverse complement strand
CGTTCGGGGCAGAGCGGGCGCCGACACGCGATGTCAATTCGGGGCGATGCCGTGTCGTTGTCGATTCAAGTCTTTGACGTGTCGACAGCAATGCGGAACGATAACAATCGATTGAGGCATAAAAATTAAATCGAGCTGATTTGGGTTCCAGGCGATATAAAAACAAAATCAAGTTGCCCAGCGCTCAAGCGTTTTTAAACTGCCCCGCGCTGAAGCGGTCTTTGAATTGCCGTGCGCTTTAAGCACAAAAAACAAAGTGTGCGCTCAAGCGCAAAGACAATAAGGAGTGCGCTGAAGCGCAAAATAAAAAGCCCCGCCAGGATTGTCTGGCGGGGCGATTGAAAAAGAATCGAGGAACGGCGGTTTAGAATTTGCCGTTCAGGCCAATGGAAAGGCCGATGTATTGTTCGACGCTCGTGGCGGGAATGATGTCGGCGGTGCCTTCTTTGTATTTGGAGAGATCGGCCCAGTGCCGCGTGTAATCGAAGAGGACGTTGAGTCCGATGTAGCGGCTGAAGGGGAAGGCGAGGCCGGCCTGGACTTTGAGGCCCATGCCGTTGGCGGCGACTTCGTCGGCGTTGCCGGTGTTGGAGAAAAAGACGCGTTCATCCTCGCCGGGGGAAGCCGAGGGCTGGAAGGCGAAACCGAGCTCGATGGCGATGTAACGCGCCAGGGGGAAGCCGGCGTCGATGGCCATGGAGAAGCCGCCAAAGGAGCTGCCGGAGAAGAGCGGGTTCTCGTCGATGGTGAAGGCGTAGCGCATGTAGCCCAGGCGCAGGCCGACGTAGCCGTTCCTGATGAAGCCGAGGTCGTAATAGAAGCGGTAGGTGGCATCGACCGAGAAGTCGATCTCCTTGCCGTTGAGCTCGGTTGGCGCGGCGTTGGCGCCCAGCGAGTAGGAGACCTTGATGCCGGGGTTCATGCGCATGCCAGCGACGAGACCGATGCCGCGCAGGTAGCGGTTGCGGACGCGGGCGGCGGGGAAGAGCTCCAGGCCGAGCTTGAAGCCGAGGTAGGGGGTGCTGGTGCCGAAGTCGATGGACTGGCCGGCGCCGTCGACGGGGATGTCGCCGCAGGTCTCGACGCCATTGCAGAATTTGTAGTTGCGCCAGGTGAAGCTGACATCGGCCGAGACATTGACGATTTGCGGGCCGACGCCGCTGTCGTGGGCGGGCGACTCGCTGTCCGAGCTCCTCCAGTCCTCGTCGTCACGGCGATCGCGCTCCTGGTTTTTCCAGTCGCTGTCGTCGTCTTCCCAGCTAGCGCGGCGATCGTCGCGGCGGGGCTCTTCACGGCGTTCGTCATCGCGGCGCCATTCGTCATCGCGCTGGGCGTAGCGATCGCCTTCTTCTTCGCGCACGGGCGCGGGCGGCGGTGCCTGTGGCGTGTCGTCGAACGAGTCGAGCGTCTGCGTCTGCGGCTGGGCGACGACCTGCGGGGCCTCTTCGACAACGCGTTTCTTGCGCTTTTGGGGCGCCTTTTCCTGAACGCTCACCTGGGCGGCGGCGACGATGGCGGCGGCGAATTTTTTGGCCAGCGCCGGGGAGAGCACGCCTTTTTTGAGCTTGATGGTCTTGCGCCACAGCGGCGCGCCCTTCTTGTCGGTGATGCGCAGGGTGAGGCGGTTTTTTTTGTCGAGGCTGCCGAAGACGACGACATCGCCGCCCATCTTGCCGACGACAGGGGCGATCTTGGCCGGTTTCTGCAGGTTGGCGCCGGTCACGTATTGGCTTTTGGCGCGCGCGACGACGTTGTTCCAATTGAGGAACTCGACCGAGCCCGTGTTGCCGAGGGCCTTGACGATGGCGGAGCGGACTCGGGTGGCCTGCTTCTTTTTGGCCTTGGCCTTGGAGGCGGCCTTGAAGGGCGTCACCGCGAGGGTGGGCGTCTTTTGGGCCAGCGCGGGGCTGCTCGGCATCAGGAAGCAGAGGGTCGCCAGGATTGCCAACAGGAACGATCGGGACATCAGGCGCGGGGTTCTCATGGGGCGGATTCCTCTCTGGTCATTCAGAGGTGAGGTGAGCGCGATGCGTTCATCGACCGGGATTCGGCCGGGGAAGGAGGCGGCCTCTTTAGCCAAAAAACGAGGGGCGTCATGCGTTTTTCCCGCATTCGTCCGGGGCGCGGCGCTCAGGGCAGAGCCTCGACAGAGAGCTTGCCGAGGCTGTTGACAAAGGCGACCTCGTTCCCGGTGGGCGAGAGGGCGAACTGGTAGGCGGTGCCCATGGAGACGACTTCGCCGGACTTGGCGATGACTTTGAGCTCGGGGGCGTCGCCCGCGTAGTCGATCAGGACCACGGCCGTTCCCTCGCGGTTGACGCGGTAGGAGAGGAGGCTGTCGGCGCCGTGGGTGCGCTGGCCGGTCGCCGGGTCGTAGAGGTCGAGGCCGACGCTGGCGCCGTGGCTTTCGGGGTCGAGGGGGGTGCACAGGACGAGCGCGCCGCTGCTGGCTGCCTGACAGCATTGAGCGCAGGCGAGTGTGTCGAGGGTGCGCGATTCGCCGGTGTTGATGTCGATGGCCACGATGGACGCGCTCTGGCTGGACGGAACGGTGCTCTCGTCGCGGACGGCGGCGATGACGAATCTGCCGTCTCCGGTGAAGGTGAAGGGCAGTTCGCCGCTGCCGGCGACGCTGGCGCGCAAAGGCGCGGTCAAAGGAGCGGTGAAGACGCCGTGGTCGCTGTCGGCGTCGCTCTGGCGCGAGGGGCCGACTTTGAGGCGGCTGGTCTTCATGCCGCTGGAGACGATGGCGAGATGGGCGAGCGTTTCGCCGTCGTTGGAGAGCTGGGCGGCGCTCGAACCCTGAGCTTCACGCACCACGGCGGCGGTGTCGGCGCGATGGACAAAGGTTGTCCTGTTCGCGAAGCGCAGGAGCAAAGAGCCGGCGCGGCTGAAGCGGAAACTGGCGCCACTGCCGACGGGAAGGCGCAGGTCGGCATCGCTGCGGTAAATCTGCAAAATGCTGCTCTGCGCCTCCTGCCAGGCGAAGGTGACGCCGTCGTGGCTCAGGGCGTGGCAGCCAGTCAGGCCAGTGCCTTCGCAGGTGGCGTCGACCATGCCGAGCTCTCGGGGCGCGCCGCCGCCGAAGGGTTGAAACCACAGGGAGAGGCCAAAGAGCCCTCGGCGCGTGTAGGCCACGCCCGCCGAGGTGATGACGAGGGCGCTCAGGCTGTCGCTGAAGCTGTCCGTCTCGCCCAGGCCAATGGCGTCGATCACGGGAACGCCGGCGCCGTCGTCTCCCAGCCGCAGAAGCGCGACCTGGCCGTCCTCGCCGAGCTCGGTCCAGATCAGTTCGCCGCTGTCCGGGGTGAAGGTGGCGTCGAGGACCCCCCGCGCCACGCGTCGTCCGTCTGTGCCGCCCGCGTTTTGTCCAAAGGTCCAGAGGCTCCAGGTCGTCGTGCCCGCGGCGTCGCTCGCCATCTCGCGCAGCAGGGCCAGTCGGCTGCCGTCGGCGGCGATACGGGCGCAACCGAGCGAATACTGCCAGTCGCCTTCACAGCCCTGTTCGAGTCCGCCCAGGCGCTCGGGCGTGTCGTCGGGCGGTGAGGCCAGATAGACGCCGTCGGTGGCTTCGAGGACGAGCGCCTGACCGTCGCTGGTGTAGGCGAGCGCGGTGAAGATGGTGAGGAGCGAGGGCGTCTCGCAGGCGGCCAGGCTGAGGCAGAGGAGGGCGAGGGCGGGCGTCAGGTGGCATTGGCGCGGCCGCGTGGGTGAAGTGGGGGGCGACATGGGCGCTCCTGAAGCAGGGACAGGCGGTGGCGCGCCGGGCGTTCAGGCCTCGGGCTGGTGGAAGAATCGATGGACGGCGGGGTGCGTGTTCTCGGCGGCGAAAAAGGCCTCGGCCGTGTCGTTGAAGGCGATGCGTCCCTCTTCGAGCAGGGCCACGCGCTCGGCGACGCGGCGGATAGAGGTCAGATCGTGCGAGACGACGACAGAGGTCGTGCCTTGCCTGGCGTGCGTTCGGATCAGGTCGTCGACGCGGCGGGCGGCCCACGGATCGAGGCTGGTGGTCGGCTCGTCGTAAAAGATGGCCTCGGGCGAGAGGGCCAGGGCGCGGGCGATGGCGAGGAGTTTGCGGTCGCCACTGCTCATGGCCTGAGGCTTTCGATCGCGCTGGTCGCCAAGTCCCACATCGTCGAGCGCCTGACACGCCCGGGCGCGGGCTTCGGCGCGTTTGAGTCGCAGGGCGCGGGTGAGCGGCACTTCGAGGTTTTCCACGGCGGTGAGCCAGTCGATGAGGGCCGACCCCTGGACGACGTAGGCGACGCGCGATCGCAGCCGGTTGAGCGCTGATTCCGAGAGGCGTCCGATCGCTGTGCCGGCGATCTCGATGACGCCCTGATCGGCCCGCAACAGCCCCACCGCGCAGCGCGAGAGCACGCTTTTGCCGGCGCCGCTGCGGCCCACGAGAAAGGTCAGGGTCCCCTTGGGAAGCGTCAGATCGACGCCCCGGAGGATGGAGCGGCGGCCAAAGGCCTTGTGGACGTTGCGCAGCGTGATCATGGCGGTGGCGGCGCGGTCAGAGGAGAGGCGCGCGCAAAGGGCGGGCCCGATAGCCGGAAGAAAATCGGCTGTCCATCCGAGGCGGGCGCGGGCGCTATGGACGGTCCCAAGGCGCTCGAACGCGTGGGTTCAAAGGCGTGCGCGCCGGGCGGGACAGGAGGCAGACTGGACGCTCTGTCGCCGTCGACAGTCCGCGGATGCCGCGCGCTCGCGGTTTTCTTTGCAAGCCGGCCTTTCTTTGACGCAAGAGGCGCCGCCCATTCCGGGGGCAGGGGAGTTTCAGCTGTTTTTCTTCTGAACGCCCCACGCCTCGACGCCCGCTTCGCCCATACCGGACACGCCCGCGCCCTGGCGCTTAGCCCCCTCACCCTCAGTCGCTTCCCCCTCTCGCAAGGCACCCCGACCATGGCCGACACCGCCGCCCTCTCTCTGACGCCAGCGCCCCAGGCACTGCCGCCGCCGCCCACCGCCTACCGCTGGCTCGTCCTCGTGATCGTGAGCCTGGCGATGTTCGGCAACTATTACGTCTACGACTGCCTCAACCCGCTCGAAGAGCTCCTGAACAAGGACCTCGGCATCGACGCCGAGCGGTTCGGCCTGCTCTTCAGCGCCTATTCGCTGCCCAACCTGGCGATGCTGCTCGTCAGCGGCGTCTTCATCGACCGCGTCGGCGCGCACCGGGCCACGGCCATCTTCGCCACCATCTGCCTTGTCGGCGCGGGTCTGACGGCCATCAGCGGCCACTACGGCTACGGCATGATGCTCGCCGGTCGCTGCTGCTTTGGGCTGGGCGCCGAGTCGCTGATCGTCGCCGTCACCGCCGGCATCGCGCGCTGGTTCAAGGGCAAGGAGCTCAGCTTCGCCTTCGGCCTCAATCTGACAATCGCGCGCCTCGGATCGTTCGCCGCCGACTGGTCGCCGCGCTGGGCCAAGGGCGCCTTCGACACCTGGCAGGGGCCGCTCCTCATCGCGCTCGCCTTCGCCGCCGTCAGCCTCGTCACCGCGATCGCCTACTGGGCCATCGAGCGCCACGGCAGCCGCCGCTACGACCTGGGCGCCGCCGGCGAGACCGACAAGATCGAGTTCAAGGCCATCCTCTCGTTCGGCCGCACCTACTGGTTTGTCGTCGCCCTGTGCGTGACCTTCTACGCGGCCATCTTTCCCTTCCGCAGCTTCGCGGTGAAGTTCTTCCAGACGGTCCACGGCACCAGCCTGGAGGGGGCGGGCGCGCTCAACAGCAGCCTGATCCTCGGATCGATGATCTTCACCCCGCTCTTCGGCCTCCTCGTCGACAACGTCGGCCGTCGCGCCACGCTGATGGTCGTCGGGACGCTCCTGCTCGTGCCCAACTACCTGTTGCTGATGAACACGTCCCTCACGCCGTGGCTGCCGATGGTGCTGATGGGCGTCGCCTTCTCGCTCGTCCCGGCGGTGATGTGGCCCGCTGTCGCCTATCTGGTGCCGGAGCGGAACGTCGGTACCGCGCTCGGGGTGATGACCATGTTCCAGCAGATCGGGATGATGCTCGTTCCCTGGCTCATCGGCCGCGTCAACGCGCGCCACGTGACGGACGCGGGCGCCGACTACATGCCGATGATGCTCATCTTCACGGGGCTGGTGGCCGTCGGCATCGCCTTCTCACTCCTTCTCTGGAAGGCGGAGCGCGGTCCGAACGCCAGAGGCCTGGAGACGCTCACCACGCGCGGAAGCGAAGCCCCCCGGACAGAGGCGGAAAAGGCCGCCTGAAGCCCGCCTCAAGGCCCCGCCGCGCAGTCCGGTCCGGGGCCTTTCTTTTTCTTGCCTCGACTCTGCCGCAGTGAAGACTCGCGCGGCTTTTTCGCCCCCCCTCTATCGAGACGAACAGCTGGGCGCCGCCCGCCAACCATCAGAGGAGACCCCTGTGGAAAGACACGTCACCGCCATGATCGTCGACGACGATCGCGCCATCCAGAGAATGCTCGCCGAGACGCTGACCTCCGAGGGGTTCGCCGTCCAGGTGGAGAAGGACGGATCCTGGGCCTTCAAGACCTTCACCAAGCGCCGCCCGGACATCGTCATCCTCGACCTGCTGTTGCCGTCGATGCACGGCTTCGAGTTCGCCCGCCGCGTGCGCCAGCTGCCCCGGGGCCACGACGTGCCGATCATCTTCATCTCGGGCGCCTACAAGGCCTCGGCGCATGAGGCCGACTCGGTGCGCAAATACAAAGTCAGCGCCTTCCTCGAAAAACCGATCCACATCGGCAAGCTGCGCGAAGCGCTCAAAAACGCGCTCGGCGATCGCTATCCCAACCTGGCCGGCGTGGCCGCGGCGCGCGCCGAATTTGACGCCAAGCCCGCCGACGAATTCGCCGACGACCGCGCCCGCGCCGAAGTGGCCGCCGTCGAGTCCTCGTCCTCGGCCCAGAAGCGCTCCTCCAAGCGGACGATCCGCGGCACCCTCGACCAAAAGCCCTTTCCCGAGCTCCTCGTCGACCTCATCCGCTGGCGCTCGACGGGCGCGCTTTTGCTCAAGCGGGATAAGGTCAAGAAGATCGTCTACTTCCGCGACGGCCACCCGGTGTCGGTCAAGTCGAACCTCCTCTCCGAGTGCCTGGGCAAGCTGATGGTCCGTGAGAAGATGATCTCCGAGGCCGAGTGCCAGGAGAGCCTCAACCGGATGAAGGCCACCGGGCGCCAGCAGGGGACGGTGCTGATCGAGATGGGCTGCATCAATCCGCACAACCTCAACTACGCCCTCTCGCTGCAGTTGCAGACCAAGCTGTTCGACATCTTCAGCTGGAAGACGGGCGACTACCAGTTCAACCCCGACGCCGAGGTGCCGGCCGAGACGAGCGGCCTGGAGATGACGCCGGTCGAGATCCTCTACGAGGGCATCAAGCGCGGCTACGACGAGGCGCGCCTGGACGAGGCCCTGGGCGATGTGCGCGGCCTTTACGTCCACCCCGCCGACGACCCGCTGCTGCGCTTCCAGGAGATCGGCCTCGACGAGGAGGAGACCTCGCTTTTGAAGGCCATGGACGGGATGAAGAGCGTCTCGACGCTGCTCGCGCTCGACCTGTTGCCGCCCGGCGCCACGCTCAAGCTCATCTACGCCTTGAGCTGTGCGCAGATGATCGTCCTGAAAAAGACGCGCGCCAGCCAGCCTATCCCCTTTGACGGCGCCGAAGACGACAAGCCGACAGCCGCCGCGCCCTCGCTGCCCTCTTCGCTGCCGCCGCCTCTGCCCCCCTCGCAGCCGCCGGCCAAAGCCGCGGACGACACGCCTCTTACCGAGGCGTCGACTCCGGATTCGACAGGCGCGCCGTCCTCCCCAGGCTTTGGCGAGACGGGCATGGACTGGAACGCGGCGCCGCTCGTGCCCCAGGGAGGCCTTGCCGCGCGCAAGGGTGTCTCGCTGATGCCGGAGCTCTCGGGCGTCTTCAATTTGGCGGCGATGACGAACGACACGCGCAGTCAGCGCGAGCGCCTGGCCGCCACCCTCGCCGAGATGCAGCGCAAGGACTACTTCGACCGCCTCGGCGTGCGCCCCGACGCCACCACGGCCAAGATCAAAAAGGCCTATTTCGCCCTGGCGCGCGAATACCACCCGGACAAGCACTTCGGCGCCTCCTCGGCCGAGGTCCACCGCCTGGCGGCCGAGATCTTCGACCTCATCTCGATCGCGCACGACACCCTGGTCGACGAGGGCGAACGCCAGCGCTACGAGCTCGAACTGGAGCGCCAGACCAAATCGCCCTCGCCAGACGCCGGCTCACAGGCGCTGGCCGCCGAGGGCAAGTTCCAGCTCGGCGAATCGCTCTTCCGCCAGAAAAACTACGCCGAGGCCTGCAAGCTCTTTCAGCAGGCGATCGAGCTGTGCGGCGACGAGGGCATCTTCCACGCCTGGCTCGGCTGGAGCGCCTGGCACCTGGCGCCGCGCGATCCGGCCACCGTCGAGCGCGCCTGCCTCCAGCTCAACCGCGCCATCCAGCTCAACCCGCGCTACGATCAGGCGCACCTGTTCCTCGGCTACATCGAGAAGTCGAACAACCGCCCCGACCGGGCGCAGAGCCACTTCGAACACGCGCTTCAGGTCAACCCGGACTGCATCGAGGCCCTGCGCGAGCTCAGGCTTTTGGGACGCGGGCGGTGAGCGCCGATCAAAGACACGCCGCGCCGTTTTAAATGTTCGCGCCCACTGACAAGGCCGACACCCAAGGGCTCCCGCCGACGGAGCCCTTTTTTCTCTCTGAAACAGGCGCCATTCATGCCGTTGATTCAATCAATCGCGTTGTTGACAAAATGAATGGCCTGTCCTCGACGCGGACTTTTGGACGCGCTTTTTTAATGAATTAAATGGTTTCTGCGCGCTTTGTTTGGTTTCTCCAAATTTTGCCGTCCATGCCGATGCCCGTTCTGTCGACATCAAACACGCCGGTTTAATTTTTAATGTTTTTTAAGAGGAACGACATGTTTTCCCGCCTCAAACTCGTGACAGGCTTTTTTTCATTTTTTTATCTGACATCGGTCCTCCATCGCGTCGCCTTTGCCCTGGATAATTGGCCGCGCGCCTCGACATTGGGCCGCGAACTGTGGCCGCTCATCGTTCATTATTCTGTCGCGGCGGATGTCATTTTTGCCTCGGCGCTGACGGTCATTCCCGCGCTTTTGATTGGAGCGCAGTTTTTTTTAGCTAAAACAGAGCGCTGGCTCAAATTCTATGCCGCCATCGCCATTGTGTTGATTTCCATCGTCAACACCGTCGACCTCCTCATTTATCGCTTCTGGGGCATCCGCTGTAACTTTGACATCATCAAAACGGCCCGCGATCCGGCGGCGATTTGGGCGAATCTTTCAGGAGCGCTCTTTGTCGATATCGTGCTTCGCTTTTTGCCGTGTCTGGCCATGTTGGGCGCTCTCGCCTGGTGGACATTGTTTCGCGAAATCAATTGCAAGACAGCGTTTCGCCGCAGCGATCTCGTCGTCTATATCCCCATCAGCGCGATTCTCTGCCTGAGCGCCTTTGTCGGCGCGACGCCCTATAAAAATGATCAGATGAATGATGATTTTTTTGGAGCTAACCAAGAGGCGGATGTCACTTTCGCTTTGGAAAGTTTAAAGAATCCTTTGTATGTGACGCTTTATCAAATCCTGCCAACGATTCGTGAGCTTCCTGAATGCGTTTATCCAAAAGATCTGGAGGTTCGTGATTTTGAATATGCAGATGACGATAAGTCAGAAGAAAAACTCCTGACCGCGGACAGGCCAAACATCATCCTGGTCATCGGCGAGAGTTTTTCATCCAACGTCATCAGCTTTTTTCATGGAAATCAGGCGCTCAAGACGACGCCGCAATTCGACCGCCTGGCGCGCGAAGGAATTTTGTTTAAAAATTTTTATGCTAATGAATCAGGAACAATTGGGGCGCTCAAGGTGATTCTTCAGGGAAATCCTATAGGGGTAGACGCGATATCTATGCCTTCGCTTTCAAAGGTTTTGAAAGATTATTCTTATTTAACCCGTTTCTATTATGGTGGTGACTTGTCTTTATTTGGATTGAAAGTATGGCTGAAGAATAATGAGTTTGAAAAAATTATGGGCAATCGGGATTTTTCTCCAGAACTGCCAAGAATCGCCTGGGGTGTGCATGATCACGCCTTTTTTGACGCGGTCGCCGATGATTTGGAAAAATATGAGGGCGCGCGGCCATTCTTTTCTGTCTTACTGACGCTGTCCAATCACGAGCCGTTTGATGTCCCGGAAGATTTTCAGGCGCCGACGTTTGCCTGCGAAGAATGCGACAGCCGCATGTTGCGCGCCATTGCCTATGCGGACGATTCTTTTGGAAAATTTATCGATCGCCTGAAAAAGACGCCGCTTTGGGAAAAAACGCTCGTCATCTTTGTCGCGGATCACGGGCATCACGGGTCACCATTTGATGTTTCAGACGCGCGGCGCTACGAGATTCCCATGCTCTGGCTCGGCGGCGTCGTCCGGCAAAGCCAGATCATGAATCTTCAGGGTTCACAGGCGGATCTGGCGGCGACGCTACTCGGTCAGTTGGGGATAGATGCTTCAGAGTTTTATTTTAGTCGAAATATGTTTATGGATAAAGATGGTTTTTGCTTTTATCAACATCAAGGTGGTGATCGATTTGGGATAGTCAAAGAAGATCAAGTGCATGAGTTTGACTGCGCGACTGGGCAGGATCGGACGATTCAGGGGGATGGTTCTATCAGGGCGCTCGGCTGGTCGTATGTCAGGGCCTTGCTGGAATATCGGGATAAAATGCTCGATCGGGAACGATGAATGAATGGTGGAATCAGTATTGCAAAAGAAATGGAGAGGCGCGGGGGCGCATCAGGAATCAGCCCGCGCCGCGCTCAGGACATCAAGCGCGGTTTGGGTTGAAAGGTGTTGGGAGGTTTTTATGTGGAATGAATTGGTTTGAATGAGTTGTTTGGCGTGAATTGGGTGTTATTTTTGGGGGAAGACTCAATAATTAAATCGAGCTAGTTGCAGTTCTTTTCCTGGCCATAAAAGACAATGGCCTCGTGGCAGGCGCGGACGATGGCTTTGTTGTTGAGCCAGGCGGTGACGGGCGAGGCGACGACCGGGATGGCGCGGCCAAATTGCGAGAAGCCGCCGCGCTTGAGCAGTGAGAAGGCGATTTGGCCCAAGAGGCGCGGGCTGGCGCGGACGACCGGATCGAGGCCGTTGGCGTAGTGGAAGAGGTCGACGAGTTCGCCTTGCGCGCGCTCTGATTTGAGGTTGGCGCCGTGGAGCACGGCGACGTCGATCATCACGGAGAGCTGCAGGTAGGCGATGAGCACGAGGTCGAGCGGGACAGAGACGAGCCCGAAGATGCCGCTGACAGCGCCAGAGGTGCCGGCGACGCTCTTTTTGGCGTCGGTCAGCCGTTCGGCCAGCTCCGCGACCGAGGCGGAAGGGTAGACGCGCTTGAGTTCGGCGATGCGCGCTTTGGCGCGGCCCACCTCGGAGACGATCAGGTTGGAGAGCTGCGCGTTGGCCAGGGCCTTGAGCTGGGCGGGCGAGAGATGGGGCATGGTGGGCATGGCGGGTTCCTGGGCTTGGAGAAGGGAAGGGGAGGGGGCTGACGAGGGGCGGCGCGCCTATCGAATCGGGGGGCGTTGTCAATAGAGGCGGCGCGGGGGAGCGCGGGCAATGGGACGGGGCGCGTGACGCTCCAAAGCGCGGCTTGTCGGCCACCGCGAAAGGCGAGGAAAGGCCTTGAACTTTGGTGGAAGCGCCGTTTTAGGCGCGCGCCCATGAATGACTTTTGGGACGGCGATCCTTTTTCTGATGGCGGGTGCGCGGACGCCCAGGACGACGCGCTTCTCGCGCCACTCAACGAGGCACAGCGCGCGGCGGTGCTCCATGGTCAGGGCCCCCTGCTCGTTCTGGCGGGCGCGGGCAGCGGCAAGACGCGCGTGATCACGCACCGGGTGGCTCATCTCGCGCTGCGCCGCAACGTCGCGCCCTGGCGCATTTTGGCGGTGACCTTCACGAACAAGGCGGCTGGCGAGATGCGCTCGCGACTCTTCCAGCTGCTTGGGCCAATGGCGGCGTCCTGTCAGGTGTCGACCTTCCACTCCCTGGGGGCCACGATCCTGCGCCGCGAGGCGGAGCGCGTCGGCCTGACGAGCTCGTTTGTCATCTACGACGACGGCGACTCGATGCAGCTCTTGCGGCGCGCCCTCAAGGACCTCGGTCTGGAGGAGGAGCTCAAGCCGCAGCAGGTGCGCTTCCGCATCGATCAGGCCAAAAACGAGGGCAAGCGACCGAACGACATCGCCACCTCGCAGCTCAATCGCATGTCGATGCACCTGCGCGATGTCTACGCGCGCTACGAGGCGCTTTTGCGCGCGGCCAACGCTGTCGACTTCGGCAGCCTCCTTTTGGAGCTCGTGGATCTTTTGCGGCGCGACAGCGAGGTGCTCGAATTTTACCGGCGGCGCTTCGAATACGTCCTCGTCGACGAGTTCCAGGACACCAACCCCATCCAATACGCCCTGATCCGCCTGCTCTGTCCGCCCGGCCACGACAACCTGTGCGCCGTGGGCGACGACGACCAGTCGATCTACCGCTGGCGCGGCGCCGATCCGACCAACATCCTCTCGTTCGAGAAGCACTTCCCGGGCGCGGCCGTGGTCAAGCTGGAGCAAAACTACCGATCGGATGGCGCGATCCTCGACGCGGCCTACGCGGTCATCTCCAAAAATCCGCGCCGCGCGCCCAAGCGCCTGTGGACCGAGCGCGAGCAGGGGCTGCCCTTTGGCCTCCTCTTTGCCGGCAATGAGCGGGACGAGGGGCGTCTGGTGGCGCAGAAGATTCAATGGCTCGCCCGACAGGGTGTGTCTTTTGCCGACATCGCCGTCTTTTACCGCGTCAACGCCCAGTCGCGCGTGCTGGAGGAGGCGCTGCGCCTGGCAGGCGTGCCCTACCGCGTGGTGCGTGGGCGCGCCTTTTATGACCGCGAGGAGATCAAGGACGCGGCCGCCTATTTGCGCCTGGCCATCAATCCGTGTTCGGACGCCGACCTCCTGCGCGTCATCAACAAGCCGGCGCGAGGCATCGGCGCGACGAGCGTCGAACGGCTGCAGAGCTTTGCCGAGGCGGAGGGCATTCCGCTCTACGAGGCGTTGGAGCGCGCGTCTGAGGTTCCCAAGCTCAACGCCGGCATCCTCAAGCGCCTTTGCGGCTTTCGCGAGATCGTCCAGCGGTTGTCCGAGGAAGTCGCCAGTTCCAGCGACGCCCGCGGCGCTGTCGCGCGCATGTTTGAGTTGAGTGGCCTGTTGCGCACGCTGCAGGCAGACGGCTCTCAGGAGTCCGAGGAGCGCGCCGAGAACCTGCGTGAGTTTTTGGGCGCTGCCGGAGAGTTTGACCGTCTGCAGGCGCAGGCGAATGAGAAGCGCGCGGCCTTTGCCGAACAGGCGAGACTGGCAGAGGAGGACGCCTGGCTCTCGCTCGAATTGACACCGCTGGAGGCCTTTCTCGAACAGGTCAGTCTGCTCGGCGACGCGGATGGCGAGGGAAGCGCGGGCAAGGTGTCACTGATGACGCTGCACGCGGCCAAAGGCCTCGAATTTGAGACGGTCTTTCTCACCGGCATGGAGGAGGGCGTCTTTCCGCACATACGCGCCATCGGCTGGACCGCCAGCGGGCTCGGCACTGACCCTGAGGAGCTCGCTGAGGAGAGGCGTCTTTGTTACGTCGGCATCACGCGCGCGCGCCGTCGGCTCTTCTTTTCGCTGGCCCGGTCGCGTTCGCTCTTCGGGAACATGCAGTTCAACGATCCTTCGCGCTTTTTGCGCGACATCCCGCCTGAGTTCTTCGATTTCAGCCTGGAGCAGACTTCGTCGCGGAAGCGTGAGCGTGAAGAAGCGCCGGAACGCGGGCTGGGCGCGCCGAGGGGCGGGCGGCGACAGGAGAGGGGGGCCGGGCAGCATCCGGCCAGGCCAAGGCGCTCTAGGGGAGAGGTGGTCGTTGAGCTCGAAGCTGACGCCTTCGCGCAGGACGCCGACTTTGATCAGCGTTCGGACGATGAGCGCCGCGCCGCGTTGAGGTCTGGCAATGGTGCGCTGCCTGGTCCGGGCGCGCGCGTCTTCCACGGCAGCTTTGGCGAGGGCGTCGTCGTCTCTCAACACAGGCCGATGGGACCCAACGCCGCGCTTGTCGTGCGCTTCCCCGGTCTTGGCGAAAAGAAGATCCTCGCCCGCTTCCTCAAGCTCCTCTGAGGGCGTCGAGGGCTGGCGCCTGTCCGCGTCGAAGGCGTCGAAGCAGACAAATGGCGCGCCAATAAAAAATCCGGCCCCGCGAAGGTGTGGGACCGGATTTTTGTTTTGCCAAAGAGGGGAGGGGAGCGCCCGCGCGTTACTCGGGACTGCCGGCGACGGCCAGCGCGGCCTCGGCCTCTTCCACGGCGTCCATCGGCGTGTCGACCTCGATGTCGAGGTGCTTGTAGGAGCTCAGGCCCGTGCCAGCGGGGATCAGGCGCCCCATGATGATGTTCTCCTTGGGACCGCGCAGGTGGTCGATCTTGCCGGAGATGGCCGCCTCGGTGAGGACCTTGGTGGTCTCCTGGAAGGCCGCCGCCGAGATGAATGACTCGGTCGAGAGCGAGGCCTTGGTGATGCCGAGCAACATTGGTTCGCCGCTCGCCGGCTCGCCCCCCGCAGCCTCAACGCGGCGGTTTTCCTCTTCGAAGATCTGCCGCTCGACCTGTTCGTCGATGAGGAAGTTGGTGTCGCCCACCTCGGTGATGCGCACGCGCTGCAGCATGTGGCGCACGATGACCTCGATGTGCTTGTCGTTAATTTTGACGCCCTGGAGCCGGTAGACCTCCTGGATTTCGTCGACCAGGTAACGCGCCAGCTCTTGCTCGCCGAGCACGTGCAGGATGTCGTGCGGGTTGGCGGCGCCGTCCATCAACGCCTCGCCAGCCTGGATCTTGTCGCCCTGGTGAACGCTGATGTGCTTGCCCTTGCTGATCAGATACTCGACAGCGAGGTCTTCGCGCAGGTGACCCTCGATTTCTGGCGTGACGATGATCTTGCGCTTGCCCTTGGTGTCCTTGCCGAAGCTGACCACGCCGTCGATCTCAGAGATGACCGCGTGATCCTTGGGCTTGCGCGCCTCGAAGAGCTCGGCGACGCGCGGCAGACCGCCGGTGATGTCCTTGGTCTTGGCTGTTTCGCGCGGCATCTTGGCCAGCACGTCGCCAGCGTCGATGACATCGCCCTCAGAGACGACGATGTTCGCGCCCACGGGCAAGAGGTAACGCGCCTCCTGCTCGGAGTTGGGCAGGTGAATGGTCGCTCCGCTCTCGTCCTTGATCGAGATGCGTGGCCGGGCGTCGGGATCCTTCGACTCGGCGATGACCTTGCTCGACAGGCCCGTCACTTCGTTGAGGACCTTGTTCATGGTCACGCCCTCGATGATGTCGCCGTATTTCACGACACCCGAGACCTCGCTGAGGATGGGCACAGAGAAGGGATCCCACTCGGCGAGCAGCGTGTTCGGCTCGACCTTCTGGCCCTCCTGGACCAGGACGCGGGCACCGTAGACGACCGGATAGCGCTCACGCTCGCGGCCCGACTCATCGACGATGATAATCTCGCCGTTACGGTTCATCACGATCAGCGCGCCGTCCTTTTTGCTGACGACCGAGAGATTGAAGAATTTCACCAGGCCGAGATTGCGGTTTTCCAAGGAGCTCTGCTCCGCGCGCCGCGTCGCCGTGCCACCGATGTGGAAGGTCCGCATCGTCAGCTGCGTTCCAGGCTCGCCGATCGACTGTGCAGCGATGACGCCGACGGCTTCGCCGAGATTGACTTTGCGCCCGCGCGACAGGTCGCGACCGTAGCACTCCACGCAGATGCCGCGTTTGGCCTTGCAGGTCAGCGTCGAGCGGATCTTCACGCGATCGATGGAAGTGGCCTCGATCTTGGCGACCTTCTCCTCGTCGATTTCGTCGTGGGCTTGGACCAGGATCTCACCGGTGTTGGGATCGACGATGTCCTCAAGCGCCGTGCGACCAAGGATACGCTCGCCCATGGCCTCGATGATTTCACCACCCTCGATGAGCGAGCCGATGTTGAGGCCATCGACCGTGCCGCAGTCGTATTCGGAGATGATGGCATCCTGAGCCACGTCGACCAGGCGGCGGGTGAGGTAACCGGAGTTGGCCGTCTTCAGCGCCGTGTCGGCAAGGCCCTTACGGGCACCGTGCGTCGAGATGAAATACTGGAGCACGGTGAGACCTTCGCGGAAGTTCGCCGTAATCGGCGTCTCGATGATTTCACCCGAGGGTTTGGCCATCAGGCCGCGCATACCCGCCAGCTGGCGAATCTGCTGTGCCGAACCACGCGCGCCCGAGTCGGCCATGACGTAGATGGGGTTGAAGGAGGGCTGCTGGCGCTCTTCCTTCTCGCCTGTCTTGGCGTTGATGCCGCTCGCCGTCTCCGTCGAGATCTCCGTCATCATCTCGGCGGCGACCTTCTCGGTGACCTCGGCCCAGATATCGATGACCTTGTTGTAGCGCTCGCCGTCGGTAATCAGGCCGTCGAGGTATTGGTTCTCGATCTCCTGAACCTCCGCCTGCGCCTCGGAGAGGAACTGCTCTTTCTTCTGCGGAATCAGCATATGCTTGACGCCGATGCTGATGCCCGCGCGCGTCGCGTTGTTGTAGCCGAAGGTGCGCACACGGTCGGCCAGGAGCACGGTCTCCTTCTCTCCACACAGCCGGTAGCAGGTGTCGATGAGGTTGCCGAGCTGCTTCTTGTCCATGACCTTGTTGATAGCGTCGAAGCCGATCACGTCAGGGACGATCTCCCAGAGGAGCACGCGACCGGTCGTCGTCTCAACGCGCTTGCCTTCGATGCGGCAGCTGATGCGCGCCTGAAGCTCGATGGCGCCGTGGTCATAGGCGGCGCGAACTTCTTCCGGACTTGAGAAGACCTTGCCCTCCCCACGGGCGAACTCGCGCGGCCGCGTCATGTAATACATGCCGAGCACGATGTCCTGAGTGGGCACGATGATCGGTTTGCCGTGCGCGGGCGAGAGGATGTTGTTGGTGCTCATCATCAGGGCGCGCGCTTCGAGCTGAGCCTCGATGGAGAGTGGCACGTGGACCGCCATCTGGTCGCCGTCGAAGTCAGCGTTGAAGGCCGCGCAGACGAGCGGATGCAGCTGGATGGCCTTGCCTTCGATCAGCACCGGCTCAAAGGCCTGGATACCGAGACGGTGAAGCGTCGGCGCACGGTTGAGCATGACCGGATGCTCGCGAATCACCTCGTCGAGGATGTCCCAGACCTCGGGACGCTCTTTCTCGACCATCTTCTTCGCGCTCTTGATGGTGGTCACATAACCGCGCTCTTCGAGCTTGTTGTAGATGAACGGCTTGAAGAGCTCGAGGGCCATGATTTTGGGCAGGCCGCACTGGTGCAGTTTGAGCTCGGGGCCCACGGTGATGACCGAACGGCCCGAGTAGTCGACGCGCTTGCCGAGGAGGTTCTGGCGGAAGCGCCCTTGTTTGCCCTTGAGCATATCGCTGAGCGACTTGAGTGGTCGCTGGTTGGGGCCGGTGATGGTCTTGCCGCGGCGACCGTTGTCAAACAGGGCGTCGACGGCCTCTTGGAGCATACGCTTCTCGTTGCGGATGATGATGTCCGGCGCGTTGAGCTCCTGCAGGCGCTTGAGGCGGTTGTTGCGGTTGATCACGCGGCGATAGAGGTCATTGAGGTCGCTCGTCGCGAAGCGGCCGCCATCAAGGGGGACGAGGGGGCGCAGGTCGGGCGGGATAACCGGGACGATCTCAAGCATCATCCATTCAGGACGATTGCCGGAGACGCGGAAGCTCTCGGTGACCTTGAGACGCTTGGCGAGCTTCTTACGCTTGGCATCGCTGGTGGCTGTGCGCATCTCGGCGCGCAGTTCCTCGCTGAGCGATTCGACGTCGATCTGGCAGAGCAAATCGCGCACCGCCGCGCCGCCCATACCGGCCTCAAAGGCGCCGTCGCCATAATCGTCGAGTGCCCGGTGATACTTGTCCTCGGTCAACAGCTCGCCCTTTGTGAGCGGCGTTTTGCCGGGATTGGTGACGATGTAGCTCTCGCAATAAAGGACCTTCTCCAAATCCTTGAGCGTGATGTCGAGCAGGTTGCCAATGCGCGAGGGCAGGCTCTTGAGGAACCAGATGTGGGCGACTGGTGTGGCCAGCTCGATGTGGCCGAGACGCTCGCGCCGCACCTTGGACTGGATAACCTCGACGCCGCATTTCTCGCAGACCACACCGCGGTGCTTCATGCGCTTGTATTTGCCGCAGTTGCACTCGTAGTCCTTCACCGGGCCGAAGATCTTGGCGCAGACGAGGCCTTCGCGCTCGGGCTTGAAGGTCCGGTAATTGATCGTCTCGGGCTTCTTCACCTCGCCGTGCGACCACTGACGAATCTTGTCGGGCGACGCCAACGAGATGCGGATGGCTGAAAACGACAAGGGATCCTTCGGCTTCTCGAAGAAATTGAAGATGTCCTTCACGCTGCCTCCAAAAGTGAGCCCAGGCTTTGGCCTCGGGCACATGGGCTGAAAAACTCTGTCCTGAAGGGGAGGGGGCGGAGTGGCGCGACGCACGGGTGGGGAGATGGGCTTCCCTTAGATGCCTGCGTGCGTGACGACGCGAGTCCCGCCCAGTGACGCGACCGGAGGAGCGGTTGGCTCCAGTCCGGTCGGCGGGATGCGGATGGGTCAGTCGAGCGCGCTTGCCTTGCCTCCGCTGCCCTCAGCCTCACTGACGGGAACGGCTTCCAAAAGCTCGATGTCGAGCGCGAGCGACTGGAGCTCCTTGATCAACACGTTGAAGCTCTCCGGAAGGCCGCTTTCGAGCACGTTTTCACCCTTGACAATGGCCTCATACATACGGGTGCGGCCGACCACGTCGTCGCTCTTGACCGTGAGGAATTCCTGCAACGAGTAGGCGGCGCCGTAGGCCTCCATGGCCCAGACCTCCATTTCGCCGAGACGCTGACCACCGAACTGGGCCTTGCCACCGAGGGGTTGCTGCGTGACGAGCGAGTAGGGGCCGATGGAGCGGGCGTGGATCTTCTCGTCGACCAGATGGTGGAGCTTGAGCATGTACATCACGCCCACCGTCACCTCCTGATCGAACGGCTCGCCAGTGCGCCCGTCGAACAGCGTCTGTTGGCCGGAGACGTTCTGGTTCGCTTCGTCCATGAGAGCGTCGATCTCGGCTTCGAGCGCACCGTCGAAAACGGGCGTGGCCACATGGATGCCCTTGTGCAGCTTGCGACAGAGCGCAACGACATCCTCGTCGCCAACCTTGTCGATGAACTCGGCGAACTCGGCGCTGGTGTAGAGCTTCTTGAGCTCTGCGCGCAGGGCGTCTGGCCCATAGTTCTTCTCGACGAACGCGTTGAGCTGTTCACCCAGGGAGCGCGCTGCCCAGCCGAGGTGGGTCTCTAGGATCTGCCCGATGTTCATACGGGAGGGCACGCCGAGCGGATTGAGCACCATGTCCACCGGGCGCCCGTCGGCCATGTAGGGCATGTCCTCCTCGGGCAGGATGCGCGAGACGACGCCCTTGTTGCCGTGGCGACCGGCCATTTTGTCGCCGACGCTGAGCTTGCGTTTGATGGCGACATAGACCTTGACCATCTTGATCACGCCGGGGGGCAGCTCGTCACCTTTCTTCAGGCGGCTGATCTTCTCGCCGAAGACAAGCTTGACCGCGTTTTTCTGCTCTTCAAACGCCTCAATGATTTTGCGGACGTTTTCGGCTGTCTCGGACGCGCTCTTGGCCAGGGAGATGTCGATCCAATAGCGGTAGGGGACTGTGTCGAGCAGGTCGTCGGTGATCTCGTCGCCGCGCTTGATCAGCGTCTTGTTCTGCTCGTCGGCCAGTCGACCGGCGCTTACCTGGCCGCGCAAGAGCGAACGAACGCGCGCGTAGGCCGAATCTTCGAGGATTTTGATCTCGTCGTTCTGGTCCTTGAGCAGTTTGGCCTCTTCGTGTGCCTCGATTTCCTTGGCGCGATCGTCTTTGTCGATACCCTTACGGCTGAAGACCTTGGCGTTGATGATTGTGCCGCTGACGCCAGGAGGGACGCGCAACGAGCTGTCGCGGACATCGCCTGCTTTCTCACCGAAGATGGCGCGCAGGAGCTTTTCTTCCGGAGAGAGCTGGGTTTCGCCCTTGGGCGTGATCTTTCCGACCAGAACATCACCCGGCTTCACCTCGGCGCCGATGCGGATAATGCCCGCTTCGTCGAGATCTTTGAGCGCTTCGTCGCCGACATTGGGGATATCGCGCGTGATCTCTTCTTTTCCGAGCTTGGTGTCGCGGGCCACACACTCAAACTCCTCGATGTGAATCGAGGTGAAGACGTCCTCTTTGACGAGGCGTTCATTGAGCAGGATCGAGTCTTCGAAATTGTAGCCCTGCCAGGGTGTGAAGGCGACGACGATGTTCTGACCGAGGGCCAAATCGCCCGTTTCCGTTGCCGGACCGTCGCCGATGACATCGCCCTTCTTCACGCGATCGCCCTTCTTCACGATCGGCTTCTGGTTGATGCAGGTGTTCTGGTTGGAGCGCTTGTATTTGGTCAGGCTGTAGATATCGACCTCGCTGCCCGGCTCGTCCGGAGAGCTGTCTGCCTTGACCACGATGCGCGAGGCGTCGACCAGATCGACCACGCCATCACGCCGCGCCACGACGCAGACGCCCGAATCGCGCGCCACAATGTGTTCAATGCCCGTACCGACGAGCGGGGCTGCCGTGCGCAGAAGCGGGACTGCCTGCCGCTGCATGTTCGAGCCCATCAAAGCGCGGTTGGCGTCGTCGTTCTCCAGGAAGGGGATGAGCGAGGCTGCTACCGACACCAGCTGGTTGGGCGAAACGTCCATCAATTCAATTTCATCGGCGCGCGCTTGGATGGGATCGCCCTTCTTGCGGGCACTGACGAGCTGATTGATGAAACGACCCTCAGCGTCGAGGGGCGCGTTGGCTTGGGCGATGGTGTGTTTTTCCTCTTCGAGGGCAGAGTAGAAATTGACCTCGTCAAGCACGCGACCGTCTTCCACCTTGCGATACGGCGTCTCAACGAAACCGTATTCGTTGACTCGCGCATAGGAGGACAGCGAGGCGATGAGGCCGATGTTCGGACCTTCGGGCGTCTCGATGGGGCAGATGCGACCGTAGTGGGTGGAGTGAACGTCGCGGACCTCGAAGCCGGCGCGCTCGCGTGTGAGGCCGCCGGGGCCGAGCGCAGACAGACGGCGCTTGTGCGTCACCTCGGAGAGCGGATTGTTCTGGTCCATAAATTGAGACAGCTGGCTCGACCCGAAGAACTCCTTGATCACGGCCGTGACCGGTTTGGAGTTGATGAGGTCGTGCGGCATCAAGGTCTCGCTCTCCTGAAGAGACATGCGCTCCTTGATCGCGCGCTCCATACGCACCAAGCCGATTCGATACTGGTTCTCCAAGAGCTCGCCGACTGCGCGAACACGGCGGTTGCCCAAATGGTCGATGTCGTCGATGTCGCCGCGGCCATTCTTCAGGTCGAGCAGGTAGCGAATGACCTCAAGGATGTCGCGCTTGGTGAGCACGGTGTGTTCGAGTGGCTCGTCGAGGCCAAATTTGAAGTTGATCTTCAGACGGCCGACTTTTGAGAGGTCGTAGCGCTCGGGATTAAAGAAGAGGTTGACAAAGAGGTTGGTCGACGTCTCGGGCGTCGGCGGATCTCCAGGCCTAAGTCGCCGGTAGATCTCCATGATCGCCTCTTCCGGCGAGTTCACCTTGTCGACGAGGATTGTGTCGCGCAGCCAGGGGCCAACGTTCAGGTTGTCGATGAAGAGGACCTTGAAGGAATCGACGCCATGCGCGCGCAACTCCGCCAAGCGCTCCTCGGAGACCTCCTCGTTGCATTCGAGCAGGACCTCGCCGGTGGCCTCGTCGATCACGTCCTGAGCACACACCTTGGTGAGCAGCTCTTCCTTGTCGAGCGGCAGACGGGAGATGGACGCGGCCTGGAGTTTCTTGATCGCGCCACGAGTGAACTTGCGGTTCTTCTTGAGGATGACCTCGCCTGAGGTCGGATCCTTGATGTCGCTGGTGGCGCGCTGACCGGGGAGCAAATCGAAGTCGATGGACTTCTCGATACAGTCCTCTCCGGAGAGGTAAATCGTCTCAGTCGAATAGTAATAATTAAGGATTTCCTCGACGCTGCCGCCGAAGTCGATCGGATGCTTCTTGCTCGTGTCGGGCACCATGCCGAGCGCGCGAATCAGCACTGAGGCGGGCAACTTGCGACGGCGGTCGATACGCACGTGCAGGATGTCCTTGTGATCGAACTCAAAGTCGATCCACGAGCCGCGGTAGGGGATGATGCGGGCGTTGTAGAGCAGCTTGCCAGAGGCGTGGGTCTTGCCGCGGTCGTTGTCGAAGAAGGCGCCGGGGCTTCTGTGCAGCTGGCTGACGACAACGCGCTCGGTGCCATTAATGATGAAGGTGCCGTTCTCGGTCATCAGCGGGATCTCGCCGAAGTAGACCTCCTGCTCCTTCACATCGCGGATCGACTGGGCACCTGTTTCCTCGTCCTTGTCCCAGACGACGAGGCGGACGACCACCTTGATGGGCGCCGAATAGGTCATGCCGCGCTGGTGACATTCCCCAACATCGTATTTGGGCTTTTCAAGCGTGTAGCTGACGAATTCGAGCGAACTCGTCTCGTTGAAATCCCGGATGGGGAAGACGTCCTTGAAGACGCCTTGCAGGCCCACGTCCTCGCGCTCTTCGAAGGGAACATCCAGTTGGAGGAAGTTCTTGAAGGAGCGCTTCTGGATGTCGATGAGGTTCGGAATGTCGATGACTTTCGAAATCTTCGAAAAACTCTTACGGACGCGGAAGTTGCTCTGGATCGTCGGCGTGGCCATCCAATCTCCAATCGAAACGCAGCCCTTGCAGTGCCTCTACGACCACCACCGCGACACGGCGTCTGCTCAACGCCTGCACTCAGGACGCTGGCAGAGACTGCGAAGGGGGATGGCGCGGCGGCCGGACCGCGGCACGGACCTCAAGTGAGAATTTCGAGCTCAGTCCCCCACGCGATACTCCGCAAGCGGGAACTGAAACTCTCACCTGCCTCCTTGCCAGAGCCTTGGGCCTCGCCAGGGAAGTCACCTTCCCACGTTGGAGACACCTCGCTTCTGCGCTCGTTAGAAGCCACCGCGCCAGGATGCGCTCGCGCTTCTTGAAAAAAAGGAAGCAGATGAAACACGACCATGCCGGAAGCGGCACGAGGGCCTCCTCCGGCATGGCTTTTTTCTGTTGTGGCAGAGGGCTTACTTGATCTCGACGGTGGCGCCGGCCTTGACCAGCTGCTCCTTGAGCTTTTCAGCCTCTTCCTTGCTCACATTCTCTTTGACGGCCTTGGGCGCACCCTCAACGAGATCCTTGGCCTCCTTCAGGCCGAGGCCTGTGATCGCGCGAACTTCCTTGATCACGTTGATCTTGTTGGCACCAGCCGAGGCCAGGATGACGTTGAACTCGGTCTGCGCAGCGACGGGTGCGGCATCGGCAGCGGCGGGCGCGGCGGCAACGGCCACGGGCGCGGCGGCGGAGACGCCCCACTTCTCTTCGAGCTTCTTCACGAGCTCAGCGGCCTCGAGAATGGTGAGTCCACTGAGGGTTTCAACAATCGCGTTCAGGTCAGACATTTCAGTAACTCCAACTTTCTGTGCGGCATTTCGCCGCCAAGGGATTCGTTTTCAGTTCAGGCGGCCACCGGCACCCGCCGAGAGCCGCACGCCAGCGAATGGACGCGCCAATTATTCGGCGGCCTGTTCGCCGTGGGCCTTGATCACGCGGGTGATCGATGTCGCAGGCTGTGCCACGACGGTCGCCAGCATCTCTGCCGGGCGGTTGATCATGCCGATCAGCATAGACCGCAAACCATCGAGACTCGGCAGCTTCGACAACGTCTCAATCGCCGCACTGTCGAGCAACTTGCCATCCAGCGCCGCGCCACACACCGACATGCTCTCCGATTTCTTCGAGACAAAGTCGAACAGCACCTTCGCGGGCGCGACGGGATCGTCATAGCCGACGATGATCGCCGTGGGACCCTTGAAGAGATCGTCGAGAATCTCCGAGGAGGTTCCCTTCACCGCACGCTTGGCCAGCGTGTTTTTGACGACGCGGTAATCGATCTTCTGCTGGCGGAACGCCTTGCGAAGCTCGGTCACGGTCGCCACGTCCATCTTGTTGGGATGGGCGACGATCGTCACTTTGGCCTTTTCGAGCTTTTCGTGAAGCTCGGCGACGGCCTGCTCCTTCTCACTTCGATTTTGCACCAGAACTCACCACCTTTCGAAAGGCGACCTCCTGAAGGAGGTTCGCCCGTGCTGCCTGGCGCAAGGAGCAGAGAGGGAGACAAATCCCTGATGAGCTTCCCGTCTCGGCAGGTCTGAGGATCGAAGGCCTCGTTTAAGTCGGTGATTGTCTGCCCAGGCTCTCTCGCCCCTCACAGGAAGCGACTCTCACAGAGACATTGAGAAACACGCACCGACACCTGCTGTCTTGAACCAGGAATTTTGAGGAAGGTCAGAAACGACCCCCGCCAAAAGAGGCGCGCGCCCCTACTGGAGCGCTATCTTGATGTCAAGCGAAAAAAGAGGGGTCGAAAACAGCTCTGAAATTCCCTGGCGCTACACTCTGCAGGCGCCCTGTTTTGCCTCGGAAAAGTTCTGTTCGGGCCCTCTGATTTTCTTCTGAGAACGCCCGTTGACAGACCTGTGTTTGGGCGTCTGCCGAGTCCTTGCCTACGCTTTGTCGCCGCGTGGCGACGCGTCGTGGAATCTCGATCGTCGGCGCCCTTGCCGACGCGTTTGGTCAGCTTGAGACAGGAGGCTCGCTCCTCTGTGGAGATGCCCGTTTTTGTTCGTGACATCGCCTGGGGCCGATGCCAGAAGCCGCCGCCATGAAACCTCTCCCCGCCATTTTGACAGAGCCAGAACGGCGCCCGAAGGTCCTCGACGATTGCATCGAGGTCCTGGACGCCGAAGTCGATTCCAAGAGCGGCCTGACCGGCATCGCCATCAAGGGCGCCTACGCCGTGGTCAAGGCAGTCAAGCCCGGTTTCGTGCGCGCCGCCTTTAGCGACATGCTCGAAGATTTTTCCGCGCGGCTCGATCCCTTTTTCCAGGAGGCGCGCGCCACCTCGCAGCCCTTGCCCACCTTTCTCGCCTCCCGCGCTGGTGAAGCGGCCGACGCGCTCCTTGGCATCACCGACGAGCGGGCCACACGGGCCAAAAACATGAGCGTCAAAAAGGCCTACGACAAGCTGCGTCCAACGGCCAAAAAGCATGTCGAAGCCGCCATCCCGCGCGTTAGCCAGATGATTGAAAAGAACACGGCCGACGTTGCTGACGAATAACAGGGCGATTGTTATTTATGGTGTGTTCGCCGCGCGAATATGTTCGCGAATGAATATAAATAATTAAATCGGCGTGTAAGCCGTCCACTCAATGAAAAAGCCCTGGTCAATTGGCCGGGGCTTTTCTTTTGGCGAAACAATCCCTGGACACGGCGCGTGGATTCTCTGGCGAAACCTCCGAACGATTGGCCCGGCGGCGTGCCATTCGAGAGTCGCTTGCGGTTGGACGCCTCAGGCCAGCCCCCAGCGCACCCTGCCGTTGGAGAGCAGAGCGCCGGCGCGCGCGAGTTCCTGCAGGCGTTCCTTTTCGACGCGCCGTTCAAAGGCCTTCAGGCATCGTTCCGAGCAGAAGTGATAGCGCTGCCGCTTGTGGTGAAACGTGAGCTCCTCGGTGGGCTTCTCCACCTGTCTGCCACAGACTGGATCGATCTCCGCCATCGCCATCCCCCTTCCTTCAAGGCTGCCCCATCTGGTTGCGTCTGAAGACAGTCCGCGCTCTGCCCGCGAGCGCCTCTCTGCGGCTGCCTGGCTCGACTGGGGCGAAGGCGGCGATGGGGCGCGAATCCACAGGCGCGACGCGGCATGTGAGGACAAGCTGCGCTGATGCGGCGCAAGGGGAAAGCGGCCCAGATAGGAGGTGGGCCGGGCAGCGAGAGGTCTGGCGGTGTCCTTGGCTGGAAGGGTGCCGTGGACGCGCTCACTCGTCGGACAGCGGCAGGCGGTTGAGGCGGTCGCGCATCTGTTTGCTGCAGCGGAAGAGCACGCCGCGTTTGGCGCCCACCGGGATGACCTTGCCCGTCCTCGGATTGCGTCCTCGGTAGCCCTTGTATTCCTTGAGGTGGAACGACCCCAGGCCGCGGATTTCGATGTTTTCGCCCTGGATCAGCGCGCGCGCCATGCCGCCGAAGATGAGTTCGATCGCCTGCTCTGCCTGTTTTTGGCTGATGCCGCGCTTCTGAATGAGGAGGTTGACGAGATCGCTCTTCAGCATGGCGTGCTCCGGGAGGGGGCGACTTGCGGCGCCTCGGCTTGAGTGGCCGACACTTTCAGAAAAGTTGAAGAAATTCAATGGGTTGGACGGATTTGGCGCGGTCGATGGCGCGGGCTTCTGGAAGGCTAGGAGGCGCCTTGGGCGATCTCCGCGGCGAGCTTGGCCAGCGTCATTCGTTCGAGCGGCGCCATGCCGTGGAGATCGGATTCTTCGAAGAGTGTGAGCAGCGGGGAGGCGGCGACGAGCGCGTTTGACTGTGCCTCGCTCGGCGCGGGGCGCGATTTGGCGGCGCGGACGATGTCTGCCACGACGATTTTGTTCGGCGGTCGAATGGGGACGAGCCCTTCTCCTGCTCCTTTGGCCAAAAGTCCTGCCTCGACGAGCGCGCGGGCGGCTTCTTCCACGTAGGCCTTGTCGAGTTCGAGCGCGTGAGCCAGCGCCTTGCTCGTCGGTGGGGGACGGTGTCCGAGGAAGTCACTCGTCACGCCGAGGGCGACGCGGACGTAGAGGAGCTCGCGCGCCCGACCGTCGCCGACACGGGGATCGCAGGGGGTGCCGGTCATGGCGTGTTGCAGCGCGAATCCCAGGCGCGCGCCCGTCAGGAAGATGAACCAGCTCAGATAAATCCAGAGCAGGAAGAGGGGGATGGCGCCGAGCGAGCCATAGATGGCGCTGTAGCTGATGCTGCGCACCGTGTAGAAGGCGTAGGCGTGCTTGGCCACCTCCCAGACAATGCCGCTGACAAAGGCTGCGATGAGGGCGGGCAGGGGGCGGACGCGGGCGTTGGGCGTGGCGATGTAGACGAGGGCGAAGAAGAGGACGGTCGTGGTCAGGGGCACCAGCGTGAAGAGCGGGCGCGGCACGTAGATGGATTGCTCGATGAGCGCGCGCATGGCGCCGCCCATGAGCAGGCTGACGCCGACGAGGATGGGGCCGAGGGTGAGTACGCACCAGTAGATGAGGCCCTGCTGCAGAGGGGAGCGGTTGCGCTGGACGCCCCAGATTTCGTTGAGCGACAGCTCGATGTTGTTGAGCAGCGTCACGGCCGACACGAGCAGGAAGAAGCCGCCGAGGCCGCCGAGGGCGCCGCTGCTGGCGCGGGCGATGAAGGTGTCGAGGTAGCCGCCGATCTGTTCGGCGGTGCCGGGCACGAGGTTGGTGAAGATGAATTCGTGGACGAGTTCGCGCAGCTCGTCCTGCCCGATGGCGCGGATGACGGCGAAGGCCACCGCGAGCAGCGGAATGATCGACAGCAGGGTGATGTAGGTGAGCGCCGCTGAACGCAGCGCGATCTTCTCGCCGCGAAACTCGATCAGGGTGTGCCAGACGAGGAGTCTGAGGCGATCGATGCGCCGTCTGGGGGTCTCTTTGGGTCTGAGGGCGCGCAGGATCGGCGAGGAGGTCGTGCGCAGGTTGGGATCGCGCAGCCAATCCTGATGGGTGGCGTGGGGCATCTGGGACTCCTGGGCGTCGTCGTCGCGGCTCAGCCGTCCAAAGCGTCGGGAACGCGCGGGGCGTTGAGATCGTCGGGAGTGTCGGAAACGTCAAAATCGCAGGTGGCGTCGCCGGGAACGCTGTCCGTCTCGTCGTCAGGCGCGTCGTCGGTCGAGAGAGAGGCGTTGGTGACGAGGGCGTCGCTGTGTCCTTCGCGCCAGAGGATGCGCTCGGCCCGTTCGAGGAGCGTCGGAAAACCGCTGCGCTCAACCGCCGAAATGGCCACGCCGTCCGGAGGCAGGGCGGTTCCTTTGGGCAAAAGGTCGCACTTGTTGAAGACGCGAAGGCGCGGCGTCGAGAGAAGGTCGAGCTCGCCGAGGATTTTTTCGACGGCGGCGCACTGCTCCTCGAAGCGCGGGTCAGAGGCGTCGATGACGTGCAAGAGCAGGTCGGCCTGCTGGAGCTCTTCGAGCGTGGCGCGGAAGGCGTTGACGAGATCGGCCGGCAGGTCGCGGATGAAGCCGACGGTGTCGGTGATGATGACCTCGCGCTCGCGCGGGAAGCGCAGGCGGCGGCTGACCGGATCGAGCGTGGCGAAGAGCTTGGACTCGGCGAGCACGTCGCTGTGGGTCAGCGCGTTGAGCAGGGTCGACTTGCCAGCGTTGGTGTAGCCGACGATCGAGATGACGGGCAGGTCGCGGCGGCCTCGCTTCTGGCGGCGGATGGCGCGGGAGTCGGCGATCGAGCGCAGTTTTTTTTCCAGCGCGTTGATGCGTTCGCGCGCGCGTCGCCGGTCGATTTCGAGCTTGGTCTCGCCGGGACCACGTCCGCCCACGCCGCCACCCATCAGGCGGGAGAGCGAGGTGTCGCGACCGACGAGGCGGGGCATCAGGTATTTGAGCTGGGCGAGCTCGACCTGCAGCTTGCCGTCGGCGCTCGTGGCCCGCGCGGCGAAGATGTCGAGGATGAGCTGCGTGCGATCGAGGATCTTGAGGCTCGTCTCGTCGGCGATGTGGCGCGCCTGCGAGGGCAACAGGTCGGCGTCGAAGATGATCATCGTCGCCATCTTCTGCATCGAGCGCAGCACCAGGTCCTGCAGCTTGCCGCGGCCAATGAAGTAGCGCTGGTCGACTTCGCGCCGCGCCTGGATGAGGCAGTCGAGGACCTCGACGCCCGCCGAGTGGGCCAGTTCCCGAAGTTCGGCCATCGACTCCTCTGCCGCCTGCCTGCCGCGGGTGGAGAGTCCGACGAGAATGGCGCGCTCTCTGTCGCCAATTTTCTGGGCTTTGGCCGAGCGCGAGAGCTCCGATTCCAGACCCGCGATGAGCTGACCGAGACCGATGTCGGCGGCGTTCACATGCGCCAGGCGATCGAGCTTCCACAGTTCGCCCTTGGGATTCTCCGCGAGCAGGTGGGCGTAATCGATGGCGCCGGGCAGGCCGTCGGGGCGCACGGCGATGGCCGCGATGAGGTCGAGCCTGAGGAGCGCGAGGTCGGTCAAATCGTCATGCGTCAGCGGTTCGCCCTTGAGGTGGGTGTGGACGAGCCTGAGGCCGCGGAGGCGGAACTGTCCGGCGCGGGCGCGACCGATGTCGGGGAGCATGAGGCGGCTGGAGTCGCCGACGACAAGGCTTTCGATCTCGCCCTTGCGGTTGATGAGGACGCCCAGCTGGCGGTTGAGCTCGCGCGCCAGTTCGCTCAGGTGGCGGGCCAGTTCTGGCGAGATGATTTCGTTTTGCGGCACGCGGCGGCGAAAGGTGTGGCGCAGGCGGTCGAGCTGGGCTGGCTTGAGGCCGAGCGTGTTGCCTTGGATGTCGCTGAACAGGGGAGACTCCTTTGCGCCGGTGGGCGTTCGAGGCGTGTTGGCGCGGCGGCGCTGTCAGGGCGCGAGCTTTTCCCAGAGAGGACCGACGTGACCGCGCAGGTGCATGCGCGCCACGAGCCGTGCGACCTTGTCGCCACCCGAACCGACGACCCAATGCGTCCGGCCACCCGCGCGCGCTCTGGCCCGGGAGAGGATGGCTTCGTCGCTCAGGCCCCTGGGTTTGTAGAAAACGGGTTCGAGCAGGTTCTGGCCGGCGGAGATCTGGCCTTCGGCCACGGCCACCTCGAAGAGCGGCGTGCCCGGGTAGACGCGCATCCCGCAGAAGAAGAAGAGCACCGCGCCTTCGAGCGACTCGCAGTTGTCGAGCGTCTCGTCGATGGTGGCGATCGTCTCTCCCGGACCGCCGAGCAGCATGAAGTGCGCCGTGTGGATGCCCGCAGTCCGCGCCGCCTTCTGTGCCGCGAACACATCGCTGACGCCAAAGGCCTTGCCCACGTTCACGAGCATCGACTCGCTGAGGACATCGGTGCCGAACTCGGCGTGGGTCAGCCCGCAGGCTTTGAGTTCGTCGTAGTAGCCGTCGGGGGGGCGCCGCGGCGCGAAGTAGCCGCCCCAGGGAATGGTCAGTCCGTGCGCCTTGAACTGTCGCGCGACTTCGAGGCTGTGCTCGATGTGGGCGTTGAAGGCCGAGTCGGTGATGAAGATGTAACGGGCACCCGCCTCCTCAAGCGCCCGCGCCTCGCGGCCCAGGCTTTTCGGATCGAAGAGGCGCATGGAGCGGCCTTCAAGCGCCGGATAGGTGCAGTAGGCGCAGCGGAAGGGGCAGCCGCGCTTGGTCTGCAGATTCAGCATGCCGCCGCGCGCGAGGTAGTGGCCGAGGCTGGGGTTGAGGCTCGGGGGACTGCGAAGGGTGGCCTTGCCCTCCCAGGCGATGGGACCTGGCGCGCTCATGCCGCGCACGGCGACAAAGGGTAGTCGGGCCGCCTCGTCGGGGCCGCCGCCGTTTTCCAGGCAGTCGAGGAGCTGTCCCAGGCGTTCGCCCTCGCCGACCACGCCGTAGTCGGCGCGAAGTTCCCGCAAAAGCTCGCCAGGAAAGAGCGTGTAGCCCGCGCCGCCGAGGATGATTGGGGCGCTCGTCACGCGGCGGATGGCGTCGACCGCGGCGCGCATGTCGCCAAGGAAGCTCTTCAGCTCGGCCACGTCCGTGTTGTCGATGTTGCGAATCGACAGGCCGACAGCGCCGGGCGTGAAGTCGCGCGTCGCCTCGACGAGGAGCGGCTCTTCGGCGCCGACAGGGCAGGTGCACAGGTCGAGGATGCGGGCGCGGTGGCGCTCGGGCAGGGCGCCGGCCACGTAGTCGAGCCCCAGCGGGTAGACCGGAAAGGGCACGTCCAGGCGGTTCATGGAGACGAGGAGGATGTTCACGGGCGTTCCTTTGGAAAGGGCGCGAAAAAGACAGGGCGCCGCGTCTCGTTCAGAGCGTCCAGGCCTGCGAACGACACGGAAGTCAGCCGCGCGTCGCGTCCTGGCCAGCCAGCCGCCGAACAAAGGGGCGGTCTGCCTCGGTGAAGGGCAGCAAGGCGAGCTCGCGCACGGGGACAAAGCGGATCTCTGCCGCCTCCAGTCGCCTCACTTCGCCGCGCTCGATGCGCGCGCGGTAGAGCGCCAGGTCGATGTCGAAGTCGGGGTAGGCGTGGCGCACGCGCTCTTCGAGGCGTTCCACCCGAATCTCGACGCCGAGCTCCTCCCGGCATTCGCGCGCCAAAGCCTCCTCTTCGCTCTCACCCACCTCGACTTTGCCGCCGGGAAACTCCCAGAGCAGGGCGTGCCGCTTGGTGGCCGGGCGCTGCTGCACGAGGACGCTCTGTCCGTCGAAGATCAGCGCCGCGACGACGCGGACAAGGCGTCTGTCGACCTGGGCGGGCTCCTGCGCGGGGGACATCTCAACGCTCCTTTGTGGACGGACGCCTCACGGGTGCAGGGCCAGTCCGTAGAGATAGCCGCGGTTGGAGAGCACGAACGCCTCGCCCAGGTTTCCCGCCCGCGCTGGCGCCGACACGCCATGGCCAGGTTGGAAGGCGCGTCGGACGCGACCGGTCTCCTCCTCGATGATCAGCATGGGATGCGCGCCGCTGACCGCGATGAGCTGGCCGTTCGTCGGCGTCAGGCCTGTGACAATGGCGTCTCCCGTCAGTTCCCGCCCCCAGCGCATTTTGCCGCCCGTCGTCTCGAAGAGACCGACGAAGCCCTGGCCGCCGGCGTAGATTTTGTCGCCCGCCTCGTTGAGCGCGAGGACGGTGAGGCCCGGCCTGAGCTGGCTGAAGCGCGCCTCGCCCGTGGCCGCGTCGAGACAGAAGAGGCCGTCCGAGTTGGAGGCGAAATAGACGTTGCCGCGCTCGTCGATCACCGGATCGGCGTCGAGATCGCGGAAGGCCTTGGCGCGCGAGAGTTCCTTTTCCCAGAGGACGCCGCCCGTCTTGAGGTCGAGCGCCACGGCGTGGCCATCGGCAAACCCGGCAAAGACGCGATCGCCCTTCACCGCGGGTCGCGCCGCGCCAAAGAGCGTGAGCCCCGGTGGCAGGTCGCGCTTGTATTGCCAGCGCCAGGTGCCAGTCGCGCGGTCGAGGGCGAGCAGGGTGTCGGCCGCAGTCATGGCCAGGACGAGATCGCCGGCAACCACCGGCCGCGTCAGGAAGGCGTCGGGCGTGCTGTAGGTCCAGCGCGTCTCACCCGTCACGGGATCGAGGGCCGCCATCTGACCGCTCGCGCTCGCCACGTAGAGCGTCCCGTCGGCGAACAGAGGGCCGGCGTTGAAGGGGCCGCCGATCTCGCGCTCCCACAGCCGCTCGCCCTTCTCGGAAAAGGCGGTCACAAAACCGTCGCGCGTGGCGGCGAAGACCTTGCCACTCGTCGGATCGAACTCGGGGGCGGCCAATTCGACAGGCTTGTAGGGGCGCTGGGAGGTGCCCTCGACCTTGTGCCACCAGAGGACGGAGTAGGCCTTCTCGGGCGCGCTCTCGTCGAGCGAGGCCTGTGTCAGCGCCCGCGCCTGGTTGAGCTTCGCGGCAGCTGTCGCCTGGGCGCCCGCGCACGCCGACAGGACGAGGGCCGAGCCCACAAGAGCCATCCCGAGGCGGAGTTTGGTCGCGTTCGTCTGCATCGACAGAGAGCCTTTCAGGCGCGTGGCAGCGCCGCTGCAAAACGAAATTCCCGCGCCCAAATCAGCGGTGGGCAGCGGGAACGGTGGCTTTGCCTGTGCCCGTCGGGAGGTGATCGGCGGTCAGGCCGACTTTGAGCTCCTGTCAGCGGGCGCCTGGGTGTGAATCAGGGTGCGGCCTTGGTGTCGGTCGCGGCGGCGGGCGGGCGAACGCCCTCGGTGGCCAAAACAGCCAGCCGCTCCTGTGCGAGCATGTTGATCGACGTGGCCTTGGTGAAGTCCTTGCCGATCTTGGCGAAAGCCTCGGCCGCCTCCGCCTTTTGGCCTTTGAGGACGAGCATCCGCCCGCGGTGATAGGCGGCTTTGGCCTTCCACTGTTCGCCCTTCGCCTCGCTGCCCATCTGTTCGAAGAAGGCCAGCGCCGCGTTCGCGTCGGCGCGCTGTTCGGCGACATAGCCACGGCCTTCGAGGGCCATCAGGCGCAGCGGCGAGCCAGCTTTGGCGCCAGCGATGTAGAGCTCGTAGAGTTTGTCGGCCTCTTCGGCCTTGCCCAGCTGCAGCTTGGCGTCGGCGAGGTAGTAGGCGGCGGTACTGGCGGCGCGCGTTCCGGTGTGCTCGTCGCGCAGCTTGGTGAGGGCTGCCTCGATCGCCTCGTATTTGGCCTGGCGCGTCTCGAATGGCGCGAGGTCCTCGGAGGCCATGACAGCACTGGGATCGCCCTTGATCGGCCGCTCAGCCAGCGTCAGCGCCGCGGCCAGCGCCTCGCCCGAAGCCTGGATTTTGGCCTTCGACATATTGGAGAGGACGATGACGACGATGGCGAGCGCCAGGAGTCCACAGGCCACCGAGATGATCAGCTTTTTGTTGGCCGCGGCCACGCTCCAATACTCGGTGGAGGTCTTGATGAACTGATCGGGCTCACTGATTTCCTTGCGCTTCTGTTTGTAGGACACCTGAACAACTCCTTGACAAAAGACCCCCGCGCCGACGGGCAGGGGGCGAATGGGGGGGGGGCAAAAAGCGGCGGACTCTTAGGTGGCCCCTCTCGGGGAAGTCAACGACCGCCACAGGCGATTTTGGGGCCGGGTTGTCGCCGGGGGGAGGGACCCCGCGCCACGTCTCGTGGGGCGATTGGACGGCGGGGAAGGCGTCCCTCTGAGGCGGAAGAACACCGGGGACGCGCCTTGAAATTTCGCGCGCGGTCCTTCGACGGACCCACCTTGGGGCGCTCGCCAAAGAGGCGCTCTTCGCTGGTTTTCGCGGCTCGGCGCCTGTCTTTGGTCAGAGCATGGCCCACTTGGCGTAGAGGTAGACGTAGGGCGCGGTGAAGAGCATCGCGTCGAGTCGGTCGAGCACGCCGCCGTGGCCCGGAATGGTCTTGCCCGAGTCCTTCACGCCGTAGGCGCGCTTGAGCATCGATTCGGAGAGGTCGCCCAGGGGGCCGAGGAACGAGACGGGCAGGGCGATGGCCAGCGCGTCGCCCCAGGCGAGGGAGGGCAGGAAGGTGGCGCTCGCCAAAAACGCGGCGCCGACGGTGACGACCATGCCGCCGAAGAAGCCTTCCCAGCTCTTTCCGGGCGAGACAGCGGGATAGAGCTTGTGTTTGCCCAGAGCGCGTCCAGCCGCGTAGGCGCCCGTGTCGTTGCTCCAGGTGAGCAGGAAGGCGAGGAAAACCCAGGCCAGGCCATCCGGCAGCGCGCGCAGGCCGACGAGGCAGCTGGGCAGCACGCCGACGTAGAAAAATCCCGTGAAGACGAGCGAGACGCGCACCGGCGCTTCGGGCAGGGGGCCGCGCAAGAGGTAGGTGATGAAGAGCGCGATGAGGAGCAGCGCCGAGGCGGCCGCGATGAGCTGGAGTGAGATTTCCGGCCAAAAGGCGAAAAAGAGCGCGGGCAGCGCGGCGGCGATCATGCCGAGGACCTGCCCAAAGTCGTGTCGCTTGAGGGTGATGGCGCAGAACTCCTGGGCCATGAGCAGCGAGGCGATGGCGAGGAAGACGGCCGTGGCCACCGTCCCCAGATAGAGGCAGCCGATAACGACGGGGATGAGCACGGCGGCCGAGGCGATGCGGATCAGCAGGTTCTTGTTGACTTCCTTCACGGCGGTGAGCCTCGCGGATCGAGTGGGGAAGATGGATTTGATGTGTGTTCGGGTGCGTCGGTGGGCGCCGCGGCGTTGGGGCAGGGGAGAAGGCGACAGGGCGCGGCACTGAGGGCTGGGCGCTGACTCGGCGCGGCAGAGGGGCCAACGTCAAACGCGTCGCTCTCCTGCGCGCCTCAGGCGAGCTTCATCGCGGTGCTGTGGACCTGGGCGCTCGTCAGGCCAAGTCGCCGCTCGCGCGCCTGGTAGTCGATGAGGGCGCGGACAAAGGCTTCCTCGCGGAAGTCAGGCCACAAGGCCTCGGTGAAGTGCAGCTCGGCATAGGCGCTCTGCCAGAGCAGGAAGTTCGACAGGCGCAATTCGCCGCTCGTGCGGATGACGAGATCGAGGGGCGGCAGGCCAGCCGTGTAGAGGCATTGCTCGAAGCGGGCCTCGTCGAGTTCGCCGGGCGCGCAGCCCTGGGCGAGAAGGGCGCGACAGGCCATGAGCAATTCATCGCGGCCGCCATAGGAGAGGGCGAGCGAGAGCGTCATCGAGCGGTTGCCAGCTGACTCTGCCATCAGCGCGTCGAGAGGTTCGCGCACCAGCCGTGGCAGTTTGTCGAGATCGCCGAGGGCCGACAGGCGGATGTCGTTGTCCATGATTTCGTCGCGCTCGCCGACGAGATACTCGCGCAGGAGCGCCATCAGGCCGGCGACTTCTTCGGCGGGACGCTGCCAGTTCTGACTGGAGAAGGCGTAGAGCGTCAGCGCGCGGATGCCGAGACGGCGCGAGAGACGGGTGATGGCGCGCACAGAGCGGCTGCCCTCCCGGTGTCCGACGAGGCGATCCTGCCCTCGGGCCTCTGCCCAGCGGCCGTTGCCGTCCATGATGATGCCGACGTGGCGGGGCAGGCGTTTCGGGTCGAGTTGGCTCAGCAGCGAGTCGAGGGCGGACACACAACCTCCATAAGAAAAAGCGCGGGGACCATCGTCAGCCCCCCGGTCAGGCCCCCCAAAAAGGGCGTGCCCTTGTAGTCAGGCGCGGTTCCTTTTCAAGGCGTGAATGGCCGGCATTTGTCGCCCGCGCCGAGTTGGCATCGAGGTCGCAGGGCGCGGCTTCAGGGGGCGTTGTCAGGGCGCGAGGCGGGCGCGGCGGGAAGCTCCAGGCGTGGCGGCGCGGTCATGTCGAGGTCGACAGGTCGGGCACCGGGAGGCAGGCGCCGCTCAAAGGTCCTGGGGGGCGTCGGCGCGTTGAGGCGGACCTCGCGCTGCTGGACGGTCAGATCGATGCCGCGCGTCTGACCCTGTCCGTCGAGGGCGGAGAAGCGCAGTCGAAAGGGCAGGTCGATGGCGTCGACGCGCTGAAAGTCCTCGAAATCGAGGTCGTAACCGTGGCCGCTGCCGCGCCGCTCGACGCGCACGATGCGCAGCGTCTCGGTGTCGGCGAAGATCGTCTGGCGCTCGTTTTGGGCCGAGTTGGTGAGTTCCAGGCGATAGGCGCGCCTTTGGTGATCGATCGACAGCGCCGCCTTTGTCGCCTCGATGCGCGGTGACAGTCCGAGGAGGAATTGGACGGCGTCCGCGGGGGCGATGGGCACGGCGAGGAGGCGGGCGAGGTTGTCGGCCGTGGGCGCGCCCAGATAGACGGCGCGGCGCTCGATGTCGTGCAGCTGGAAGTGGTCTTTGGTCGACAGCATGTCGGCGACGGGCTTGCCGAAGAAGTTGAGCAGGCCGATCCGCAGTTCGTCGGGCCACTTCGCGGCGATGAGGGCGTCGGCGCTGCCGTTTTGCTCTGGCGAACGAATGCGCACCTTGGCCTCCGACTGCAGCGTGCGGCGTTCGCGTGCCTGGGCGTCGAGGCGCGCCATCAGAATCGCGGGGTCGGTGATTTCTCCTGTGGGACCAAAACTCAGGGAACGCGCGCAGCCAGCGAGGACGGTCAGCGGGAGGATGAGGGTCAGCGCGCGGGCTGCCAGAGGGCGGGGGGCTCTGGTCGGGACGATCGGATGTTGGGACATGCTCGCGTGGCTCCTCCCCCGTCTCCTCGGGGCGGACAAAGGGGGCTCAAAAAGGGCGGGCACCCTAGGCTTTCGACTTGGGCGACGAAAGATCTCTTCCCTGTCGCCGAACCGGGGCTCAGCGCCCGCCGAAAAGTGTCACCGCAGGCCCTGCGCATGCCGTCCATCCCCCAAAAAACCTCAATAAAATCAGTTGGTTAGAGGTGTTTTTCGGAAGATTTGGCGCGCGTCGCGCCGCCTTGCCCGCCCCTGGGCTGCGTGCTAAGGCGCGCGGCCTTTTGTCTGCCCTCGGGGGGCTCGGCCCCGGACGACACCGCTCTCCGCCGCCCTCCCTCCTCCTCTCAAAGGATTCGCCAAGGAGCACTCGCGTGATCTCATCCCTCGTCTTTTCCCTCTGGCTCCTCGGGCCACTCGCCCAGACCGCCACCCCAAGCGACGCCGCGCCGTCCCAGAGTGCCGCCACCCCAGCCGCGCCGCAGGCGGACGCCGAGAAAAAGGACATCGCGGGCGAAAAGGCCTCTTCTCCTGGTGCCGATGCCGGCCAGAGCGCCTCGGACGCGGACAGGGTCAGCTCCAGACAGGCTCAGGCGCCGGCGATGCCTGGCGCGAGCGCCCAGATCTCCCGGGCCGAACGCGAGCTCATCAAGCGCGAGCTGATGGAGGAGCTCAACGCCTCGCTCGACGAACAGCGCCAGAAGCTGCGCGCCGAGATTCGCGCCCAAATCGAGGCCGAATCGGCCAGCCGCCTGCTCGAAGACTCCTATGTCTATCGAGAGGACAAGCCGCGCCTCGAGCTCCTCGAAATCGACGGCTATTTCCGCGTGCGCCCAGAGCTCTTCTACAACCTCGACCTGGGACGCGGCGCCGACCCGAGCGGCAACTACCTGTTCCCGAGGCCCGCGCGCGACGGCAAGACGCTGGCCGATGTCAACATGCGCTGGCGCATCCAGCCGACCCTCAACATCAGCGAGGATGTGCGCCTGCACGCCCAGCTCGACGTGTTCGATAACCTGATCTTCGGCGCCACCCCCGACGGCGTCTTTGGCCCCAACGACAACGAGCTGTTCGCCGTGGCCGCCCGCAATCAGGCCTACCCCAGCGAGGGCGGCAATTGGCTGAGCGACTCGATCATCGCCCGCCGCGTCTATGGCGAGGTGGTCACGCCGATAGGTCAGTTCCTCTTCGGCCGCATGGGCAGCCACTGGGGCATGGGCATGCTGACCAACTCGGGCGGCGAGTCGATCACCTCCAACTATGGCGGCGGCGATCTGGGCGACAGCGTTGATCGACTGATGTTCGTCTCCATGCCGCTGGCCGGCCACTACATCGTCCCCTTCATCGACTTCGTCTCCGAGGGACCGACGAGCACGCGGCGCGGTGAACTCTTTGGACAGGCGGTCGACCTGGAGCAGTCGGACGACGCGCGCGACTACGGCCTGAGCGTGGCCCGGCGCGACACCGAGCTCGAAATTCAGCGCAAGCTGGGCGCGGGCCAGTCGATCATCAATTACGGCCTCTACTTCGTCTATCGCACCCAGTCCTACGACGCGGCTGACTTCCACACAGGGAGCGACATCAGTGGCGACACGGCCGAGCTCGGTTACGTGGCGCGCAAGGCGTCGTTTTACATCCCCGACCTTTGGTTCAAGTTTCAGTCCAAGCGCTGGAAGGCCGAGATCGAGCTGGCCGGCATCTTTGGCAAAATCGAGGACGTGCGCACGAGCGCGCTCGACGACGGCGAGGGGCAGGACATCTCGGTGATGCAGTTCGGCGGCGTGGCGCGCGGCGAATTCCTGCCGATTCCCAGCCTCTCGATCAGCCTGGAGGCCGGCTTTGCCTCGGGCGACAAGGGCGCGGGCATGGGCAACAGCCCCGGGCGCAGCGGCGACGTGGAGGCGGGCATCATCGACGGACCCCAGTTCTGCCTCTCCGACCAGTGCGCCGTGTTCGACGACAGGGTGACGAACTTCCGCTTCAACCGCGCCTATCAGGTCGACCTCATCCTCTGGCGCGAGCTGCTGCAGGGCGTGACCGACGCCATCTACATCAAGCCGGGCATCCGCTACGAAATCATCAGCGGCCTCGATGTGTGGGCCAACTTCATCTACTCGCGCGCCCTCTTCGGCAGCTCGACGCCCTCGTCGATCATCGACAGCAGCGGCGAACTGAGCGGTCACGCCGACCTCGGCATCGAGATCGACCTCGGCGCGCAATACGTCTCTGGCGACGGCTTTGTCGCCGGCGTCGGCTACGGCGTCCTCTTCCCGCTTTCCGGCCTCAACAACCGGCTTGAAGACCTGGACGCGGGCACGGCGCACATGGTCCGCGGCTGGTTCGGGATCATCTACTGATGCCTGGCGTTCAGGACGGCGTGGGGAGAGCGACCCGCGGGCGACGGAACGCTCTGAGACGGCTCTGGCGCCTGCTCGCGGCGCTGAGTGTGGGCGTGGCCCTGGGATGTGGCGTGCGCGGTCCTCCCCGGCCCCCCGACGCGCCAGTGACGCGGCAGCAGGCGCAGCAACCCCCCAAGCCAGAGGACGCAGCGGCGGGCGAGGCGGGCGTTCAGGACTGCGAGGCGTGCGATTTGCGCGAGCGCGCGCTGTTCGACTGAGGACGGCGCGTTTTGCTTCGCCCGGATTCGCCTCTCTTCGGAATGCCTCGCTGAAGAGGCGCTGAAGATGCGCCGCGCGTGATGTCGCCTTCAGGGACGTTGCTGTTTTGGGACAGGCGCGCCTTGTTAGCGGCGGAGGTGCCCGCGCGTCCGACCGAGGGGATGGCGCCTGGCGAGTTGAAGCGCGCCGATGGTGAGCGACGAGAGCGCCAGGACCAAAAATCCGTGCAGCCACAGTCCGAGCTCAGCGCCGCTGAAGAGGCCGACCACCCAGTTGCCCAGCAGGATCAGCGCGATTGTCCAGGCCATCGCTCCTCCCTTCTCACGCGCGATCCAAGGTGCGCACGCCGCCGCCCGCGGGCTTCCCCCGTGCCGCGTTCTCCGATCCCGCGCGCCTTGCGGATTCACCCTGCCCGATCTAGGGGCGCCCGCCGTGCGAGCCATCATCTTCAACCTTTTCAACGAGCGCTTCGCCCTGCCCCTCGACCGGGTGCGCGAGGTCGTCAAACCACAGCCCCTCTCCCCAGTGCCGAGAGCGCCGCGCGCCATTTTGGGCGCCACCAACCTGCGCGGTCGCGTCCTGGCCGTGGTCGCGCCGGAGCTCCTTGTCGACAGCGGGGTCGCGCCGTGGCCCGAGGTCATGGCCGAAGAGCGGCTCCTCGTGATCGACAGCGGCGAAAGCGCGATGGCGCTGAGAGTCGTGAGTGTCGAGGCGATTCACGAACTGACCGACATTCAGACGCGTTCCGAGTGTGAGTTGACCTCTTCCGGGGCCATGCCCGAATCGGAACTTGAGCCCGCGCCAGGTGAGGATGTCCCCCTGACCGCCGCGCTCTGCCGTGGCCGCGCGCGCCTGCCGTCCGGCGACGAGGTCCTTCTCTTCGATCTCGTCGCGCTGGAGGATCGCCTGGCCAGGACCATCCGTCGGACGAGCGCCCGCCGCCCCCTGGGCGTGACCTTCTGAAGCAGCCGGGCCTTCGCGTTCGCCGCCGATGCCGCGTTTCGCTTCTCCAGCTCGCGCCGCGTCTGGAATGTCCCCGCCCCATGCCCCACTGCTCCCTGGAGGACCTGCGATGAAACGAACGGACGCTCCCGCGCTCTTTTGCGCGGCCCTTTTGCTCGCCAGCCCTGCATGTTCTGGCGGGGAATCAACCGACCAGGAGGACGCCGCGATGGACGCCAGCGTGGATCTGAACGACGGCGACGGCTCGACCCAACCTGGGCCAGAAGACCCTGATGCCTCGGTTGGACCAGACGCGCCAGACGCCTCGGAGACGCCGGACTCGGGCGTTATCGAGTCTCCCGCGGTGAGCGCCGAATGGCTGCTGCCCGCCTTCAACGACACCGCGATCGAGGACACCGAGATCGGTCGGGCCGATGTGCGGATCGTGAGCGAGGAAGACGGCCTGCGCGCCTATTCGCTCGCCTCGACGGCCAGTCTGCGAGCGCCCATGGACGGCGCCGGTGTCTCAAGTCCGCGCGTTTTCAGCGAAAAGCCGGGCGCGCCCTACCTGCGCAGCGGTCACACGCTCTTCGACGCCCTCTTCGCCATGGCTCTGGAGGAGGCGCGCGAAAACTCGGTCGACTCGATCAGCGACGGCGCCTTCAACAACGGCCAGGGCGTGGACTGCGGCGGCTGCTTCGAGACCGGACGCAACTGGCACTACGTCTGGACGCGCGACACAGCCTTTGCCGTGGACCTGGCGCTGGCGAGCGTCGATCCGAGCCGTTCGCGCCGTTCGCTGGAGTTCAAACTCTCCGAGCGCCGTTCGGGGGGCGACACGCAGATCGTCCAGGACACGGGCACCGGCGGCAGCTGGCCTGTCTCGACCGACCGCGTGAGCTGGGCACTGGGCGCGCGCGCGGCTCTCAGCTGGCTCGATGGCGACGAGCGGACGGCGTTTCGCGACAAGGCCTTTGAGGCCATCCGCAACACCCTCGAACACGACCGCGCCACCATTCACGACGCGCGCGACGGCCTCTACAGCGGCGAGCAGTCCTTCCTCGACTGGCGCGAGCAGACCTACCCGGCGTGGACAGCGGACGATCCGGCGCAGATCGCGATGTCCAAATCGCTCTCGACCAACCTGTTGCACCTGAACGCCATGCGCCTGGCCGCCGAGCTGGCCACAGAAAAGGGCGAGACAGAGACAGCGGCGCGCTACCAGCTCTGGGCTGAGTCGCTCGCGACGCGGATTCGCGCCCATTTCCTCCTCGAAGACGGGCGACTGAGCACCTTCTCCACCAACACCCTCGACCCGGCGCCGACCGAGCAGTTCGACGCGCTCTCCATCGCCTTCGCCGTCGAGCAGGGCGTCGTCAGTCCTGAAGAGGCCGCGCGCGCCGTGGCCGCCTATCCGCACACCGGCAAGGGACCGCCCACCATCTGGCCGCAGCAGCAGGCGACGCCCATCTACCACAACCGCTCCTTCTGGCCCTTTGTCGTCGGCTACTGGATCGACGCCGCGCGCCAGGTGAGGAACGACCGCGCCGTCAGCTTCGGCGTCTGGTCGCTCGTCCGCTCCGCCGCGCTCAACCTCTCCAACATGGAGAACTTCGAACTGATGAGCGGCAAGGCCTGGTTCGACGACGGCGATCCGGCGATGTCCGGTCCAGTCGTCAATTCGCAGCGCCAGCTGTGGAGCGTCGCCGGCTACCTCTCCATGGTTCAGTCCACGATCTTCGGCGTCGAGGCGGCCTTGGACGGCGTTCGCGTTCAGCCTTTTGTCACGCGCCACCTGCGCCACGCCTTCTTCTCCGCCAGCGACACCATCGCGCTCAGGGGCCTCAACTGGCGCGGCAAAGCGCTCGATATCGAGATCCTTCTGCCGCCTGTCGCCACGAGTGCCGACGGCCTCTACCCGGGCGCCTACGAGATCGCCTCTGTCGCGCTCAATGGCCAGCCGCTCGCCGATCCCGCGGCCTTCCTGACGACCGCCGACCTCGCCGCGTCGAACACGATCGCCATCACCCTCGCCGAACCGGCCACCGTCGCCTCCGCGCCCTGGACCTTCATCCCCCCCGCAGAGATCTTCGCCGATGGCGGCTGGCGCAAGCTCTTCGCGCCCAAGGCACCGACCATCCCCGACCTCGGCGCCTATCTCGACAACGGCCAGATCAAGGTGAGCTTCAGCGCCGGCGAGTCAGACACGGGCGCCGTTGTCCACGACGTGTTCCGCGACGGCGTGCGCGTGGCCAAAGACCTCGGCGGCAGCCTCACCTCCTGGGTCGACACCACGGCGGACGATCACGCGCAAAAGACCCGCTGCTACTCGGTCCAGAGCCGCTTCAAAGGCTCCAACAACGCCTCTCAGCACGCGCGCGCGGCCTGCTACTGGGGCGAGAGGGATTCCGCCAGCTGGCGCATCCAGGAGTTTTTCCCCGCCTCGTTCAGCTTCTTTGGCGGCTCGATCTCCGAGGAGCACGGCCGGACACACCTGGGCAACAGCTGGGGCGACGACGGCCACTTTGCCGAGGTCGAGTTCACCGCCGACTTTGACGGCGATCACTTTGTCCAGCTCGTCTACGCCAACGGCACGGGCGCGCTGAACACGAGCGTTACCTGCGGCGTGAAAGAAGTGCGCGTCTTCGACACCGCGACCGCGACACTCGTGGCCACCGGCTACCTCGCCCTGCCCACCCTCGGCGGCGACTGGTCCATCTGGAAGGAAAGCACCCTCGCCCGCGTCGCGCTGGTGAAGGGCAAGACCTACCGCGTCCGCGTCGGCAGCGACGAGAACGACTTGCGCCGGGCCATCAATATGTCGGCCTTTCAGCATTTCGCCGATTACACCGGCAATGGCGGCAACGGCGGCGTCAATGGCGAGCTCAACCACGTCAATATCGCGCAGATCAAAATCCTCGCGCTGGGCGAGTCGTCTCAACGCGTGAATGCCACCCCATAAAATCCCCTCCACGCGCGGGACTTTGTCGCGGTTTCATCAAACACGCCGATTTAATTTTATTGTCCGCGCTCCATTTGGCGCGGACACTTTTTTATGCGGATAATGCGCCATGAATCCTGCCGTCACCTCAGACAATCAAAACGCGCCAGAAGCGGACACCATGGCGCCGAAAACCGTTGGATATACAAATTCCATCGCCTTTGGCGTCCTGTCCGTGGCGCTGATTTTATTGGCGAGCGCCAGGCAGTTTTCTCCATTGTTTTCGCCCATCGAAGATCCCGATCTCTTCTGGCACATCGTCATCGGGCGCTGGATCCTCGACCATGGCGCTGTGCCGCAGGTCGAACACTGGAATTATTTTGGCCTTGGGCAGACCTTTCGCGCCTATTCCTGGTCGAATGAAGTCGTCTATGCTCTGATTGACCGACATTTTGGCCTGCGCGGGCTGTGGTGGCTGCAGGGCTTGTCAGCCCTTGGCCTGATCGCGGTCGCGACTTTTGTCTTTCGCCATTTTTCCCGCTCGTGGCTTTTGACCCTGCTCGCAGGCGTTTTGTTTCTTGTTTTTATTGATCCCTTTACCAGCATCAGGCCGCAGCTTATCACCTTCATTCTCTTTGCCCTCATCCCGCTCATCGCCGAATCGATTCAAAAAAATGGTCTCAAACTCAGATATGGCATTTTTATTTTTTTGATATTTTTGATTTGGTCCAACACGCACCTCGCCATGATTGTCGGCATGGGCTATCTGGGCGGTCTCCTCTTTGGATTTTCAAAGCCGCGCGTCTAGGCCACGGCATGGGCGCTCGCCATCGCCTTTCTCGGGACGCTCGTGAATCCCTATGGTCTCGGCGTCTGGCAGACCTTTTTTTCAAAGATAGGTCACGTCGGGCTGTTTCGCGGCGACATTGCCGAATTTCAGCCGATGACCATTGTTTTTCGGCTCTTTGGCTATTACGCGATTTGTGCCATTCTCTTTGTCGTTGTCGCGCTCAAAAACAAAAAGATCGCGCGCTTTGAGATCGCGGTCACCGCTGCCTTCTTTTTGTTGGGCGCTTACGCCATTAAGTTTTTGCCCTTCACGGCCCTGGCATCCCTGACATTTATTCTCAAAAATGGCGCGGACCTTGTTGAAGATGAATTGGTGCCCATACTCCAAAAGAAACTGGGCCGCGCCGTTGATCGATGGAACAACATCTTTGCCTCGCGCTTTGGTTTGGGCGCGCTGGTGAGTCTCTCGGTTTTATGTGTTGTCCTGTTGGCCGCGCGTTTGATTGAACAGGCGCGAGAGCCTTTTCTGCTTGAGGTTTTTCCTGACGCCACACTCGATTTTATTTTTAAAAATCAACTGCCGAAGCCAATTTTAAGTGATTTTAGGACAGGCGGCTATCTCATGTATCGCCTGAGCGACGCGCGCGGACATCTCTTACACCCGGTCGCCATTGATGGCCGCACCAATATCCTCTCCCCCGCGCACACCCTCGCCTATTATTCGATGTATCATGGCTGGGCTGGCTGGAAGGCGTTTATCGAACGCTATCAGCCGGGGACCATTGTCTGGCCCGTGGATGGCGATTCGCCGCTGTCGCGACTTTTGATCGAAGGCGATGAGTGGTGCCAGGTCTTTGACGGCAATCAAACCGTCGAGGGCTATTCTGTCTTCACGCGCTGCGGCGCCGACAAATCAGCCAATCATTCACTCTCGCCGACAGGTGTCCGCGATCACTCGATAAGCGCCACGGAATCAACGAGGACATCATCTCACAAGACGTGATTTTCGAGCGGCGAAAGCCTGAAGTTTGGAGGCCTTGAAAGGGTTGAATATCAATTCGACCGCGGCAAGACCAGGCGACAAAGGCGTTGGAATGATTGTTTTGGGATGAGTTTGCAATCAACAGACGGTTTGTTGGATGGGTTAATAAATAAACTCCGCGTGTTTGAGCGTCCCATTTGGGGGCGTTGGACGCGGCGGCGTTCCTGGCGTTGGTTTCGCGCGGCGGGGCGGCCCCTGCCAGGGCTTTTGGCTTTGAAAGATTTGTTCGGAAGATTTTTGAGGTTGAGACCGCGGGCGGGATGATCGCGGGATGTTTGTCTGGTGTGTGTTTTATTTGATTGTTTTGTCGGTTATTTCTCTCCCGGTTTGATGAGGCCATGTTTCTCCAGTTTGTAATAAATGCTGGTGGGTTTGATGTGGAGCAGGCGCGCGGTCTCGGTCTTGACGCCTTTGGCCTGTTCGTAGGCGCGCGTCACCAGCTCGCGTTCCAGCGCGTCCATGGCGTCGGGCAGGCTGATGCCTTCGGGCGGCAGGTCGATGCCCATCGTGGCGTTGGGCGTTGGCGGCAGTTTGGGCGCCGCGTCCGTGGGCGTGCCCGCGTCGCGTTCCTTGCCGACAATCGGCGCGGGGAAGTCGGCCACGTCGAGCGCTTCGCCCTCGCAGAAGACGAGCGCCTGTTCGATGGCGTTCTCCAGTTCGCGCACATTGCCCGGCCAGCGGTAGGCCTCCAGGCGATGGAGGACTTCATTCGTGAGCGCGCGGATGCGGCGGTTGAGGCGCGGCGCGTGTTTGTCGACGAAGTGCTGGGCGAGCAGGCGGATGTCGCCCGTGCGCTCGCGCAGGGGGGGCAGTGTGAGGGGGACGATGTGCAGGCGGTAGAAGAGGTCCTCGCGGAAGGTGCCCTGAGAGACGGCCGCAGACAGATCGCGGTTGGTCGCGGAGATGACGCGCACGTCGACCGAGAGGGTGCTCTCGCCGCCGACGCGCTCGATTTCTTTTTCCTGCAGCACGCGCAGCAACTTGGCCTGGATGGCGGGGCTGATCTCGCCGATCTCGTCGAGGAAGATGGTGCCGCCGTCGGCCAGTTCGAAGCGGCCGAGCTTGCGCTTGATGGCGCCGGTGAAGGCCCCCTTTTCGTGGCCGAAGAGCTCGCTTTCGAGCAGCGACTCGGCGAGCGCGGCGCAGTGGACCGAGACAAAGGGCTTGTCGGCGCGGGGCGAGAGTTGGTGGACGGCGCGCGCCACGAGTTCCTTGCCGGTGCCTGACTCGCCGCCGATGAAGACGGTGGTGTCGGTCGGCGCGACCTTGCGCAGGGCCTGGGCGAGCGCGCGCATGGGGGCTGATTTGCCCTGGATGGCGTTCAGCGCTGATTCGCCGCGCTGGGGTTTGGAGAGCAGGTCGTTGTGCGTCTGCAGTCGCGCGCAGTCGCGCTGGAGGTTGGCGATCGACAGCCCCTGTTGAACCTTCACGCGCAGGACCTCGGGCGAGAAGGGTTTGGCGATGAAATCAATGGCGCCCATCTTCATCGCCTCGACCGCCGTCTCGACCGTGCCATAGGCCGTGACGACCATGATCGCGGCGCTCGCGTCGAGCGTCTTGATACGGCGAACCACCTCCAGGCCGTCGATGGGGCGCATCTTGAGGTCGGTGATGACGAGGTCGAAAGGCTTTTTGGCGAACGCCGCGCAACCATCCGTGCCGTTCGCGCAGACGGCGACCTCGTGGCCCATTTTGGCAATGGTCAGGGCGATGCCCTCACGCATCGTGTCGTTGTCGTCGATGATGAGGATTCGAGACATGCGGCGTTTTCCTTTGCTGTGGCCTGAAGGGCGGAAAGGGGGGCGTCTTCTGGTGCGCTCGCGCCGCCGCTGTCCAGCCCGTCGCGTCGGCTTTGTCTGCGCGGGGATGGTCGGCTTTTCCAGGCGCGCTCTTGGCCTCTCACGCGTTTTTCACGCGCTCAGCCCCTAAACCCCCTCCGGCTGCGAGTCGTCCGTCTCGCGCGGCAGCGGATCGGCCTTGATGAAGGAGAGCTCAGAGCCCTGTTGCGAGCGCAAAAAGGCAAACGGCGTGCAGTAGAGCAGGTTGGAGACGCGCGAGGTGTAGATGTCAGCAGAGCTTTCGACCTGACGCGCCAGCAGGCTCTTGTCGTTGCCCGCGCGCAAAAGCGGCCCCCACAGAGGGTTGCTCAATTCGCCGGCCTGTTGCGCCAAAGGCGCCAGCTGTTCGTCGAGCGAGAGGAGCCGCGCGCGCACCTCGTCGCTCAATTCGTCGAGTTCGCGGCGCGACATGGGGCAGGGCGGGCCGTAGCGATGGCGCAACCGCTGCAGGCAGAGCCTCAACCAGGTGAGCTGTCCTTCAAGGCGCGTCTTTTCGGCCATCAGGCTGTCGAGCTTTGTCTGCACCGGGCTGAATTTGCCGAGCGCCGCCACATCCTCCTCCAGCTCGCGCAGAATCAGCGCCGTCCGCCAACGAAGCGCGCTTTTGGAGACTTTGACATCGCCCCACATGTGGTCGCCGACAAAGAGGATCTCCTCGCCCGAGAGCTTCAGGTGCGCCTCGACGAGCGACGCGTTGCCACCCCAGAAGATGCCGCCGCGCGTCAGGCCCTGCGCTGTTGGCCTTAAAAGCCCCTCCTCGTTCACCACCTCGAAGAGCGGCGACTGCGAGAGGAAAAAATCAGGCTTTCGGGCCGAGACGATGATCACGTCGAAGAGGTCGGTCCACTTCGTCCCCTCTGGCAGATAGGGATCGAAGGCGTGGCACATCATCGCGCGCGTGTATTCCCATTCGGAATTGGTGATCAGCATCAGCTTCTTGCCCGCGTGCTTCTGGTCCATCAGCGCGAGCGGCATTTCCGGGTCGGGACAGACGAAGCGCGCCGGGTCGGCCATGATCTCGGCCTTGAGCCGGCCCTCCATGTGCGTGCTGTCGAGCACCTGGCGAATGCGCTTGAACAGGCCGAGGTAGCCGAGCGGCGAAGAGATTTTGCCCTGATCAAAGAGGTCGACGAGCTGCAGAAACAGGCACCCCTCCGAGAGCGAAAACAAGGTGTTGAGGAAGACCCAGCGCCGGTCCGACAGCTCGACGACGAGGCGCGAATAGACCTCTCGCTGCTTGTCGAAATCGAGCGTCCGCGTGCCGTGCATGGCGCGCTTGACGTAGCCAAAGCGGTTGGCCTTCACGACATTGCCGAGCTCGGTGTCGACCACCAGGCCGCGCGCGACGAGCTGCGGGTCAAACTCCAGCGACTCGACGGGCCAGCCCCCCTGCAAAAGGTGCTCCTTGGCATGTTCGTAGGCGCGACGCTCCCATTCGGCGACATTGTAGTGAACAAGCGTATAGTCCATGTCATAGCCAATGGCGCGAATGGCGCGCAGATTGAGCGTGCGGCTGCAAAAGACCTGGCGCACGGGCGCTGGCGATTGCTGAAAGAATTCTTTGTTCTTTGATTTCATGAGCTCTTTCCTGAAGGTGAAAGGGGATTTGGAGAAAGTCGCGGACAGATCGTCCATAAATGCGGTCAAAAGGCGCGCGGCCCCTAGTCGAATCGATGGGGCGGAGCAAGGGAAACCGCCAGAATTTTGGAACAACTCGGAGAATTGTTCGAAAAAGTGCTTTAAAAAGACGCGATTCCTTATATTTTTTGCGCTTCAGCGCACACCTTTGTTTTTTTTTGTGCTTTGGCGCACGGCAATTCAAATGCCGCTTCAGCGCGGGGCAGCTCAAAAGCGCTTGAGCGCGCGGCAGGTTTATTTTTTTTATTTGATTTCGACTCAAATTAGCTCGATTTAATTTATTCAAAAACGCGACTTCTCCCCCAAACGGGCTCCCCCGAATAATTCGCTGATTTTTATTCCGCGGACGTGTATTTTGACG
>JAFVYB010000070.1 GCA_017500825.1 Myxococcaceae bacterium | reverse complement strand
TTTTTGAAAAAGAATCTCCGGAAACAGTAAAAAATTTCCGCCAATACATCAATAGCGGCTTCTTCAAAAACACGTTGTTCCACCGGGTGATCCCCGACTTCATGATCCAGGGCGGCGATCCGCTCGGTCGCGGCACGGGTGGCCCCGGCTACCGCTTCGCCGACGAGTTCTTCAACGGCCACACCTTTGACAAGCCGGGCCTGCTCGCCATGGCCAACGCTGGCCCCAACACCAACGGCAGCCAGTTCTTCATCACCGAAGTCGTGACGCCCTGGCTCGACAACAAGCACACCATCTTCGGCGAGGTCGTGAAGGGCTTCGATCTCGTCCCCAAGATCGCCCGCGCCGGCAACGGCAAGGTCACGCTCGACTCGGTCGTGATCAGCGAGCAGGCCTGACGCGCCCCACATTCAAGAGTCGTCACCCCGGGACCCTTCCGAGCGCAATCGGTGGGGTCCTGCCATTTCAGCGCGCGGGTTCACCTCGAACGCGCCGCCCTCCCACACCGCGATCCGGCAAGCGCCCGGATCGGATCACCTCCCGCCCCGCGAGGCGCCCCATGAACGCACCCGAACACCGCTCCGGCATCGTCGCCCTCGTCGGCCGTCCCAATGTCGGCAAGTCGACACTTCTCAACCGCTTCATCGGCGAGAAGCTGGCCATCGTCTCCCCCAAGCCGCAGACGACGCGAAACCGCATTCTCGGCGTCCTCAGCGAACCCGACTTTCAGATCGCCTTTCTCGACACGCCCGGCGTCCACCGCCCCAAAGGCCCGCTGCACCAGTTCATGGTCGAGACGGCGCTGTCTGCGATCGATGAGGTCGACGCGGTGCTCTTCGTCATCGAGCCGGCCATCAAGAGCGACAACACAGTCGAGATCGGCGAGGTCACGGCGCAGATCGTCGAGCGGGTCAAGTCGGCGCGAAAGCCGGTCATCCTGGCCATCAACAAGATCGACCTCATCCCCAAGCCGCTGCTGCTGCCGATCATCGACACCTATCGGCGCGCGCTGCCCGACGCCGAGATCTTCCCCATCAGCGCCAGCAAGGGCGACGGGATCGAACAATTGCTCCAAGGCCTGTGCGCCGTTCTTCCGCCTGGCCCCGCGCTCTTTCCCGAGGACATGCTGACCGACCAGGCCGAGCGCGCCATCGTCGCCGAGCTCATTCGCGAACAGGTGCTGCGCCATTGCCGCGACGAGGTGCCCTACTCGACCGCCGTGGCCATCGATCACTTCGACGAGAGCGAACGCGAGCCCAACGCCCCGGTGCAGCCCGGCAAAATCGGCGGTCTGGTGCGCATCGCCGCCACCATCTTCGTCGAGCGCGACTCCCAAAAGGCCATCGTCATCGGCAAGGGCGCCCGGATGCTCAAGCTGATCGGCGCCGCCGCCCGTCGCGAGATCGAGCGCCTTCTCGGCGCGCACGTCTATCTCTCGCTGCTCGTCAAGGTCGAACGCCGCTGGAGCGAGCGCCCCGACATCCTCAAGCGCTTCGGCTACCGCGACCACTAGCGCCGTCGCCCGCGCCCTCCCGTCCACCGCCCCCACGCGTTCCAGCCCACCAGATCCACCGAGCCGAGCCTCCCATGACTGACACACCGCCTCCCGCCGATCCCTTTGCCGCCCCTGAGTCCGACATCGACACACAGGCAGAGGACAGCGCCCTGGCTCTCGACGCCGCCCCAATCGCCGCGCGCCCCATCGTCGCCCTCGTGGGCCGTCCCAATGTCGGAAAATCGACACTTTTCAACCGCATCGCCGGCGGCCGCCGCGCCCTTGTCGAGGACATCCCGGGCGTCACGCGCGATCGCCATTACGCCGATGTCACCTGGCTGGGCCGCGCCTTCACCCTTGTCGACACCGGCGGCTTCATCCCCGACACCGACGACAAGCTGCTGCAGCGCGTGCGCGATCAGGCCCAACTCGCCATCGAAGAGGCCACCAGCGTGGTGCTCGTCGTCGACGCCATGGCAGGCATCTCCTCCGCCGACGAGGAGGTCGCGCGCCTTCTGCGCAAAAGCGGCAAGCCCGTCATCGTCGCCGCCAACAAGATCGACAGCGAGCGTCGCGCCATCGAGGGCCTGGCCAGCGACTTCTACAGCCTCGGCTTCCCCGCCTTGCACGCCATCAGCGCCGAACACGGCCGCGGCGTCGACGACTTCATGGACGAGCTCATCGAGAGCTTCCCTGAGGAAGACGAGTCCGACGCTACCGCGCGCGACAGCGACAAAAACGTCTGCCGCGTGGCCATCATCGGCCGCCCCAACGTCGGCAAATCCACCCTCGTCAACCGCCTGCTCGGCGAAGAGCGCATGGTCGCCAGCGACATTCCCGGCACCACCACCGACGCCGTCGACGCCCGCCTCACCTTCCAGGGCAAGGCCTTTGTCCTCACCGACACCGCCGGCATCCGCCGCAAAAACGCCATCAGCGCCCGCGTCGAGCAGTTCAGCGTCATGCGCGCCCTCAAGGCCATCGACCGCGCCGACGTGGCCCTCCTCATCCTCGACGCCACCGAAGCCGCCGTCGATCAGGACCTGCGCCTGGCCTCCATCGCCGTCGAAAAGGGCAAAGGCATGGTCGTCCTCGTCAACAAGTGGGACCTCGCCGACGGCGCCGGCGTCAAACAGCGCCCCTTCGAAGCCGACTTGCGCGAGCGCCTGCCCTTCCTCGCCTACGCGCCCATCGTCTTTGGCTCGGCCCTCACCGGCAAAGCCGTCTTCCGCGCCCTCAAACTGGCCGGCGAACTCGACGAACACCTCAAAGCCCGCCTGCCCACGCCGCAAATCAACGATCTTTTGCAGCAGATCATCGACGCCCACCCGGCGCCTCTTTACGGCGGCAATCCGGTCCGCCTTTTTTACATGGCGCAAATCGGGGAACGCCCGCCCACCTTCTGCATCACATGCAACAGGCCAGAGGGCATTACCGAGGATTACAAGCGATTCATCATCAATCGCCTGCGCGAAGCGTTCGGTTTACGCGTGCCGATTCGCCTGATCATTCGCAAAAAATCCAAAAAAGAATTCGTCCCCAAGCCTGATCAAAAGCCGGTGCGCCGCGCCAACGCCAAGTTCCGCATTACCGCGCGCCTCAAGAGCAAATACTGGAATAAATAAACAAGGCGTGGATTCGTCCGCGCCCCAGACACAAGGAGTTATTGCCGCCATGGACGCGAACGAAAACAATCAAATCGACAGCCAATCGCCGAGCCCGCGCGCTGACAAAGCGTTGAAGCTCTTTTTCGAGGGTTACAGCTGCTCGCAATCAATCGCTGGCGCTTTTGCCGATGTTTTAAATCTTTCGACCGAAAAAGCCATGCGCCTGGCAGCGGGATTTGGCGCGGGCATGGGCGATCACAAAAGCATTTGCGGAACAGTCAGCGGCATGATCGTCGTCGCTGGCGCGCACAAAGGCGATTACGCGCCCAATGATTTGCGCGCCAAAAAAGAGCTCTACGACCTCGTCAAATCACTCAAAGCCGAATTCGAACAAAAATTTGAGACGACCAATTGCAATCTCCTCCTGCAAAAGGCCGCCTGCCTGCCCAAACCCGCCCCTTCCGAGCGCAACGCCGAGTATTACGCCAAGCGCCCCTGCGCGAGCTTTGTGGATGCCGCCGCGCGAATCCTGGAAAAGCACATCAATTCCTGAAACGCGATTCCAATTGTTTTTTTGCGCTGGTCGCAGAAAACAAAAAAGCGCACAGCAGGAAACAAACTGCCGTGCGCCGAAGGACAAAAAACGAGGTGCTTGATAAAGCGGTTTTTAATCAATCAAAACAAAAGTCTATTGTATGACCCTCCCCAGGCCGCTGCCCATCATACTGGCATTGGCGGGAACGCGCGCGGTTGGCAAGCCTTGGGGGACGCCCACAATTGCGCTGTCGTCGAGAATGGGGGCGGGCAATTCGATTTCGAGAATGCGGGCCACGGCCATGCCGCATGATTCAACGCCCAATTTGCGATAAATAACTTTGCGGCGCTGACGGACGGTTTCGGGGCTGATTTTGAGACGCGCGGCGGATTCCTTGCAGCTGAGACCGGCAAGCATGCTTTCGGCTTCGGCCTGTTCGGCGCGCGTGAGGCCAAAGCGGGCTGCGGCCTGAATGAGGTTATTTTCGCCCAGGCGGCGCGAAAGGCAGGTCAGCCAGAAGGGGCCGATTTGTTCGTGGCATTTGACGCGTTCCGGATCACAGCGGGAGATGTGGACGAGGCGATCGATGGCGTCGTCGGCGCCGCGGGCCAGGCAGGTGAGTCCGAGGAAGGGGCCGTTGAGCCCCTGCTGCTGAAAGGCGGCCTGAGAGACGAAGATGGTCTCGCCCAGGGTTTCGTCGCGCAGGAGGGCGGCGGCGGCGGTGGCCTCGCACAGGGCGGAGGTCATTTCGAGGCGTTCGTCGCGCACACAGCGCTTTTCAAGAAGAAAGAGGGCGCGGCTCAATTCGTCTTCGGGTTCGACGCGCACGAGGGCAACGAGGCGCGGGGCATTGCGCGGGACAGCGAAGAGGGCCAGGTGCGTCGAGGCCGCATCCGTGAGCTGGCGGCGGACAGCGAGGCTCGTCAGCTTGGCGCCGGTCAGAATGCCCTGAGTGGCGAGGTCGCCGGCGCATGAGGCGAGAAAGTCCTGAAAGTGCTCCGTCGAAAGGCCGCCATCGGTCCAGGAACGCGTTCGAATCGAGGGGCGATCGAGCGCGGCGATGGCGATGGGGTCGAGGTCCAGGCTGCGGAGCGATTGTTGGGCCATGAGCAGCCAATCCATGTCGACGTCCGTCATGATGTCCTCCAGAGAGAGAGCCCCCGGGTGGCAAGGGGGTGGTCGGGCTGGCGCCTGACCGGCGTGGGATGTCGGCGATTCCCTCGGCGCGAGGGGGGCCGGTCGTCTCGCCAGGGCTTGCGGCCGAAAGGGCGAAACAGCGGAAAGCTAGGAATCGCCTCCACAGGCGGGGAAGGGCACCCCGGGCGGATTTTGCGAAAAACCGAAAGGATGTTCAGTGTCTGACTTCTTCTCTGTTGGCTGAGAGACGCGGGGCAGGGCGACGGCCTCTGGGCAAAACAAATCTGTTTAAAATCGCCCAGGATAGAAAATATGTTCAGTGTATAGGCGCACACCTGTCGAACACTGGACCGTCAACACCTCCCCCACGCGCGGCGCACTCGATGGAAGAGCGTCAACCGGCATGAAAACGGCGTTGAGACGAGGCGACGACGACGGCACGCCTTCATAAGAGACGTAGGTTCTCCCCCCTCGGAGTCGCACAAATGCCTACCCGGGCGCTATCAGGCGACACTGTCGGCGGCGAATAGCTGTCCGCGGCCACCTGTTCTCTCTGTGGCGTCTCTGTGACCGGCGCCGTGACAAGACGTTGGCAGTGGTTACAGACGCGTTCGGCGCGGCAATCGAGCCGCCCATATTCAGGAGAAGGCGATGGACAAGTATCGAGACGACCCCTTTGAGCAACAGCGGCGACTGATGGCCTCACAGCGCGCGGGGGTGACTTTTGGCGACGAGGACCCTGTTTCGCGCGGCGGCTGGCCTGCCCAGACAAACGAGGCGGCTTTCGAGCGCTCGCAAAACGCGTTCATGAACCGGGTCTACACGTGGATGTTCGCCGGGCTGGCGCTGACCGCGGGGACGGCCTGGATGGTGGGACATTCGCCGACACTTCTCGCGGCGCTCATGCCGCACTGGGTTCTGCTCACCATCGCGCAACTCGGCGTGGTCATCGCGCTCTCATTCCTGCTGCACAAATTGTCGTCAGGCGCGGCCACGGCCCTTTTTATCGGTTACGCCTTTCTCACCGGCTTGAGCTTTTCGACGCTCTTTTTGGCCTTTCACGTGACGACGATTGCGCGCGTCTTTTTGCTGAGCGCGGCCATGTTTGGCGCCATGAGCCTCTACGGCGCGACGACAAAGAAAAATCTCTCTGCCTGGCGATCGTTCCTCTTCATGGGGCTCTTCGGAATGCTGGCGGCGATTTTGCTCAACATTTTCGTCGAGAGCAGCGCGCTCGACTTTGTCGTGTCCTGCGCTGGCGTGATCGTCTTCTCGGGCCTGACCGCCTACGACACACAAAAATTGCGCCATATGCACGCCGCGCTTTTCAGCACCTCTGGCGGCGAAGTCGCGGGCCTGGCGGCCGCGGGCAAGTTGGCCATCATCGGCGCCCTCGCGCTCTATCTCGATTTCATCAACCTCTTCCTCTCGCTTCTGAGACTCTTCGGCGGTTCGAGGGATTGAGACGCGGCGCAAAACAAGGCGCTTGAACGCGCGGTCATGTCTGGTTTCTGAATTTTGGCGCACGGCATTTTGTTTTATGCTGTGCGCTTTTTATTTTTCGCCATACCTCGCGCTTTTTGTTTTTACACATTCGGCATTCGATATTATCCCCAAGCCCCGCTGCTTTTTGCGAACACGCCTGGAGCGTTCACGCGTGGAGAATCGATCGATTGTCGCCTGTCAAAACGCGAAAGCGATATAGAAACACGTCTTTTTAATAACGCGTCTTTTTAATAATGATAGCTCGGCGCACAAAATAAAACCCGCCGGGGAGATTTCCTCGGCGGGTGAATGGGTTTGTCGGCTATGATTTAGCGGCGCGTGTATTTAACAACGCGCGCCATTCCAAAAGCCAATTATCAGGCGGCTTTTTCGATGGCTGTTTCGGAATTGTCCGATTTTTCCGCCTTTTTGGGCTGCGGCGCCGCTTTCCAAATTCTCAGGCAGAGCAGGAATCCAATAATGGCGAATGGCAGCATAAACCAGGGCCAATAATCCCAGCTCTTGGCCGTGAGGTAGCCGAGCGAAATCGACTGAATGGCCGTGCCCAAATAGACAAAGCCGTCGATCAGGCCGACCGCCGTGGCCGCGCCCTTGCTGCCGCCGAAGTCCATCGTCGCGGTGCCGCTGAGCAAGCCGTGCGTGCCGATGACCGCGAGCGACATGAGGAAGATCACGACGCCCAGGAGGAATGGCGAATGGCTGGCTTCAGGCATGGCCCTCAGGCGGCGCTCATCGCCGGCGCGCATGGTCGGCGAGGGATCTTTGACCTGAACGGTGATGCGCTGGCCGTCGCGCTCGATTTCAAAGGGGATGAAACCGGTGCTCACCTGGACGTTGGGATCGGTGGCCTCGGGCTTGGTCGAGCAGATGCTGCGCTTGATGTCCCACTGCGCCTTGCCTTCGCACTTGGCCGGCACGCTGGCAAAGGCGCGCGTCACGTCTCGCCATTCCTTGAAATCGCTCTTGCCCGCGACGCTGAGGATTTTGTCGCCAGCCTTGAGTTCGCTGAGCTCGCCGGATTTGGCCGCGCCGGGGTGGATTTCGGCGATGACCGTGCTCGTGCGGCCCATGGTGAAGGCCATGAGCACCGTGCAGACGATGAGGAGCGCGTAGAAGCCGCCCGCCGCCGGGGCGCGCCGCGACTGGAAGAAGAGATCGCTGACGTAGCCGGCCACGTTGCCGCCGATGACGCCCGCCACGAAGAGAAGGCCACCCCAGCCGCCCTGCAGGAAGGGCACGAGCGCGATGAGACCAGCCGAGGCCACGAGGTAGCCCTTGCGCCGTCCCTCAAGGAACTTGAAGGCGATGACGAAGCAGATAGCGGCGATGACGAAGAAGGGAACGATCGTCGTCCAGTCGCTCCAGTCGCCATTGCGCATCGCGTGGTGCGAGGGCAGCGAGAGCACGTTCTTGGCGTAGAACGGATACCACTGCATCACGCCCTGGCGGACGACGCCGGTGCACAGCTCGATGAAGGCCAGGGTGAGGATGATCGGGTTGGTGAGGATGCGCTTGAGGATGTGCGAGGTCGGCGTGTCGTCAGCGTCCCCACTCGTGGCGTCGCCCGTGTTGAAGTCCTGATGCCCGGCGAGTCCCGGTCGATCCTTGAGCAGGAAAATCTCGATAACGCCCAGGGTGATGAGCAACGTGGCCGGGATGAGGAAGACCCATTGCGTGTGCGCCGTGGTGCTTCCCGTGTCGCCTGACAGCTTGGCCGCGAAATCGAGGATCCAAGCGTTGATCGTGTAGGCGAAGAAGATGCCGCTCGAAATCATCACGCCAAAGATGCCGCTGAAGCCGCCGCGCTCGCGCACGTGGAACCAGCGCGAGTTGACCTTGACGATCGCCACCGCGCCAAAGCTCTGGAAATACATGTTGAGCGCGAAAAGCCCGGAGAAGACGAGGCGCAGCGTGTCGTTGTCGGCATTGCCCGCGGCCAGAACGCTCTTGAGATAGAGGCCCATGGCGAGGTTGGCGGTGGCCGCGCCAAAAGCGCCAATCAGCGAGGCGCGCTTGCCACCAATGCGGTCGGTCAGGGGGCCATTCACCAGGAAGGCGAAGCCGTAGACCAGCGTGCCGACAAAGAAGATGAACCCGAAATCCTCCTCCGTCATCAAAACCCCGAGGGAGTTCTTGGCGACGTTGAGGTTGTAACGGGCCATGTAGAGAAACGCGTAGAGCAGCCCGAGAGGGAACCAGTTGAAGAATCGACGCGTCAAAAAGGCCTTGGAATGGACGGGGACCTGTGACCCGGCGTCCGCGGCGGCTGATTGCATGGGATCTCCCAGATGGCGCTCGTTTCGATTGCTCGATTCGCGCGCCTCCCGAATCGGCCGGCTCCCGTGAAGAGGGCGAGGCTTGCGCCGTCAGTCCTCAGGAGACCCCAGCTCGTCGCACCGGGGCGGGCCCTCTATACAAATCAGGGGGCGAAGGGGAAAAATTTTTCCCGATTCTTTTGCTTTCTTTTTATTGTTTTCGAAATTTAATGCCTTTTATGTTTCAGCACACGATTTTATTTTTGTGCTTCAGGGGACGACATTAAAAAAGACGCGTTTCCACTCAGGCGTCGCGCAAAACAACGCGTTTCAAACACGCGGCATTTGTTTGTTTTTGCGCTTGAGCACGCGGCAATTCAAAGACGCGTTTCCGAATTCAAAAAATGCGTTTCCGCTCAGGCGCCGCGTCCAAAAATGCGCTTCAGCACCACATTAATTGCTTTTGCGTTTCAGCACGCGCCAACCTCAAACCGCTTCAGCGCGGGGCAATTGTTGTTTTCCGCGCTTTGGCGCCCAGCAATTGTTTGCTTTCGCGCTTCATCGCCTGGCGTCTGTTCAATTCTCCACGCGTTTTCTCCCCAAACACCCCCCAAACGGGCTCCTCCAAATGATTGGCTGATTTTAATTTGCCGGACGTGTATTTTAACGGGGCGGGAGGTGATGGAGGGAGGGAGG
>JAFVYB010000069.1 GCA_017500825.1 Myxococcaceae bacterium | reverse complement strand
TAGGGCGGGCATTTGTCCGGCGGCCCGCAGCCGGCCCCACCTTTGGTGGGAGCGAGGACCGACGGTTGCGGAAGGAAAAAGGGGAGCCGCGAGGGGGAAACAACCATTGGTTTTTCCCCCTCGTGAATTGAGGGCAGATGAGTGCGACCGGAGCGCTCACGATTCGCGCTTCCCGAGCGGTGAAGTGGAGCTCCAATAAGATATTTTAAAACAACGAATAGCGACTCAGATTTTCAAAAAACTCAATAAATCAAATCGAGCTAATTTTTATTCAAATCAAAATCAAAATAAAATTAAATTGCTCCGGGCTGAAGCGAATTTGAAATGCCGTGCGCTGAAGCACAAAAAAAACAAAGGTGTGCGCTGAAGCGCAAAGAAAATAAAAAGGGCGCCCCGGCTGGGACGCCCTGGAAGGGATTCGCTGTTTTTATATCAACAACAAACCATCATCAAAAATCACACACAAATGATATCCACGGACTGCAGATACATGGTCGAGGGCGTGGTCGGAACGCTGCTGTTGTTGATGCCGGTTCCCTCTGTCCAGATCTTGTAATACTGAAACCAGCCGCAGTCTTGAGAACCATAATTGTCGTATTCCCAGTGGCAGCCGAAATCCGCCGTGGTTCCATCCCCGGCGACAATTGGCTCGGCGCAGCCGTCATAGCCCAGATCATTCGAGTCCAGCACCATGCCTTCGATCTTCATGATCTCTTCCATATAGGAGTCGAGCTCTTCGCGCAGATCAATGCCCTCCTTGAAATAGACGCGGACAGAGTGCGGCCGGGCAGTTTCAGGATCGGGCGTGTCCCAATCATACATATTGATCATGAAATCGACGCCGCCCGCGGTCCAGGGCAAATACAAATCTTCGGGCGCGATCCATTCGCCGCCAGCCACGGCTTCGGTGGCCGTGAACATGTCAGCGACGGGCGGAATGGTATCGCCGATTTGATTGCGGAAGCGGCCATACTTTTGCAGCACGTCGTCGTGCGTCGCGGTGTCGAGCTCGTAGAAGATCAATTCCAGACTCTCGGTGCCATTGAGTTCCGGCTCCTCCGTCCACGTGTTCCATGAATTGTGCTTCAGGAGGAAACCATTGTCGAGGATCCACCATTCGTCGGAGAGCTGGCCCGCGTAGTTATAATAGACGTATTTCTTGCAGGGAATGCCCTGGACTTCGTCGTCCTTTTCGAACTCAATGCCGTCGGCGCCGGCCAGCGATTGATGGGCGCGAACAATGAAATCGGCGTAATCGTCGCGCAGGAAATACGGGTTGTGGTTGGGATAAACGATGCCGCCCGCATCAGAGCCCCAGGCGGTGTCAAGTTTGAACGAAGCGGGGTTTTGCGGCGTGCTGCCCGGATTTTTGAGGCTCAGGGTCCAGAAGCGATCCTGCTCGAATTCATCCTCGCCGACCGTTCCGTGATTGACATTATAATACATGTCATCGACCCAGACATACCAATTCTGGATGGTGTTGTGATTTTTGTGCGTTTCATCCCATTTGATGTCGGCGTGAATGAGCGAGCCATCGCGGTTTTTGGCGACGAGTTCGACGGTGTCGCTGTTGGGCGTTTTAAAGCCGAAGACGCCGTAGGGAATGAAATCATACATGGCGGCCGGATCGTCGGTATCGACGTTGGGCCAGGGCAGGTTGGGATTGCCCTCATTGCCATTGTTGTTTTCATTCTCGTTATAATTGCCCTCATTATTATTGTTGTTTTGCGAACCATGGTCATTTGACGATTCGCAGGTGCCGGTGACCTCGCAGTCTTCTTCTTCTTCGGAGAGGCAGGCGGTGGTGAAGGCGAAGCCGAGCGCGAGACAAAGGGCGCTCAGGCGCGAGGGGCGGCGGTGTTTCAAAAGCTGAAAGCTCATCGGCAGTCCTTTCGTGAGGGTTGGGGTGTGGCGGCGGGGCGTCTAGCACGGCGCGTGCCAAGTCACGCCATCCGATCCTGGCCGGATGGACACGCGGCTGTCGCGGGCGGGGCGCGATTACGGAGCGGCTTCACGGGTGTGGGCGACGGCAGGCGCGGAAAATGATCGTGAAGTCACACCGTTGAAAAGCTAAAGGCGCCGCCCCTTTTGGTCCGGCGTCCAACTGCGCCGCCCATTCTTTTGAAACTGGAAAGGACTCCCATGAGACGACTTGCCTGGACCTGTGCCCTCGCGCTGGCGCTCGCCGGATGCGCGACGGGAACGACGACGACGACCGCGCCCGGACAAAAGGCCGCCCACGGGGCTGAGATGACGCCCGAGGAGGCGCTCGCCGCTCAGCGGGAAGTGGCCGCGACATTGCGCGATATCGAGGCGCGCGTGCGTCAGGCGGAGAGTGGACAGCTGCGGCAGATGTTCACCGAGCGCATCGCCCGACACGCGGACGACCTCTTCGCCAAGCTCTATCTGGCCTGGATCGACGCGCCCTCGGAGGACGCCGGCACGCAGATCAACGCCCTGGCCAAGATCAATCCGGAGGAGCCGTGGCTGAGAACAGCGCTGGCCCGCATCTATCTGAGCTGGAAGGGGTTTGCCCCGCAGGCGCGCAAGGAGATCGACCAGGTGCTCTCGCGCCATCCGGACTTTTTGCCGGCGCTCGCCGTTCAGGCCGACATCGATCGGGTGGAGGGCAAGCTCGATAAGGCCATCGCCGCCTATCGCGCCGTCATCGCCCGCGACGCGCAGTGCTACGAGGCGCACATGGGGCTCTCGCTGGCGTTGGAGGCCAAGGGGGATGTCGGCGGCGCGCGTTCGGCACTGGAAGCGGCCATCGCCATTGACGCGCGCGACCCGGTGACGCTGCACAAGATGGCCGGGCTGCTCGCGGCGCAGGGGCAGAACAAGTCGGTCATCGGCGTCTACGAGAAGCTGCTCGAACTGAACCCGGGCGACACCGCGATTCGGCGCAAGCTGGCCGATCTCAGGCTTGTGGAGGGCGACGCGGGCGGCGCGGCGGCGGATTTCGAGATCATTCAGGAGCGGGAGCCGACCGTGGAGGTGGCGCGCAGGCTTGTCGAGCTCTACGCCGGGCTGAAGCGGACACAGGACGAGCTTCGCGCTCTGGAGGCGCTGGTGCGCATCGACGAGGCGGCGGGCGTGGACATCTATCGGCGGCTTTACGAGCACAGGCTCATGGATGGCGACGCGGACGGGGCAGAGGCGGCGCTCAGGCTGGCCGTCGAACGCGCGCCGGACGACCTCGCCCTGCGCGTTCTGCTCGCGAAGAGCATCGGCGAGCGCGGGACACTGATTCAGGCCATCGAGGCGCACCGACAGGCGGTCGAGAGGGGCGCCCGCGAACTGAAAGGCCCGCTCAAGGCGCTGGAGGCGCGCGCGTCCCTGCCTGCCCAACCCCTGCGCGGCAATGTCTCGCGCCTCTACAACCTCGTTCACCTGCACCTGAAAAAAGCCCTGACGCGGCGACAGAAGGACCAGCCCTGGCTCGGCGGCACGATCGGCGCGCGGGTGACCATCGTCGAGGGCGGCAAGGTCGGCGAGGTGCAGATCACGCAGAACACGCTGCAGGACCCGGAGCTCACGGCGCTCGTCTACTTCAGTTTTCTCGACGCGCAGCTGCCGGGCGAGCGGGCGCGCAGCGTGTCGTTCGAGTTCGTGCTGATGCCCCTGGAAGAAGCCAATCGCTGAGGCCCGTCGCCGCGAGCCTGCCTTCCCGCGGTTCGGCTGTTGCCCGGGCTTGATCGCCTCCTGGGCCAGCTATAGAGCGCCGCGCCTTTTTCTCCCCGGGCGAGCGACCCCAAGCGGCCGTCCACCGACCGGGTTCACCCACACACAGAGGTCCGCCGACATGGCCAAACTTTCGATTGAACAGCTCGATCTTGCGGGCAAGCGCGCGCTCATCCGCGTCGACTTCAACGTGCCCCTCGACAAGGAAACCGGCGCCATCACCAACGCCGCCCGCATCGAGGCCGCCCTGCCCACCATCCGCCACGCCCTCGACAACGGCGCCGCGGTCATCCTCATGAGCCACCTGGGCCGCCCCAACGGTCAGCGCGTGGCCAAGTTCAGCCTCAAGCCAGTGGCCGACAAGCTCGCCGAACTGATCGGCCGCCCGGTCAAATTCCTCGACGACTGCGTCGGCCCCGAGGTCGAAAAAGCCTGCGCCGAGGTCAAGCCGGGCGAGGTCGTCCTCCTCGAAAACCTGCGCTTCCACATCGAGGAAGAGGGCAAGGCCAAGGCGGCGGACGGCAGCAAGATCAAGGCAGACGCGGCGGCGGTGGCGGCCTTCCGCGCCTCTTTGAGCAAGCTCGGCGACGTCTACATCAACGACGCCTTTGGCACGGCGCACCGCGCGCACAGCTCGATGGTCGGTTGCGACATGCCCGAGCGCGCCAGCGGCTTCCTCATGAAGAAGGAGCTCGACGCCTTTGCGGCGGTTCTCGACGCGCCCAAGCGCCCGCTCTTGGCGATCCTCGGCGGCGCCAAGGTGGCCGACAAGATCCCGCTCATCAACAACCTCATCGACAAGGCCGACGAGATCATCATCGGCGGCGGCATGGCCTTCACCTTCAAAAAGGTGCTCAGCGGCATGGCCATCGGCGACAGCCTCTTTGACGAAGCCGGCGCCGCGCTCGTGCCCGAACTGATGAAGAAGGCCGCGGACAAGGGCGTGAAGATCCACCTGCCCGTCGACTTCATCACCGCCAGCGCCTTTGCTGCCGACGCTGACAAGGGCCTGGCGACAGACAGCGAGGGCATCGCCAGCGGCTGGATGGGGCTCGACGCTGGTCCGCGCTCGCGTGAGCTCTTCGCCGAGGTCATCGGCCGCGCCCAGACCATCATCTGGAACGGTCCCCCAGGCGTCTTCGAGTTCGACGCCTTTGCCGAGGGCTCCAAGTCCATGGCCGAGGCCATCGCCAAGGCCACCGAAAACGGCGCGATCACGGTCATCGGCGGCGGTGACACGGCCACAGCGGCCAAAAAGTTTGGCGTCCACAAGGCCGTCACCCATTGCTCGACCGGCGGCGGCGCCTCCCTCGAACTGCTCGAAGGCAAGGCATTGCCCGGCATCGTGGCGCTCTCAGACGCCTGATTTTGGGCGACCTGACGCGGTCAACAGCGCGGCGCGCGGACCTTGGTGTCTGTCGCGCCGTTTTTTTGGCCGGATTCGCTTCACCCCACGCACACACCAAGGAGGACGACATGAGACGACACTGGACGCTTCCCCTCGCGCTCGCCGCCACGCTCTGCGCCTGCGACAGTTCGGATCCTGACCAGGGCGCCATCGACACCTCGGCGGCCAACCACGAGACCGCGCGCTCGCTCAAACCGCGCCTTGACGCCGAAACTGGCGCGGACGCGATCCCAGGCCTCGTCGCCGGTCAAAACGCGCTCAACGCCGACCTCTTCGCCCGCCTGCCCGCCACGCTCGACGGCCAAAACGCGATGATCTCGACCCTCAGCGCCCACCTCGCGCTCGGCATGACCTGGGCCGGGGCCACTGGCGAAACGCGCGATCAGATGGCAGGCGCCCTGCGCTTCGACGAAAGCACGCACGCGGCTCACAACGCCCTGACGCAGGCGCTCCTTTCGCGCGCCCTGCCCGCCTACGAGAACGACTGGGGCGAAAAGCGGGACGCGGTCGAGCTGTCGATCGTCCACGGCGTTTGGGGCCGCAAAAACCTCACCTGGAAGGCGCCCTTCCTCGACATCCTCGCCGAAAACTACGGCACCGGCGTCGAGACGCTCGACTTTGGCTGCGCCAGCGAGGCCTCGCGCCAGTTCATCAACGACTGGGTTGCCGCCGCCACGCGCGATCGCGTCCGCGACCTGCTGCCCGAGGGGTCCATCACCGGCGACACCGCCCTCGTCCTGACCAACGCCCTCTATTTCAAAGCGCCCTGGCAAACGCCCTTTGAGCGCGATCTGACCATCCAGGACGACTTCACCCTGCTCGACGGCGCCACGGTCCAGGCCGACTTTGTCCGCGAAAAGGCCCACCTGGCCTACGCCGAGGGCGAAAATTGGCAGGCCGTCGAAAAGCCCTTCCGCGGCGGCGAACTGCGCATGCTCTTCGTCCTGCCCGCCCAAGGCGCCTTTGAGAGCTTCACCGCCACCTTCGACAGCGCCGCGCTCGCCGACATCGTCACCCGGCTCAACGCCGCCTCCCCCGAAGTCGACCTCGCCCTGCCCAAATTCGAGTTCGAGACAAGCCTCTCGCTCAAAGCGCCGCTCATCGACCTGGGCATGCCCCTGCCTTTCAACCCCGACCTCAGCGACTTCTCCGGCATGACCTTCGACACCACCGCGCTCACCATCGACGACATCTTCCACAAAACCTTCATCGCCCTCGACGAGTCCGGCGTCGAGGCGGCCGCAGCCACCGCCATCCTCATGACCGACACCGCCGCCCCCATGCCCGAAGACGACCCCAAGATATTCCACGCCAACCGCCCCTTCCTCTTCGCCATCCGCGACGCCCAGACAAACGCCGTTCTCTTTTATGGGCGCGTGCTCAATCCAAAATAATATAATTTTGCGCCCCGGCGCACATCTTTGTTTTTCTGTGCTTTTGCGCACGGCAGTTTGTTTTTCGCTGTGCGCTTTTTTGTTTTCTGCGCTTGAGCACGCGCACCTTTAAAAGCCGCGTTTCCACTCGGACGCCGCGCAAAACAATGCGCTTGAGCACGCGGCAACCTCAAACCGCTTCAGCGCGGCGCAATTGTTGATTTTCGCGCATCATCGCCCGGCAATTGTTCAATTCTCCACGAAATTCCTCCCAAAACACCCCCCAAACGGGCTTCCCCGAATGATTCGCTGATTTTAATTTGGCCAACGTGTATTTTGATGGGGCGGGAGGTGATGGAGGG
>JAFVYB010000005.1 GCA_017500825.1 Myxococcaceae bacterium | reverse complement strand
TGCCGCCCATGCCGCCCATGCCACCCATGCCGCCGTGGCCACCGGCGCCGCACTTGTCGTCGTCCTTGGGCTTGTCGGCGATCATGGCCTCGGTGGTGAGCATCAGGGCCGCGACCGAGGCGGCGTTGACGAGCGCGGTGCGCGAGACCTTGGTCGGGTCGATGACGCCAGCCTTGACCAGATCTTCATAGACGCCCGTGCCGGCGTTGAAGCCGTAGTTGGTGTCCGTCGACTCCTTGACCTTGTTGACCGTGACGCTGCTCTCGATGCCGCCGTTGGCCGCGATCTGGCGCAGGGGCTCCTCAAGGGCGCGACGCACGATCTGAACGCCGAACTCCTCGGCGCCCTTGGCGTCGACCTTGTCGAGCAGCGGGATGCAGCGGATGAAGGCCACACCGCCGCCAGGGACGATACCTTCCTCGACAGCCGCGCGCGTGGCGTTGAGGGCGTCTTCGACGCGCGCCTTCTTCTCCTTCATCTCGGTCTCGGTCGCGGCGCCGACGTTGATGACGGCCACGCCGCCGACCAACTTGGCCAGACGCTCCTGCAGCTTCTCGCGGTCGTAGTCCGAGGTCGTGTTGTCGATCTGGTTGCGCAGCTGCTTGACGCGGGCCTGGATGGCCTCCTTCTCGCCGGCGCCGTCGATGATCGTCGAGTTGTCCTTGGTGATGGCGACGCGCTTGGCGCGGCCGAGGTCCTTGAGCGTGATGGCGTCGAGCTTGACGCCCATCTCTTCGGCCACCAGGCGACCACCGGTGAGGATGGCGATGTCCTCGAGCATGGCCTTGCGGCGATCGCCGAAGCCGGGCGCCTTGACAGCCGCGACCTGCAGCGTGCCGCGCAGCTTGTTGACGACGAGCGTGGCCAGAGCCTCGCCCTCGATGTCCTCGGCGATGATGAGCAAGGGCTTACCGGCGCGCGCCACCTGTTCGAGGATGGGCAGCAGATCCTTCATCGCCGAGATCTTCTTCTCGTTGATGAGAATGAAGGCGTCCTCAAGGCTGGCCTCCATGCGCTCGGGATCGGTCACGAAGTAGGGCGAGAGATAGCCGCGGTCGAACTGCATACCCTCGACCACATCCAGCGTCGTCTCCAGACCCTTGGCCTCCTCGACCGTGATCACGCCTTCCTTGCCGACCTTGTCCATGGCCTCGGCGATGATGTTGCCGATGGTCGTGTCGCCATTGGCGGAGATGGTGCCGACCTGGGCGATCTCCTTGGCGTCCTTGGTCTGCTGCGACATCTTCTTCAGGCCCTCGGTGACAGCGACGACGGCCTTCTCGATGCCGCGCTTGATCTCCATCGGGTTGTGGCCGGCCGCGACCAGCTTGCTGCCCTCGCGGTAGATGGCCTGCGCGAGCACGGTGGCGGTGGTGGTGCCGTCGCCGGCGACATCGCTGGTCTTGGAGGCGACCTCCTTGACCATCTGGGCGCCCATGTTCTCGAACTTGTTCTCGAGATCGATCTCCTTGGCGACTGTCACGCCGTCCTTGGTGATCGTCGGCGAGCCGAAGCTCTTCTCGATGACGACGTTGCGGCCCTTGGGCCCGAGGGTGACTTTGACCGCGTCGGCCAGCGTGTTGACGCCATGCAGAATGGCTTCGCGGGCCTTTGCTTCGAAGATGATTTCCTTAGCCATGTCTTACCTTCCTAAGAATGACGGCTGGGCGGGATGCCGAGCCGAGATTTGAGACTTGTGATGACCTCCGGCGCGGGGAGCGATGGTTCGCCCGCCTTTCGCCAGAGATGGCCGGTTCGCCCGGGACGCGTCCCATGGCGAGCGGCGCGAGTCGTTCCGCGATGGCAGATCAGCTCTCGATGACGCCGAGCACGTCCTCTTCGCGCAGGATGAGATGCTCCTCGCCGTCGATCTTGACCTCGGTGCCTGAGTATTTGCCGAAGAGCACGCGGTCGCCTTCCTTGACATCGAGCGGGCGGACCTTGCCGTCCTCCATGATCTTGCCCTTGCCAGCGGCGATGATCACGCCTTCGAGCGGCTTCTCCTTGGCGCTGTCAGGGATGATGATCCCGCCCTTGGTCTTTTCCTCTTCCTGAACCCGCTTGACGATGATGCGATCCTGCAGTGGACGAATCTTCATTGATGCATTCTCCGTGATGGTGACACACCCTTTCATTCGCAATTGATTTGAAATGAAAAGGCATGGGGGTGAAAAATGTTTTCGACGGGACAAAATAAAACATCCCGTCGAAAGCGCGGCGTAAGCTAACCATCGCGATCAAGCCGTCAAGCCGTCGCTCGCTTTTCTCGTCAAAGAGGGTGAAAAATCGTCTTAACTTATTGATTTTATTGAAGAAAATTTTTGGGGGAGCATCTCTGGACAGAGCACCTTCAGGGAGCTTCGCGGCGCGGAGGGGACGGGCCTGACAGCGCTTGAGGCGGCGCGGAAGCGCGGTTTATTTGTTCGTTTGAATGGTTTGTTTGAGTTGTTGTTGATTTGTTTTGTTTAGTAATTCCGGATTTTCTTTTTCGATTTCTTCAATCGTTTGAACGCGAATTTCCGGCGCGCTTGACGCGGGGGCGCTCTGCGGTGGCGCGGCCCTGGTCTCAGGTTCGGGCAGGCGTTCAGACTGGTCCTCGAAGAGGAAGCTGCCGACCGTCTCCTCCCAGGCGATTTGGTAGAGCGCTAGGCGTTGCGCGCTCGTGCCCTTGCCGCGAATGACGAGCGTGGCGCCGCGGTAGAAGAGCTGAAAGGCATCGCCGAGTCCGGCCGCAGAGAGGCGCTTCTCGATGATTGCCAGTTGCTGTCGCAAAAGATCGCCGGTGAAGCTGAAGGCGACATTGCGGCGCACAAAGGCGTCGTCGCGCAGGAGGGCGAGCAGGGCGGCGCGGCATTCGAGGGTCTTCACCTCCGCTTCCAGTTCCTGACCGTGGCGCGTGGTTTGCATGGTGAGGGCAGGGCAGGCGCGCTGGGCCGCGTCGAGATCGCTCGCGACAGGGGGGCGCTTGGGCACGGGTTCCCCTGGCGCGTGGATGCGCAGGCTGACGACCTGAAAGACGTTTTCCGCGTCGCTGGCCACGAAGAGCAGGCCACGACCGGGTTTTTGGGCCACGACAAAAGCCTCGCGCGAGGGGAGTGCTTCAAAGGTGATGAGGCCCTCGGGTTCGACGCGGACGCGCGGGGAAGGCGGGACCTTGAGAAAGCGCTCGCCGCCGACTTGAAGATCGAGGTGCTCGACGATGGGCAGGGCGTATGCCGTTGGGGCGAGGAGGAGCGCCGTCATGAGGAGGGCGTGGGCAAGGGATCGGGGCGTGTGGCGGGCGATAAAGTGGATCATGGCGGCTCACAGGAGGGGGAATGGGCGGCAGGCGCGGGAAGGAGAGGGCGTTCCCTGAGGCTGGGCGCGGGGGGCGCGCTGGATAGTCGCAACCTCGGTGGACTGTCCATGTCGCGCGGCAGGCGGCTGAGCGGTCGGCGTCGGCCGGGCGAGGAGAGAAGAAGACGGTCGGCGGCAGTGTTGGGGGCGTCGCGACGCCGTGGTCATCGACCTGGGAAAGGCGTTTGGGAATTTGGCGCGCCGCCAGGCCAGGCCTGTTCAAAATCCCTGTTTGACGGGCGCATTCCCGACGCATTCACACGTTGACGGGAGGGGGGCTCATCCTTTGAATGCGCCGCCTTTTGCCACCGGGGCGGGGTCCGAGAGGTCGCGCCGCTCCCGACGAGGATCTTCAGCATGTTTTGTTTTTCGCGCCTTTCCCTCGCTCTGGCCGCCGCCTTCCTCCTGTTGGGAAGCGCCTGCGCCTCTGACGAAGACCGCGAGGCCAAGGCCCGCATCTTTTCGCCGGAAGAGCCGAAGCCCGTGATTCTGGCGGCCGCCGAACCCATCGACGCCACTCAGCTCGGCGCCCAGCCCGCGATTGGCCACCGCGTCCTCACGATGAGTGCCGAGGAAGCGTTCCAGCGCCTGGGACCGCACCGCCTGACCGGGACCGCCACCTTTGAATGGCGCCAGGCCGACAAGCGGACCGCTCTGAGCGAGAAACGCGATGTGAAGCTCCAGAGCGCCGATCGCTTCTACGTCCTGAATGAGAACGACCGCGATCGCGGCCACGAAATGCTCCAGATCGGCAAGGAGAGCTTCCTGCGCCCCAAATATCTGCCCTGGCGTCAGCGCGCGCGGGAGGCGGCCGCTGCCCTGACCTCTCGCGACGACAACTACGGCCTGTTGCGTTCGAGCGTCGCCATCCTCAAAGACCGCGTGGCGCTCGTTCCTGACGGCGAGGAGCAGATCGCCGGTCGCCTGTCGCGTCGCTACCTCCTGGCGCTCAGCAAAGAGTCGACCAAGGCGCGTCGCTTCGATGAGCTGCCGCCGCCTGTCTATCCCGAGGGCGGTCCCTCGCCGGACACTCAGCTGCGCCTCGACTTTTTCCTGCTGGGCACGCCGCAATCGCTCGAAGGGCGTGTCTGGATCGACGGCGAGACGGGCGTCCCGCTCAAGTCTGAGCTATGGGCCTCTCTGAGCGTGCTGACCAAGGGCGCGGACGCAGTGCTGCAGCTCAAGGTCGCCCATGAGGTTTCCGAGGTCGGCGCTGACTTTGGCCTCAAAGCGCCCGAGAAGTTTTTGCCGGCCGAGGATCGCCCCAACGCCATCGCCGCCGCGCTCGATCGCTTTGGCATCGAGGCGCCCAAGGCCGACGCCAAGGCCGCGAGCGACAAGCCGCGCGGAGAGTGATTGCCAGGAGAGGGATTGAGGCATCGCGGACATGGCGAGCGCCTCTCCCGATGGTGGTCAGCCCACGCCGTGAGCCTGTGCGGAAGAAGACGCCTGCGCCCAAGGGCTTGTGGTCGATCGTTCCTGTGAGGGCATGATCTTGTGCCGCGCCTGTCGATTTCTCTGGGTTTTTGCGCGGCAAAAAATTGCCAGGACGCCTCGCCGACCTACAATCCAGCGCCTTTTGGCCCGCTCGCCCCTTTTGACGCGAGCCAGCCACCGACTGTTTGAGCGAGAGATGTCCATGAATCGAAAGAAAGACCTCCGTGAAGTGACGATGACCCGCGAGGCGCTGAGCGATTTGCTGCGCGGTGAGACACGACTTTCCGGAGAAGAAGAAAAAGTGCTGCGCATGCGACACGGCTGTCGCCTTGACCCGGAGGCGCCGCTGACAGGCGCGGGCGCGGGACATCCCGATCTCCAGGAGGAGTTACGGCTCATGGAGTGCGAGCTCCTCAAGGCCGCACAGCAGGCGCTTGGCGCGGGGACGGCGCAGGTGCATCGGCCGCAGGCTTCGCGCGAGAAGTCGGCAATCATTCAGGCGCTGCGAAAGAAGCGCTGATCGCCCTGCGAGTGTCGTGACTGGGGGCCGCGCGCGGATGCGCGAAGGAAGAAGGAGAGAAGGCGCCCCGGAGTCCCGCTCGCGAAGAACGAATTTTTTGCCCGAGAAGAGGGGCCGCCGAGTGCGCCCCTTGGGAGGGACGAAAGGCGCGATTCGTTCAAGGTTCAGACGGAACGACGTGTCTCGTCTTTGAGCTGCCTCGCCTTGGCGCTTGAGGCGGTTTGGATGGACGCGGCGCGCTGTGACCGGTCGCAGACGAATCCGGCTTGGGGGCGAACGAGACTGCGATTGGGCGCCTATGACGCCACAGAGATCGCTTGCCTGTGGCGCCGCGACTAGGCGCGTCCGGCGGTCTTTCTCGAAAGGGCGTCTGAAGGATCAGGGCGGTCAAAGCCTTTGAAGACGGCCGCCAGGAGCACGACCACCGAGAAGACAAGCCAGACGACGGCCCATACGGGAGCCGGAATGTGCGTGAGCTCTTGAAGCGCCTCGGTATCGGCGACTGATCCGGGGACAGGCGTGCGTGTCACCAGGTGGCGGATATCGTGGACCGAGTAGAGGCCAACAAAGGCGCTGAGGAAGACGGCGATGATCTGGTTGGTGCCCTCGGCGAGCTTGCGGGCGCACATGCCGAGCGTTAGCGCCAGGGCGATCGAGCTCACCCAGCCAAAGACGCTGCGCGTCCAGACAACGCAGACGACGAGGAGGACGGCGGCGAGAAAGGCGAGGATCAGTCGCCCGGCGTTCTTCACGCGCAGGCACCAGAAGAGCAGCGCGGCGCCCATCACTGTGCTGCCCAGGTAGCCGGACGAGGCGATGAACACCTGTTTGAAGAAGCTGCGATCGGTCAGGTAGCGGCAGTAGCCAGTGCCATCCTGGTTGATGACGATTTCCTGCACCTCGTAGCCGCTTGCCTTGGCCGCCAGGGCGTGGCCGAGCTCGTGAAAGATCGTCGTCAGGATCCTGAGCGGGTAGAGGAAAGGCGAGTTCCAGAAGAAGAGGCCGATGGCGCAGGCCGCGATGAGGGCGAAGACTTTCTTGGTGTCCATGCGCTGCCCTTCTCCTCTCTGGCTGACGCGACTCGCGCAAAGGTTGGCGCGCGCTGTCAAACGCCTCTGCGCTGCGGGCGATTTCTGACGGCGTCGCTCCTGAAAAATCGGGGACACCGACGCCATGCCGATGTCCCCGAAGGATTGTATGCCGCGATGTGTGTCTGGCGGCTTATTCGTAACTGCCCGAAACCTGGGACGGCTGCTCGCGCTTGCGCACGAAGCTCTCGTGAATCAGGTCGGAGTGGCGCAGCTGGATGACGATGTCAGCCGTTGTCTTCAGCTGCGAGGAGTAGAGGTTGTTCTGGCGATCGTCGCGGAACTCCACGGCGATGACCTGCTTGCCTTGGCGCTTGGCGTAGCGAATCGACGGGATGCTGTCGGCGTCACCCGAGACGACGATGGCGATGTCGTAGGTGTCGATGAGGTCGAGCATGTCGACGGCCAGCTGCGTGTCGAGCCCCTTCTCGATGACCCGTCGGCTGAGGAAGTCGATCTTCCAGCGGCCGCATTCGATGATGTCGAGGAGGTCGGTGCGGTTGCGCACGGCGCAATAAAAGCTGCGCATCCGGCGCAGGCGCTCGTTCTGCCGCGAATACCAACCCTCGAAATCCGTCATGCAGAGGCTGAAGGCCTTTTGCTGCGCCTGGGCGGTCGTCAGGTCGGGGCTGCTGGCCGATGCGCGGGCCAGATAGCCGCTGCGCAGATCGCTGGCCTCGCGTCCCTCGAACAGGGTGTGGAGGCTCGCCTCGGTACGCGGGTTTTTGATGTCCCACTCGTCGATGGCGCCGATCACATACCAGTAGACGCGGGTCAGCTGGCAGGTCGGCTCCTGGCCGAGGATGCTGCTCGTCTTCCAGGTGTTGGCACAGTCCGAGAAGATGCGGCGGAACAGGCGCTCGTAGTCGGTGACCTCAATGCCGAGGGTGCGACTGAGCGAGCCGTAGAGGTTGGAGCCGTCTGCAAAGATGGCAAAGCGTGTATTCATGTGTGGGCTGTCTTTTCTCGTCGGTATTGGTTGAAGGAAAGGCAGGTCCACGAGGGGCCTGCCGGTGGGGGAGGGGGGAAAAAAGCGGCGCGCCTTCTAGCTCCAATCGAGCATGCGTTGCAATGGCCTCAAGGCGCGTTGGGCGAGCTCGGGGCTGAGTTCGATCGAGGGGGCGCGATCGCGCAGGCAAAGGTAGAGCTTTTCCAGGGTGTTGAGCCGCATGTGGGGGCATGTGTTACAGGCGCAGCCCGCCTCGTTGGGCACGGGGATGAACTGCTTGCCGGGGGCGCGCTTTTGCATCTCGTGAATCACGCCGGGCTCGGTGACGACGATGAACGACGCGCGCGTCTCACGCGTCACGGCGTCGAGCATGTCCTTGGTCGATCCGATGAAGTCGGCGTGCCTGAGGACATTGTCGGCGCATTCCGGGTGCGCCAGGACGAGCGCCTCGGGGTGGCGGTGCTTGAGTTGGACGAGCGCCTTTTCGCTGAAGACCTCGTGGACCTCGCAGCCGCCCGGCCAGAGCACCATGTCGCGGCCAGTCTTCTGAATGGCGAAGCGGCCCAGGTTGCGGTCGGGGGCGAAGACGATCGTGCGGTCCTTTGGCGCGCGCTCGACCATCTTGAGGACGTTGCCGCTCGTGCAGATGAGGTCGCTCATGGCCTTCACCGCCGCGGAGGAGTTCACGTAGCTGATGACGAAGGGGTTGTCGTAGCGCTCGAGGAAGGCGCGAAAGTCGCTCTCGGGGCAGCGGTCGGCCAGGGAGCAGCCGGCCTTGAGGTCGGGCAGGAGCACGAGCTTGTCCGGGTTCAGGATCTTGGCGGTCTCGGCCATGAAGTGGACGCCGCAGAAGACGATGACGTCGGCGTCGGTGGCGGCGGCTCTGCGCGCCAGGGCCAGACTGTCGCCCAGGTCGTCGGCGAGGTCCTGGATCTCGCTGTCCTGGTAGTAGTGGCACAGGAGGATGGCGTTCAGCTCGCGCTTGAGGCGCAGGATCTCGGCGCGCAGGTCGAGGGTGGGGTCGATGGAGGTGCTTTGGCTCATGCTCGGCTCTCGGAGGGGTGTCAGGGGTTGGCGGTGGTTGTTCGCCTGAGCGCGTTCAGGCTGGCGAAGAAGCGGGGAAATGACTTGCGCACGGCCAGATCGCCGCCCGCGATGTCGACGTCGACGCCGCCACAGTGCGCCGCCACCGCGATTGCCATGGCCAGACGGTGATCGCCTCGTGAGGAGACCTGCCCGCCGCGCAAAGGGCCGCCCTGAATGCACAGATCGCCCCCCTCGGTCCACAGGCGCGCGCCGAGTTTGCCGAGCTCGCCGATCAGGGCCGCCGGGCGGTCGCTCTCCTTGAAGCGGGTGCGGCCGATGTCCCTCAGGCGCGAGGTGCCGGGGCAGAAGAGCGCGAGTGTCGCGAGCGGCGGCAGGAGGTCGGGCGCGTCTGTGAGCGAGAGGTCGAAGGCAGTGAGGTCGCCTCGTCGACAGAGGAGCGTGCCTCTGTTCCAGACGATGGTGGCGCCGATGGCGGTCAGGATGTCGCAGATGGCGCGATCGGCCTGGCGCGAGGTGGGTAAGAGGCCTCTGAGGGCGATGGGCGGCTCGTCGCGGCGAATGGCGCCGAGGACGAGGGCGAAGGCGGCCGCGGACCAGTCGGCTTCCACCTCGACGCGGGTGCCCCGGTAGCGCTGGCCTCCCTCGATGGCGAAGGTGGCGTCCGGGAGTGCCTGAACGGCGACGCCAAAGTCGGCGAGCACGTGGCGGGTGAGGTCGAGATAGGGGCGGCTCGTCGGGCGCTCGATCGTCAGGCGCGAGGGACCTGCGCACAGCGGCAGGGCCATCAACAGGCCGCTCGCCAGCTGGGAAGTGAGGCCGCCGTCGAGGGTGATGTCGCCGCCGCGCAAGTGGCCCGCGAGTCGGAGCGGCAGGGCGCGATGGGGATGTTTTCGCATGGCGCGGACGCCGAGGAGCGTCAGGGGCGCGACGAGCTCGTCAATGGGACGACCTGGGAGGGTGCCTTCGCCGTCGAGTTCATCGATGCCGCCCAGAGCAGAGGCGATCGGCAGCATGAGGCGCAGGAGAAGGGCCGACTCGCCACAGAACAGGCGCTTTGAGCGCGCCATGGCGCCCGGGATGACCTCGATGGCGCGGCCTTCCTGGAGGCGGCAGGTGGCGCCCAGCGATGTGGTGGCCCGGAGCGCGTGCCATGCGTCGCGCGGCAGGTGGGACTCGAACGCGGACAGCTCAGCGCCCGCCCATGCCGAGGATGGAAACAACAAAATTTCACTCGGCGTGTCGGCCAGCGACGCGGCGACGAGCGCCCGGATCAGGTGGCTCTTGCTCGGCGGCAATTCCATGTGGTCCGCGCCGCGATCCGGCCCGCCAGAGACCGCCGCCGCGGTTGGCCCAGGCGTCCTGCCGCTGTCTTGAGAGGCGGTGTCCACGCGCTCGGTTCCGCCAGTGACAGCGGTGTCGCTCGGTTCGCTCGCGGAGACATGCCGCCCCGATTCGCCCGCCTCAGCCATGCGCGCTCCACAGCTCTGCCACCCATTCGGCGGTGTCTGCGGTGGGCAGCGCGGCGTCGAGGGCGATGTCGCAGGCGCGTTGGTAGCCCTCGCATCGCGCGTCAAAAAGCGACTTGGCCACCGCCTCGGGCGCCATGCCTGGCGGCGCGTTGAGGAGCGGGCGCGATCCCGGTTTCAGCCGCCTGAGCGCCGTCGCCGGATCGATGTCGAGCCACAGGACGAGCCTCTCTTCGCGGACGAGGGGGATGTTCCGCGCGTCGAGCAGGGTTCCGCCGCCCAGCGCCAAAATCGAAGGCCTGTCGACAAGTGTCCGCAGTATCGCGCGCTCGCGTTCGCGAAAGGCAGCCTCGCCGTCCGCCGCCATGATCTCGGGGATGGTTCGCCCTTCCCGCCGCTCGATCTCGCGGTCGAGGTCCACGCGTTCGAGCGCCAGTCGTCTGGAGAGGCTGTCTGCGAGCGACGATTTGCCCGCGCCGGAAAAGCCGACGATCGCGAGGCCGCGCCGAGGGCGGATGTTGCCCCGCGCCATGTGTCTGCCGAGGGCGGCGCGCATGACCTGAATCGGCGCTTTTTGCCCGGTCCACAGCTCAAAGGCGGCCGCGCCCTGGTGGAAAAGCCAGCTTTGCCCGTCGATGGCGCGGCATCCCCGCTCCCTGGCGTCGAGAACGAGCTGCGAGGGCTTGCCGTAAAGCGCGTCGAGGACGGCGGTTTGGGGGCTGAGCCACGCGGGATCGATGAGTCTCGTTCGCGTGCTCACGGCGCCGACGACGAGGTCCGCGCTTTCGATGGCGTGGCGGGCGGCGTGGCTCTTGAGCGGGGCGAGGGCCTTTGCGCCGAGGGCGTGGGCGAGACAGCGCGCCTTGGATTCATCGCGACCGAGCACCGTGACGAGGGCGCCTTGGCGAAGGAGGGCAAAGACAGCTGCGCGCGCCGCGCCCCCCGTGCCGACGATGGCCGCGCGTTTTTGTCGCAGCGAGTCGAAGCCGAGCTCATGGCAGGCGCCGATCACGCCGGCCGGATCCGTGTTGGCGCCGAGGACGCGGTTTCCTTCGAAGAAAAGCGTGTTGACGGCGCCGATCGCCCTCGCCTCGCCGCGTGGCTCGACGAGACGGAAGATCGCCTCTTTGAACGGCGCGGTCACGTTGGCGCCCCTGAGCCCCAGATGGCGGGCGAGCGAGAGGGCGGACTCTGGCGAGCGGGAGGCCAGCGCGATGTAGCGGGCGTCGATGTCGAGCGCGGCAAAGGCGGCGTTGTGCAGCGGCGGGCTTTGGCTCGTCAGGGGCGTGTGGCCGAGGAGGGCGTAGAGGTCGGGCGGCATCGCGTCAGGGGGAGGCGGCGTTCACGGCGTCGCTTGTGGCGTCACTGGGTCGGCGCGCGCCTGAGGAACTGTCCCCGCCCGGGTTTGCCGAGGAATTCGTCGCCGTCGACGACGCATTCGCCGCGCGAGAAGACCTTGGCCGGGCCGCCGCGCACGGTCATGCCCTCGTAGGGGCTGTAGTCGACGCGCATGTGGAGCCGGGCGGCGTCGAGTCGGACCTCGCGCTCGGGGTCCCAGAGGACGATGTCGGCGTCGGTGCCAGGCGCCAAAACGCCCTTTCGCGGACACAGGCCGTGGATGCGCGCCGGGGCGGTCGCGACGATGTCGACAAAGCGGTTCGGGGTGATGCGCTTTTCGACCACGCCCTGCCACAGGAGCGTCAGGCGCGTTTCGATGCCCGGCAGACCGTTGGGGATCTTGCGGAAGTCGTCTCGTCCCAGGTCCTTCTGGCCATGGAAGTTGAACGGGCAATGATCGGTCGCCACGACCTCGATGTCGCCGAGCGCGAGCGCCTGCCAGAGCTTCTGCGCGTGGTTGCGCGGTCTGAGCGGCGGGCTGCAGACAAACTTGGCGCCCTCGAAGTCCGGCGCCCTGAGCGATTCCTCGCTGAGGAAGAGGTAGTGCGGGCAGGTCTCGGCGTAGATGTCGATGCCGCGCCGCTGCGCCGAACGGATGGCCTCCAGCGCCTCGATGCAGGTCACGTGGACGATGTAGAGCGGCGCGTCGACGACCTCGGCGAGCGCGATCAGGCGGCTGGTGGCCTCTCCTTCGAGGATGGCCGGGCGGCTGTCGGCGTGGTGGCGCGGGGCGAGTTTGCCCTCGTTGGCCAGCGTTCGCGTCAGTTCGGCGATGGCGCCGCCGTTTTCGGCGTGGGCGAGGACCAGGGCGCCGCGGCGTGCCGACCAGTTGAGCAGCCTGAGGATGGCCCCGTCCGAGATCATCAGCGTGTCGGGGTAGGCCGTGTAGATCTTGAAGGTGGGGATCCCGGCGTCGAGCACCGCGTCGAGCTCGGCAAAGGTCTCGGGCCGCTCGTCGACGAGGCTCATGTGCAGGCCGTAGTCGATGCAGGCCTTGCCGCGCGCCAAAGCCTGCCAGGTGTCGAGCGCGCCGAGGAGGCTGTCGCCGCGCGCGGGGGAGACGAAGTCGATGACGCTCGTCGTGCCGCCAAAGGCCGCCGCCCTGGTGCCGCTCTCAAAGTCGTCGCTCGCCCTGGTGGCGCCGACAGGCAGGTCGAGGTGGGTGTGCGCGTCGATGCCGCCGGGCATGACGAGAAGTCCCGTGGCGTCGACGATGGTGTCCGTCGGCTCTCGCCGCAGGTCATGGCCGATGTGGCTGATCTTCTCGCCGTCGATGCGCAGGTCGGCGCGGAAACTCTCTGAGGCGGTCACCAGTGTGCCGTTGACGATGAGCGTGGCCATGGGTGGCTCCTTGGACGTGAAGGGAAGACATGAGGGGCGCAGCTGTCGCTTGGGGCGTCAGGCGGCCGTGGGGCGCGGCAGCGCAGGGGCAGGGGAATGAAGGCGCCAGATCAGGTGTGGTCGAGCTTGTCGCCCGCCGTGGTCGCGAACCGCCGCTTGCGCACCGCTTCGAGGTAGCGCTCCACGCTCGAACGCGCCGCCGGGTCGAGGTCGCCGCGATGGCAGAAACGCACAAAGTCGAGGAGCTGTTCGATCACTTGAAAGAACGCCGCGTGAATCTCCGGACCAAGCGACTCAAAGGTGGCCGCGCCGCTGACCATGGCACGCAGCTGGCCGCAGCATTGAAGACCGCGCGCGAGAGCCGTCTGCCGCTGGCCGTTGACCAGAAAGAACAGGCGCGTCGGCTTGAGCTGGGTGGCCAGATAGAGGTTGCCCAGCGCGAGGATGCCCTGGATGGCCTCGGGGCGCTCCGAACGCGATTCGCCGTCGAGAAACGCCTGAAAGCGGGCCGCCTCACGCCTCTTGCTGAGCTTGAGCAGCCGCGCCGCCTCTCCCTGTGGCTGGTCGACGCGAATCCCGAGCAACTTGTCGAACGAGGCGCGGAACAGGGCGCAGGCTTCGGCTTCTTCGTCCGAGAGACCTTCGCCCGCCAGATGGCTGGGCGGACGGCGCAGCGTGATCTCGGGATCGACATATTCCGCGGAGGCTTCCACGCGCTCTTCGCCGGGCACGGCAGACGGCTGGAGCAGGATGGGCGTGGCCGTCATCGGCAGTGGCGGCGGCGTCGGCAACTCGCTGTCGAGAATGGCGCGCGGCTCGATCGAAACGGTCTCGGCAAAGGCGGCCTCGGGCAGCGGCGGCGGTGTCGGCAGTTCGGCGCTGAGCAGGGCGCTCGGCAGGTTGGGCGGCATCTCGTCGGGCGCGGCGCTGATGGCGCAGGCAAAGGCCTCCTCGAAGGGCGACGGCGAGACCATGCCGGGCGGCTGGGAGGCGCTCTCTTTGACCGCGGGTGGCGGCAAAAGCTCGGCGTTGGCAAAGGCCTCCTCAAAGGGCGTTCTGAGCACCGCGTTCTCCGGCGACGGGACAGGCGTCTGGCTCGGAGAAGAACTCGCCTCCGCTTCTGGAGGCTCAGCGCGATCAAGCGCGTTCACTTCGAACTCCTTGGGGGTATCGGGCTGACTCTGCGGCATGGCGTTGTGCGGGGGCAAAAACGGCGGCGCATGATCGGCGCGCGTCCCTCGATGACAAGGGGATTTTCGCCAATTTTGGCCCAGGGCGATCGGGCCATGGGCAAGAGCGCGCTCGAATGAGCCACCGGGTGCGGGCGATGCGCCAAGACCAGTGCTGGCCTGTCGTTCGCTGTCGCTGTCGCGCTGTCCGCGGGGCCCGTCGTTTTGGCGTTGTCTCCCCCTGTCAAAGGCGCTCTGAGCCGCGCGTCTTAAGTCACGCCTTTTGAGCCGCGCCCGGTGTGGCCCGCTCCTTCGCCTGTGTTCCCGCCATGTCCTTCGGCCTCTACCTGCACTTTCCCTTCTGCCGCTCTAAGTGCCGCTACTGCGACTTCTTCTCTTTGACCGACGCTGTGCCTCACGAGGCCTACGCCCGCGCCATCGAGCGCGAATGCCGCCTTCGGGAACCATCCTGGCGGGGCCGCCTGGCCCAGTCGCTCTATCTGGGCGGTGGCACGCCGACGCTCTGGGATGTCTCGGCCCTGAGGCGCGCCATGGACGAATTGCGCGCGCGCCTGCCCTTTGCCCCGGCCGCGGAATGGACGATCGAGGCCAACCCCGGGACCGTCGACGCGCCGCTTCTCGCCGCCTGCCGCTCGGCTGGTTTCAATCGCCTCTCCATCGGCGTTCAGAGTTTTGACGACGCGATCCTCTCGTCGCTGGGCCGCGTCCACTCCGCGCAGCAGGCCATCGAGGCGACCGCTGCGGCTCGGGAAGCCGGATTCGAGAGCCTGAGCCTCGACCTGATCCACGGCCTGCCCGGCCAGACGCTCGAAGGCGCGCTCGCCGACCTCGACATGGCGCTGTCCCTCGGTCCCGACCACCTCTCCCTCTACGAGCTGATGGTCGATCACCTGGAGTCGGAGACGCCGCTCTCGCGCGACGTGGCCTCGGGGGCGGTGCGCCTGCCGGACGAGGACGAAGTCTTTGAGATGGGGCGGGCCCTTGCCTGCCGCGCGGCGCAGGCCGGATTGACGCGCTACGAGATCTCCAACTTCGCCCGCGCGGGACACGATTCAAGGCACAACCAGCTCTACTGGACGGGCGGCGAATACCTGGGACTCGGCTGCGGCGCGGTCGGCTTTGCCCTCGACGATCCCGGCGACCCGGCGCGTGGCGGCCGCCGCTGGCAGAACGCGCGCGACATGGGGCGTTACCTCTCGGCTCTCAAGCGCGGCGAATTGCCCGAAACGTCGAGCGAGCGCCTCGATGGAAAGACTCTGTTCGAAGAGTTCGTCATGCTCGGCCTGCGCCAGTGCGCGGGCGTCGATTTGGCAGAGGCGTGCGCGCGCTTTCAGGTGTCGCGTTGTCGCCGCGAAGCCATCCAGGCGCGTGCCCTTCCTCTCGTCCAGGAGGGCCTTCTTCAGAGCGATGGAACGCGGATTTTGGCGACGCGCGCCGGGCTCGACCTGCACACCTCCATTGCCCTGCGCCTGCTCGGCTGACACGGACGGACGCCGCGACGGTCAGCGAACGCCATAGCGATCGCGAAAAAACCGATGGAGCTCGGCGCTGTGGTGCAGGCGGCCAAAGTCGACCTCGATCGCCGCCGGGTGGATGACGAACGTCTCGACCTCTTCGCGGCCAATGCCCGCGTGCGATCCGAACTCCCAGCTGAAGGCCACATGCCGCCCGCCGATGTCAGCGCCGTTGCCGTAGACGACGAGGTCGCCCGCCGAGGGCAGCGAGAGCATCTTGAGGAGAAACGCGCGCGTCATGTCGCCGCCATAGCCGAGGTCGAGCGCCTGACAGTCCGCCGCGTCCATGAGATCGAACCGCCGCCGCCGCCAAAACGCCACGCCGCCCGCTCCCTGCCGCGCCGCCACCACCCCGATCGCCGGCGTCTCGACGAGCAGCCGCAGGATGTTGGGAAACCGCCGCTCGATGTCGGCGCACTCCAGCGGACGCGCCTCGCCTCCCAGATAGACGTGGGCCAAATCGCCCGCCTCGACGCACTCGATCTTTTCGAGCTCCAGGAGCGCCTCCCCGTCGCCCTTCTTCTCGCCCGGCCACTTGAGCGCGCGCGCCATGTCCAAAACTTCCCTCTGAACGCGCCGCCGCGTTGGCGCCCCCATCGCCCCTGTCGCCGCCCGCTCGATCGACCGCAGCCGCCTCGCCCGCCTGGCCGCCGCCGCGTCGACCCATGGTGGCGCGCCCGTCCGAGACACCCTCGCCAGCGCCAGGTAGTCGATGAGCCCCGCGCCCGTCACCGCCTCAAAGGGCTCGGTCACCACCTGGCCGTGATCCGAGAGCACATAAAAGTCATAGCGCCGCTCGGGCATCACCTCGGCCGCGGCGAAGATGTGTTCCAGCGACCAGTCGATGCCGCCCAGCGCGTCAAAAGCGCTCTCTGCGTCCGGTTGCCGCCGGTGAGCGATCTCGTCGTAGTCGCTGAAGCACGTGTAGACGGCGGGCACACCGCGCGCCATGTCGAGCACCGTGCCCCAGGTCGCCGCCTCCCGCGCGCCCACAGCGAGCCCAACGCGGTTGAGAAAAAACGTCGGCTCGTGCTGCCAGCGACCAATCCCGCGCGACCAGCGGACCGTGTCGGCCAGGGCGGGCAGGCTCTCGAAGACCAGCCGCCGCACAATGCGCGCCGCGGTCAGCGAATGGGCCGCGGTCGCCGCGCACAGCTGCCAGTGATCATGGCGAAGCGCCGGATCGACAAAGCGCACCTCGCCGCCTCCCCAGGGCGAACGCGAAAATGCGTTCATCGGCGCGCCGCCGGGAAAGATCGAAAACGCCGCGCTGCCCCGTCTGAGAAGCGCCTGACCGTGCGCCCGCAAATTCGACTCGACACTGGCCGCGTCCGAGGCGCTGTCCATGCGCACCAGTTGCCGCCTCTGCCGGTCAAACCAGGTGAAGCTGGGGATGTCGGCCTTTCCCGCGCCATAGAGAAGCCCCGCCTGGAACGCCGGAGTCGACGCTGGCGCGCCAGACCACGCGCCCGACAGCCGATAGCGCCCCGAGGCGATGAGCCGCGCGAGGAAGGGCATCTGTCCGCGATCGAGCGCGTTTTCGAGCGCCTGCCGCGACAGACCGTCGAGATGGAGGATGCAGAAGCGGCGACCGTTGGCGTTGGGCGCGGGCAGGTCGCAGGCGCGTTCGATCAGCGGCAGCAGCGCGCGCCGGACGAGGATTTCCATCGAGCGCCGGGCGTGTTCTCCGACCGCGCTCTGCGTGCGCCGTGGCATCGATGGCGACAAGGTCTCTCCCCTCTTGCGACAGGCCCCTGGCTTCGGCGCCTGGTCACTCGTCCCCCTCGCCCTCCCGCGCTGTTTCACAGTCACGCCGCACCCGCCCGGCTCGCCACAGCCTGAGCGCGCGCCACAGTCTGAGCGGTGTCCGGCCCAGGTCGAACGCGGCGCGGACGACCGTCCGCGAACCGTGCCGCAAAATCGAGAGGTCCTCTCTCGCGCGCCGCCGGGCGTCTTCCAGCGCTGTCTCGGGACGGGCTTGCGGCAGGGCAGGGGGCGGTTGCTTGGGCTGACCGTAAATCTCGACAAGGCGGTCGAGTTCATCGCGCGCCACGGCCCGCTGCTCGTCTTCCAGGCGCTGCGCGGCCTTTCCCGCGCGCCGTTTCGATGAATTTTTGCCCCGCGTCACAGCCGCTCTCGCCCGTTCGCCGCCGTTCAGTTGCCCCTTGCGATCCACGCCCTCCATGCTTTCGCGCGTCTCTTTGGCCATCGGCGATGCCTCCCTTTTTGTTTCTTTCTTTGTTTTTCTTCGCTTCTCTCCCGGAAATGTTTTTCTTTTTCCGGTGATGAATGAAATAACGATAATTTAAACGCGCGCGCCCGACCGCGCATCTGCCCCAAATGGATATTTTTTCTGCGCTTTGGCGCACGGCGGTTCATTTCCTGCTGTGCGCTTTTTTTGTTTTCTGCGTTTCAGCGCGCACATTCAAAAAACGCGTTTCCGCTCGGGCGCGGCGCAAAACAATGCGCTTCATCGCGCGCCAACCTCAAACCGCTTCAGCGCGGAGCAATTGTTGATTTTCGCGCTTCACCGCCCGGCGTTTGTTCAATTCTCCACGAAATTCCTCCCAAAACACCCCCCAAACGGGCTCCCCCGAATGATTCGCAGATTTTAATTTGCCGGACGTGTATTTTAACGGGGCGGGAGGTGATGGAGGGAGGGAGGGGCGG
>JAFVYB010000068.1 GCA_017500825.1 Myxococcaceae bacterium | reverse complement strand
TCGTCGCACTTTTCGCCATAGGCGACGTTGGTGCGACCGTCGCCGCAGTAGGGCGCCTGCTTCTTACAGCCGGGCATACAGCCGCCGTAGCTGCCGTCATTGACACCGTCGTCGCACACCTCGCCGTGTTCGCTGTCGACCTGGCCGTCGCCGCAGCGCGGGCCATAGCCCTGGCAGGTCGAGTTGCAGTGACCGTAGGCGCCATCGTTGACGCCGTCGTCGCACGCCTCGCCGTCGGTCACCTGGCGATCGCCGCAGTAAGGCGCGTAGCCCGTGCAGCCGGCCATGCACTTGCCCTGCTCGCCGTAGACGCCGTCGTTCTCGCCGTCGTCACACAGCTCGGCGCCGTTGAGCAGGCCGTCGCCGCAGTAAGGCGCGAGCGCGTGGCAGCCGCTCATGCATTTGCCCTCGTCGCCGTAGGTGCCGTTGTTCTCGCCGTCGTCGCAGAGCTCGCCGAACTGGGAGTTGATCTGGCCGTCGCCGCAGTAGGGCGCGCGCTCCTGGCAGCCGGGCATGCACTGGCCTTCGCCATAGGTGCCGAGGTTCGAGCCGTCGTCGCAGATCTCGTAGGGCGCGGTGACCTGCTCGTCGCCGCAGATGTGGGTCAAGAGCTTGCACTCGGAGGTGCAGGCAGGGTTGCCGGGGTCGATGACATCGGTGGTGCCGTTGTGATCGCCCGCGTCGCACTCTTCGCCGGCGGCCGCGTTGATATTGCCATCGCCGCAGTAGGCCGCGCGGGAGGCGCAGTCGCTGGCGCAGTGGCCATAGGTGCCGTTGAGCGAGGCGCCGTCGTCGCACAGCTCGCCATATTGGTAGTCGATGACGCCGTCGCCGCACTTGGGCGCCGGACCCGAACAGTCGCTGGCGCACTGTCCGTAGCGACCGTTCTGCACGCCGTCGTCACACTGCTCCGAGCCATTGATCTCGCCGTCGCCGCAGCGCGGACCCCAGCCGGAACAGTCGGCCTTGCAGCGGTTGTAAGCGCCGGTGTTGTTGGTCTCGCCCTCGTCGCAAACCTCGTCGCCGACCACGTGGCCGTCGCCGCAGATAGGCGTGCAGACAGAGCTCGTGGAGTTGAAGCCGCCGAGGGTGAGCTTGAAGTTGGAGCCCGTGGAGTGGCGCTCGGCGTGGAAGAGGACAATCTCGTAGACCTTGCCCTTTTCGAGGTCGAACGAGGTCCCGGCGGTGCGCCAGGCGCTGGACGCCGTTGTCGGGGTGAAGCCCTCGGCGCCGCCGTTGTTCCAGGTGTAGCCCTTGGTCTGGACGATGCCCGTCTTGCCGTCGGTATCGAGCGAGAGCTTGACGCTGCCCGACATCGACGAGTGCAGGCCGCCGAGATCGAGCGCCATGCGGTTGTTGATGAAGACCCACACGTCGTCGTCGCCCTCGAAATCGAGCGTCTCGTTGCCCTGGAACTCGAACCAGTAGCGAATCTCGCTGGTGAAGCCGAAGTCGTAGCCCGAGGCGTTCTTCTCGTAGCCCAGCGTGACGAGGCTCTTCGCCTTGACCATCGAATAGTCGGCGCCGCTGACGGTCGACTCGTCGGAGAAGGGCAGGAAGTTGGTGTCCGCGTATGAGTAGGTGCCGTTGGCGTTGCGCGTCAGCTTCAGCGTGGTCGCGACCGTGGAGTTGCAGGGTGAGCTGCTGGAGGAGGTGCACGGCGCGTCGCGATACCAGAGGCTGAAGAGCGCGGCGCTGTTCAGCTGGGTGCTGCTCGTCCCGCCCGACGTGTAACCGGTGCTCTTATTGAACTGCGGCTTGCGGTCCTCGTCGAGGTAGGCCTGCACGAGGCGGGAGATGCCGCTGCCGCTGAAGTTCTCGAAGTCGTTGTGGGCGATGCCGGAGTTCTTGCCGCTGGCGACGAGTCCCTTGCCCACAAAGTCGCGGAAGACGACCGGCAGCTCCAGCACGTCGCCGCTCGTCGAGAGGTCCTGGCACTCCCAGCCGGTTTCGACTTCGCAGGTGGGGTCGCAGCCGTCGCCTTCGAGGAGGTTGCCGTCGTCGCAGGCCTTGGTGTCGCCGGAGAGGATCATGCCGGAGCCGCAGGGCGCCGAGCAGGCGGTGGCGAGGCTGGCGGTCGAGCCGGGCGTGGCCAGGGGGCAGTCGAGCATGATGTTACAGGCGGGCGTGCACATGTTCTGCTGGTCCCAGAGGTTGCCGAGCTCGCCGTAGTCGCAGGCCTCGTCGCCCTCTGGGGTGGCGTCGCCGCACTCGGTCTCGTGGCAGGCGCCCGTCGTCTCGTCGCAGGCATAGCCACTGACGCGTCGGCAGGAGCTGTCGCAGCCAGCGCCGGGCGGATCGCACTCCTCGCTGCCGGCCACGATGCCGTCGCCACAGCGCTCAGCGGAACAGCGCCCACCCGTCACGGGACAGATCCAACCCGTCTGAACCACGCACTGAACGCAGCCGCCGCTCGGAGAGGCGCTGCCCTCGTCGCACTCCTCGGTCAGGGGCCAGACAACGCCGTCGCCGCACACGCCGCGCAGTTCACAGGGCTGGCCTGCCACGCAGCTGTAACGCGGGTCCTGGGTCTGGCAGTCGGCGGAGCAGCCGTCGCCATCGACGAGGTTTTTGTCGTCGCACGTCTCGCCGGCCGAGATGAAGCCATCGCCGCAGACGGGCACGCGCTGGCAGGAGAGGCCCTGGGCCGGACAGGTGAAGCCGCTCTCGACAGTGGCGCAGTTGGCGGCGCAGCCATCGCCCGAAGCCGTGTTGCCGTCGTCGCAGGCTTCGCCGTTCGCATTCTGGATGATGCCGTCGCCGCAGCGCTGGCCGAGTCCGGTGCAGAAGCGATTGCAGTGGCCGTAGACGCCGTTGTTGCCGCTGTCGTCGCAGACCTCGTCGCCATTGACCACGCCGTCGCCGCAGTAGGGCGAGAAATCCTGACAGCCGGCCATGCACGCGCCGCCGTAGACGCTGTTGTTGACACCGTCGTCGCAAAGCTCGCCGTCGCGGGCCGAGAGCTGGCCGTCGCCGCAATAGGGCGCCAGGCTGGCGCAACCGGCCATGCACGCGCCGCGTTCACCGTATTGGCCCTGGTTCGTGCCGTCGTCGCAAACCTCGTCGCCGTTGAGCACGCCATCGCCGCAACGCGGGCCGAGTCCCTGACAGTCAATCGCGCACTTGCCGTATTTGCCGTTGTCCGCGCCGTCGTCGCAGGCCTCGCCGTCGCTCGCCTGGATCACGCCGTCGCCGCAGTAGGGCGCCAGATTGGCGCAGCCGACCATGCACGCGCCGCGATCGCCGTATTGGCCCATGTTTGTGCCGTCGTCGCAGACCTCGCCGCCGTTAATCACGCCGTCGCCGCAGTGCTGCCCGAGCCCCAGGCAGTTGAGCGCGCACTTGCCGTATTGGCCGTTGTTCGCGCCGTCGTCACAGGCCTCGTCACCGCTGATCACGCCATCGCCGCAGACGGGGATGCGCTGACAGGAGAGGCCCTGGGCCGGACAGGTGAAGCCGCTCTCGACAGCGGTGCAGTTGGCGGCGCAGCCGTCACCCGAGGCTGTGTTGCCGTCGTCGCAGACCTCGCCGTTCGCCTTCTGGATGATGCCGTCACCGCAACGCTGGCCGAAGGCGGTGCAGAAGCGGTTGCAGTGGCCATAGACGCCGTTGTTGCCGCCGTCGTCGCACAGCTCGCCGAACTGGGTATCGATCCGGCCATCGCCGCAATAGGGCGAGAACTCCTGACAGCCGGCCATGCACGCGCCGCCGTAGACGCTGCTGTTGACACCGTCGTCACAGATCTCGCCGTCGAGGACCGAGAGCTGGCCGTCGCCGCAGTAGGGGGCCTGTCTGAAGCAGCCGGCCATGCACGCGCCGCGTTCACCGTATTGGCCGTTGTTCGTGCCGTCGTCGCAGACCTCGCCGCCATTGATCACGCCGTCGCCGCAGTGCTGCCCGAGGCGCAGGCAGTCGATCGCGCACTTGCCGTATTTGCCGTTGTCCGCGCCGTCGTCGCAGGCCTCGTCGCCATTGACCACACCGTCGCCGCAGTGCGGGCCGACGCCGTCGCAGGTGGTGTTGCAGCCGTTGTAGGCGCCGTTGTCCGCGCCGTCGTCACAGGTCTCTTCCGGGGTGTCGACGTAGTTGTCGCCGCAACGCGGGCCCTCCCCCAGGCAGTCGAGCGCGCACTTGCCATAGTGGCCGTTCTGCACGCCGTCGTCGCAGGCCTCGCCGTCGCCCTCCTGAATCACGCCGTCGCCGCAACGCGCGCCCGCCGCGCGGCAGTTGGTCCCGCAGTAGCCGTATTGGCCGTTGTTCGCGCCGTCGTCGCAGACCTCGCCCTGCTCCACCTGGATCACGCCATCGCCACAGTTGGGCGTGGGCGGCAGCTCCTCGACTGGTGGCTCAGAGGCGTCGGAATCGTCCACAGAGGCGTCGGCGCCCGCGTCACCGCCATTTCCGTCGTCAGGAGAAGACGCGTCCGGATCATCAACCGGGCTCTCTGCGTCGGCAGCGCCCGAAGTGCCGCTGTCGCCGTCATCCAGCGAGGCGTCTGTGTGCGTTCCACCACCACCGGTCGGAAGATGCGCGCTCTCGCCGCCACCGCAGGCAGGCAAGACGAGGAGAAGGGACAGAAAAAGGGCTGCCAGATGCCAAGTGTCTTTTCGTTTCATGGCGTTCTCCAAAAAATCCTTGAAAGCTCTTCAGCGTCCGCCGCGCGGCTCACTGGAATCCCGAATAGGTGCACCCCATCGAGCACTGACTTTCGCCGGTGCCGTTGAGCGCGCCGTCGTCGCACACTTCGCCGTGATCGCTGTCGACTTGGCCGTCGCCGCAGCGCGGGCCATAGCCCTGACAAGTCGGCAGGCAGCGGCCATAGGCGCCGGTGTTGTCGGCCTCGCCGTCGTCGCAAACCTCGGCGCGCGTGACGATGCCGTCGCCGCAGATGGGCGCGCAGGCCGATTTGCCCGCGTTAAAGCCGGCGAGCGTCAGCTGGTAGTTGGAGCCGGTCTGCATGCGCTCCGCGTGGAAGATGGCGATCTCGTAGATGCCGCCCGCCTTCAGTCCGAAGTCCTCGGTCACCGTCACCTCCCAGTCGCCGCCCACGCCGATGAAGGGGTGCGAGGTGATGGTGCCGTCGGCGTTGATGGTGAATTCGCCGCGCTGCTGGCTGTGCAGGCCGCCGAGGTCGAGCGCCAGGCGGTTGTTGACGAACACCCACAAATCATCGTCGCCGTAGAAGGAGAGCTGCTCGCCGCCCTGGAACTCGAACCAGTAATGAACCTCGCTGGTGAACGAGAAGTTGTGCGGGGCGTCGCTGGGCACTGTCTCGTCGCCCGTGGCGTGCCAGCCCAAGTTGTCGACCGGGAAGAAACCAGTGCTGGAGAATTGGTAGGTCACCGGGCTTTCGCTGATCTTGGCGAGCGTCAGTTCGCTGACCACCTGCCTGCCGTAGGTTTCGCCCCCGAGCTGCTCGTCGCGATACCAGAGGCGGAAGTATTCGGCGGAGTTGAGCTGCTGCGTGGTCGTGCCAAGGCCGGTTTGGGCCCGGAAAACGGGCTTGCCGTCCGCGTCCAGGTATTCGGCGATGAGTCCGCGCGTGCCGCTGCCGCCGAACACGTTGAAGTCGGGGTGGAGGGGCACGCTGGAGCCCGAAGCGCGGCGGCTTTGGCCAATGAAGTCGCGGTAGACGACGGGAAGCGTCAGCGAGATGACCTCACCTGCGGCAGGTTCGGCGCAGGTCCAGCCCGCCTCGATGGTGCAGCTGGAGGAGCAGCCATCGCCGTCGACCAGATTGCCGTCGTCGCACTCACGTCCGTCGTCGAGCAGCATCCCCGAACCACAGCTGGCGGTGCAGGCGTTGCCGAGCTGACCGCCCGGGCGGTTGCAGCTGAGCTCGATCTGGCAGTCGGGCGTGCAGCCACGGCTCAAAAAATTGTCGGCGCCCAAATCGCAGGCCTCGTCGCCCTCCTGGACGCCGTCGCCGCAGACCGCCACGTGGCAACCACCGTTGTCGCAGGCATAGCCGGGCAGCGCCTGACACGTCTCGCCACACCCTTCGCCGGGCGGATCGCACGTCTCGCTCCCCGCGATGATGCGGTCGCCGCACTGGGCCGCCTTGCACGCCGCTCCGGCGAAAGGACACACCCAGCCTGCCTCGATGGCACAAGAGGCTGAGCAGCCGTCGCCATCGTTCAGATTGCCGTCGTCGCAGGCCTCGTTCGTCGCTTCGATGCGCCCGTCACCGCAGGCGGGAGGCGGCAGGCAACTCTGTCCGGGCGCGGGACAGGTCCATCCCTCTTCGATGAGGCACTGCGATGAACAACCGTCTCCCGACGCGGTGTTGCCGTCATCGCACGCCTCCCCCTTGGCAACCTGGACAAAGCCGTCGCCACAGTTGGGCGGGCTCTCCACCGTCGCGTCCGCCTCATCGATCCCGCTGTCGGGCAAATCCGCCGGCGTTCCGAGCTTTTCTCCTCCGCAAGAGGCGATCGCCAGACAGGCTCCTATCGTCAAGATGCCGAACGCGAGCTGTGAACGCATGGGAGACCTCCTCCTGGGCTGGAAATGTGGTCGCGGGCGATGGGGCCAATGCCTCCGGACGCGTCAAAGTTGCGGGCGCTTCCACTCGACATCGCTGGGGCGCACGTAATGCGGCTCCAGGGCAAACGCTTCGTCACGGCTGTAGCCAGGAATACTTGGGACCGAGGCGATGAGGTGGACAACCGCCGGGAACGCCGCCGCGCCTTCTTGGCCGACGGCGTCAGGGGCAACGGTGGGCGGCTGCGGGAGTTGGTGCAGCGCCGCGTAGGCGTCCCGGCCCGGTCCAAAGGCAAAGGCGCGCGTCTCGTTCTGAAGTCGATCGACGAGCGCCTGGGGCGGCAGAACGAATTCCGGCGTCTCGACGGCAAGCTCTCCCGCGGCGAGGCGAAAAAAGCCGCCGTAGACCTCTCCCTTGCGCGCGTCGAGAAGCGGCACGAGGAGATCGCCCGCGGACAGGCCACCACGACAGGCTGCCTCACGCGCCATGGCTTCCAGCGAAGAGGCGCCGACGAGTGGAATCTGCCGCGCGAAACAGATGGCCCGCGCCGAGGCGAGCGCCACCCTCAGGCCGGTGAACGATCCTGGGCCCAGGCCGACAACCATGGCGCCGAGCTCGTCGAGCGAATGTCCCGCGCGGCCAAGCATGGCCTCGATCTCACGGGGAAGCAGGGCCGAATGCGAGGCAGGCGGCGGATAAGAGCCCACCTCCAGAACGCGATCGACGCCGCCCTCGTCACGCGAGACGAGCGCCATCCCGAGGGTCATGGTCGCGCTGTCAATGCCGAGGATCAGCATGGGACTCTCTCTTCTCCCAACGGGGGCTCTCGTCAGGAGACAGGCAGGCTCTTGAGGGCTGCGACCGCGTCGCGCAGCCGCTTGCGGGTCATCTCGCGTCCCAAAACGCGCATGGTCGAAAAGAGCGGCGGCGTGGCGACCTTGCCTGTGACAGCCGTTCGCACAGCGCTGAACAGTTCCTTGATCTTCCAGCCCCGCTCCTCGGCGAAGGCACGCGAAAAAGCGTCGAGCGCCTCGTCCTCAAAGGGCACGCGGCGCGCATCACGCCATGGCTCGTCCAGCTTCTCGACGTATTCCTGGAGGATGGCCGCCGTCTCCCTGGCCGAACGCCCCTTGGAGATCATGTCCTGGGCCAGGCCCCGGTAGTCGATGTCGCCGGTGAAGAAGAAATCACCGCGCACCATGAAGTCGCACAGTGTCTTCATGCGCTCGCGCAGTAGCGGCGCCAGCTGTTCGAGGGCCGCGCGCGAAAACCTCCAGTCGAGCAGCCTGTCGACGAGCGCCTCGTCCGAGAGCTCGCGAATGTATTGGCCGTTGAGGTCCATCAGCTTCACGAGGTCGAACACCGGCTCGCCAATCGAGACGCGGTCGATGTCAAAGGCCGCCACCATCTCGGCAAGGGTGAACTTTTCGCGGTCCGGGCCAATCGACCAGCCCATCAGCGCCAGGAAGTTGCGCAGCGCTTCGGGGAGGATGCCCGCGTCGCGGTAGTAGTCGAGCGAGACGGGGTTCTTGCGCTTGCTGATCTTGGTTTTGTCGCGGTTGCGCAGAAGCGGCATGTGGATGAACTCGGGCGCCTGCCAGCCAAAGGCCTCGTAGAGCCTGAGGTGCTTGGGGCTACTCGAAATCCATTCCTCGGCGCGGATGACGTGCGTGATGCCCATCAGGTGATCGTCGACCACGTTGGCCAGATGGTAGGTCGGATAGCCGTCTGTCTTGAGCAGCACCTGGTCGTCGACGCCGGCGTTCTGGAAGCGAATCTCGCCGCGGTGGCGATCCCGGAGCAGGCACTCGCCCTCCCTGGGCATGCGCAGGCGGATGACAAAGGGCTCACCACTCTGGGCGCGGCGCGCCGACTCGGCCGGGTCGAGGTCGCGGCAATGGCCGTCGTAGCCGAGCTGTCCCTTGGCGGCGAGCTGCGCCTTTCTCAGCTCCGCCAGGCGCTCGCTCGTGCAGAAGCAACGGTAGGCCTCCCCCTTCTCGACAAGTCGCTCGGCGTGCTCGCGATAGAGGTGGGCGCGCTCACTCTGGCGATAGGGCCCGCAGGGACCGCCGATGTCCGGCCCCTCGTCCCATTCGAGACCGACCCACTTGAGGGCGCGCAGGATGGCCTCTTCTGATTCGGGGGTGGAGCGCGTGCGGTCGGTGTCCTCGATGCGGAGGATGAACTGGCCGCCGTTCTTGCGGGCAAAGGCGTAGTTGAAGAGGGCGATGTAGGCGGTCCCGACGTGCGGGTCGCCAGTGGGGCTGGGAGCGATGCGAACTCGAACGGTCATCGAGGGCGGCTTTCTGGTCCACGGGCGCGCATGCACCCGGAAAAAAGGCCGGCGGCGCACGCGTCGTGTCGGACAGGCGCTCTGACCGGCTCTCAAAAAGGCGGCGCGCCTTAACCCGGCCTTGGACGGTGGGCAACCGCGTTTTCGAGCCTTTGCGAGGCGTTGAGGCGGCGGCGGCAGTCTTTTGCGGCGTCCCTTTCGACGATGCTTTGGCCACGGCGTCCGGTGGCGGTCTTCAGGCCCTGCTCCGGGATCCCGTCACAGGCCGCGATCGCCATGCAACCGCGCGTTTTCACTCTGTTTTTTCCGCTTTTGAGAGACGACGGCAGGCGCGCGTTGACTCCTTGTCGGCGCTCTTGACGGCATGGTAGCAGGCGCGCCCTTTTTCCCCCGATGGGCCTGTCTGCCCCCCCCAACGCGGTCGCGGGCGGCCCTCTTTTCATCCGCATCCACCTAAGGAGTTTCGATGTCCGGCCACAATCGATGGACCAAGATCAAACGTCAGAAGGAGGCGATGGGCGCCTCAAAGGGCAACCTCTTCACCAAGGTGATCAAGGAGATCACCGTGGCGGCGCGCATGGGCGGCGGCGATCCGGACGGCAACGCCCGCCTGCGCTCGGCTCTTCTGGCGGCCCGCGCGGCCAACATGCCCAACGACACGATCCAGCGCGCCATCAAGAAGGGCACCGGCGAGCTGGAAGGCGTCAGCTACGAGGAGATCACCTACGAGGGGCGCGGCCCGGGCGGCGTGGCTGTCGTCGTCGAATGCCTCACCGACAACCGCAACCGCACCTTTGGCGAAATCCGCACCATCTTCACCAAGGGCGGAGGTTCCATCGGCGAGCCCAACTCAGCGACCTATATGTTCGACCGCCGCGGCGTGATCACCGTGACCGGTGCCACCGAGGACGCGCTGATGGAGGTCGCGCTCGACGCGGGCGCGCTCGACATCCAGGCGGCCGAGGAAGAGGGAACCTTCGAGGTCCTCACCGAGCCGACCGAGGTCCACAAGGTCGCCGGCGCCCTGGAAAAGGCCTCGTTCAAAATCGCCGAGGCCAAGTCGAAATATCTGCCGCAGAACCCCGTGGCCCTCGACGCCGAAAAGGCCCCCAAGATGCTCAAGCTCGTTGACAACCTTGAGGATCACGACGACGTGCAGAACGTCTACGCCAACTTCGAAATCCCCGACGAGGTGATGGGCCAGATCGACGCCTGATCTTTTCAGGCATCGCGCCCAACCCAAAACAATGCCTCGGAATTTGAATGCATCGCGCCCTGCATTCAAAACCAAGGCGCCGGAAGTGGCATCCACGGATCAAACTAAAAAGCCTCGCCAGATAATCTGGCGGGGCTTTTTAATGCAAAACACCTCGATTTATTTTTTTATCGACTCGAAATCAAACGAGATTTTGTTAATATATTAATAATTAAATCGAGCTTATGAGCATCCGACACATTGATTTTATCGCGAAACGATTCCTCGCCAATGAATGGGCGGTCAGCGAATGAATTCCGAGATGTTCACGTCGTTGCCGCGCGCCAGGGCGATGGCGTCCTCGGTGATGGGAATGCCCCGCTCTGTGCAGACATGGATGCTGGCCATCTCGATCTCGCTGACGAAGTCGGGCAGCGCCGCGCTCAGCCGCTGAATGAAGACGCCGAAGCTCCAGTCGGGCGCGACGTTGATCTCCTGAACCTTGCCCTTGGCGCAGAAGAGCAGGCTGGCGTGTGTCCCGTCGCTCTCAAAGGCCTTGAGTGCCTGGTCGATCTGCTCGTCGCCGACCATCGCGCGCAGCATGTCGAGCACTTCGTTCATCGCCTCGATGTAGTGCTGTTTTTGGTAGCCGAGTTCGAAGAGTTCGATGCCGACGGGCAGGTCGTCCATGCGATCGAGGAATTCGTCGATCCATTTGCCCTGGATGAGGGCGCCGTGCTGGGGGGCGATGATGAGAGGTTTGGGTTTGAGTTTGCGGATGGCGTCGACGGCGTAACGCAGGGCGTCTTTGTGAGGCATGTAGATTTGGTGGAAG
>JAFVYB010000067.1 GCA_017500825.1 Myxococcaceae bacterium | reverse complement strand
TCCAGCACCTCCGCCCCGTCAAAATACACGTTGGCCAAATTAAAATCATCGAATCATTCGGGGGAGCCCATTTGGGGGAGAAAGCGCGTTTTTGAATAAATTAAATCGAGCTTATGCGGGTCCAATTCAAAAAACTGCCCAGCGCTGAAGCGTCTTTAAGCTGCCCCGCGCTGAAGCGGCTTTTGAAATGCCGTGCGCCAAAGCACAAAAAAAAAACAAAGGTGTGCGCTGAAGCGCAAACAATAAGGTGGCACTGGGGCGCGAATAGAAAACAATTGTCTGGAATTAAACCTTTAAGAGGTGGCGTTCCTCTGCGTTGTCCGCTATGGGGCCGCGCCTTTTTATCCACAACCTCCCCTGTCAGGCGTTCCGAATATGGACGCGGGCAGGGGCGTTTTCATGTGAGGCCATCTCATGCAGAGCAAGGATTACATCTTCACCTCGGAATCTGTGACCGAGGGTCATCCCGACAAAGTCGCAGACCAAATCTCGGACGCGATCCTCGACGCGATTTTGCAGCAGGACCGATTTGGCCGCGTGGCGGTCGAGACGCTCGTCAAAACCGGGTTCGCCGTGGTCGCCGGCGAGGTCACGACAGACGCTTACGTCGATATCTCGGACATCGTCCGCAAGACGGTCTGCAACATTGGTTACACGAGCAGCGATCTCGGGTTCGACGGTCACACCTGCGGCGTGCTCTCGGCGATTGAGAAGCAGTCGCCCGATATCGCCATGGGCGTCGACGCCTGTCCGCATCACGAACAGGGCGCGGGGGATCAGGGAATGATGTTTGGGTTTGCCTGTGACGACACGCCCGAGCTGATGCCCGCGCCGCTGAGCTTCGCGCACGCGCTGACCCGCCGCCTGGCCAAGGTGCGAAAGTCGGGGCAACTCAAGTGGTTGAGGCCGGACGGCAAGAGCCAGGTCACGGTGCAATACGTGGACGGGCGGCCCAAGCGCATCGACGCCATCGTGCTCTCGACGCAGCACGATCCCGAGGTCACGCAGGCCGAGATCGAAGAGGCGGTGCGCGCCGAAGTCATCGCGCCGGCCCTGCCGGAATTTCTCATCGACGCGGAGACCAAGATCTTCGTCAACCCGACGGGGCGCTTCGTCATTGGCGGACCGATGGGCGACTCGGGGGTGACCGGGCGCAAGATCATCGTCGACACCTATGGCGGCATGGGGCGTCACGGCGGTGGCGCGTTCTCGGGAAAGGACCCGTCCAAGGTCGATCGCTCGGCTGCCTACATGGCGCGCTACATCGCCAAGAATGTGGTGGCCGCGGATCTCGCCCGACGCTGTGAGGTGCAGCTGGCCTACGCCATCGGTGTGGCCGCGCCGGTCAGCGTCATGGTCGACACCCAGGGCACAGCCACTGTCGACGAGGCGCGCATCGCCCGCGCCATCCGCCATGTGTTCGGCCTCAAGCCGCGCGAGATCATCGACCACCTGCACCTGCTCCGGCCCATCTTCCAGAAGACGACGAACTACGGGCACTTTGGCCGCAGCGAGCCGGAGTTTGTCTGGGAGCGCACCGACAAGGTCGAGGCTTTGCGCGACGCGGTTGGACTGAAGCGCTGAGGGCGCGCAGCCAGATCACGGAAGGGATGACGCCCATGCGAGTCCTCATCACCGGCGCCAACGGCTTCATCGGCAGCGCTCTGACCCGCCACATGTTCGAGCGCGGCGACGAGGTGCGAATCCTGCTGCGTCCCGGCGCCAGTCGCGGGCTTCTCGATGGACTGCCGCTCGCCGCGAACGACGGCGACACTTCTGCCGGGCGCATTGTCACCGTCTTTGAGGGCGAGATCACGCGGCCGGGGACATTTGGCGTGGCGCTGGAAGGTGTCGAAGCGGTCGTCCACCTGGCCGGGCTGAGGCGTTCGCCAACGAGGAGCGAGCTGTTCGCCGTCAACGCCGAGGGCACCCGCGCGCTGTGTGAGGAGATGGTTCGCCGCGCACCGGGATCGCGCCTGGTGCTCTGCAGCTCCCTGACGGCGATGGGGCCTTCGCGCGACTTTCCCGACGAGCGGGCCGCCCTCAAACCGGCCGACTGGTATGGCGAATCCAAGGCCATGGCCGAGGAGATCGCGCTCAGCTTCGCCGACCGGCTCAACATCGGCATCGCCCGCCCCTCGCGCGTCGTCGGCCCCGGCGATCGCGAGAATCTCTTCTTCTTCCGCCTGGTCGAGCGCGGCCTGAGGTTGTCGATCGGCGGTGAGGCGCGCCCCATGTCGACCATCGACGTGGACGATTTGGCCGAGGGGCTCTGTCTCATGGCGCACCGCGACGGACCTTCGGGCGAGATCTTCTTCCTCTCGCGCGACGTGACCACGCTGGAGGCGCTCAACGAAGAGGTCGCCCGCCGCATGGCCAGGCGCACGCTGCCCATCCATTTGCCGGAGCGGGTGCTCAAGGTCATGGCCGCCGGGGCTGATCTGGCGACGCGCGTCTCGGGCAGGCGACTGCCGCTCAACCGCAAGCTGGCGCAGCAACTCCTCGCGCCGGGGTGGACCTGCTCGATCGTCAAGGCCCGCGAGGTGCTCGGGTTCGATCCCAAAATCTCGCTCGCCGAATCGCTGGCGCGCTCGCTCGACTGGTATCGCGACCACGGCTGGCTCAAGACCGACAAAGGCGGGCCAACGGCCTGAGAGCCGCCGCCTCGACCTCCATCCCATCGACCTCCCCTCCCCCGCACTGACTGAAGGAACGACACCATGAAAAAAGGCGCCCCGCTGCCCAAGGACCGCGACTCGCTGATGAACGCGCTGGAAAAGGCCTTTGACGCCGACGACGCCGAGGGCGCGCTGGCGCTGTCGAACGAGCTCATCGCCCGCTTTCCCGACGACGCCGAGTGTCTCTGCCTGCACGCCTCCGCCCTGTCGCTGGGGGGCGAGCTTGACGAGGCGCTGGAGTTTTGCGGCCAGGCGCTCGACGCCCATCCCGAGTCGCTCGATCTCATCCAGCAGGCCGTGGAGCTGCTCATCCAGACGAGCGAGGACGATCCGGACGCGCTGGAGGAAGCCGTCGATTTGCTCGAACGCGGCTGTTCGCTGGGCGAGGAGGCGTTGAGCGAGGCGGAAGGCGCCGAACCGGGCGAAAACGAAGAACGGCTGAGCGACCTGTATCTGTTGGCCACGGATGTCTTCACGCTGCTCGGCGAAACAGGTCGCGCGCTCGCTGCCGCTGACAAGGCCAAGGCGCTCTTCCCCGAGGACCCTGATGTCCGCGTCAACCACGCCACGGCGCTCTTCGAGCTGTGCCGTTTTGAGGAGGCGCGCGCCGAGTTGGAATTGGCGCTCAGGGACGATCCGGAAAACGCCTGGGGACTCTTCAACTACGGGCTCGTCCACGATCACCTGGGCAAGCGCACACAGGCCGACGCGCTGATCGACAAGGCTCATGAACTCGATCCGGAGACATGCCCGGCGCAGGTCAAGGTCTCGTCCAAGGCCTTTGAGCGGACGCTGGAAAAAGCGATCGCCGCGCTGCCCGCCAAAGTGCGCGCCTATCTGAAAAACGTCGTCATCCTCGTCGAGGATTTGCCCGCGGCCGAAGAGCTCCTGCAGTGCGATCCGCCGCTCTCGCCCAACAGCCTGGGCATGTTCCGCGGCACGCCAGGGCCGATGCAGTCGGTCGCCGATCCGTGGAGCACCTTCCCCAGCGCCATCGTGCTCTTTCAGCGCAACCTCGAACGCTTCGCGCGCGATCGAGACGAGCTCGTCGAGCAAATCGGCGTCACGCTGCTGCATGAGGTCGGCCACTTTTTGGGGCTCGACGAGGAAGCGGTCGCGGAACTGGGCCTGGCCTGATCGCCTGAGGGCGTCGCGAGGATGAGCGCCGCGACGTTCCATCGGTGTCGCCGGTCGGACGCGTCCTGAGGCGTGTCGCGCGAGGTTTTCCCATGTGGCCCATCGTCGCCGAGTTGGAGATTGCCGGACTGTCGCGACCGCTGACGAGCTACGGCCTGTGCGCCATCCTCGGCGTCCTGCTCGGGAGCGCGCTCATTGGATTCCTGGCGCGGCGGCGCGGGTTTCCCCTGTTCGAAGCGCTGGCCGCCTGCGCGCTCGGCGTCGGCTTTGGCCTTTTGGGCGCCAAGCTCCTCTTCCTCGCCGTTTCACTCCCCAAAATCGCGGTCGAGGGCATCGGTCCCTATATCGAGAGTGGCGGCTTCGTTTTTTACGGCGGACTCATCGTCGGCAGCGCCGCGGTCATCGCCTATCTGCGCCTCATCCGCCTGCCCGCGCTCGACTTCGCCGATGTGGTCGCGCCAGGCCTCGCGCTCGGACACGCCCTGGGACGCGTCGGCTGCTTTTTGATGGGCTGCTGCCACGGTCGACCGACCGATCTGCCCTTTGGCGTGCGCTTTCCCAAAACGCCCTTCTTTGCCGGCCCGACCGACACGCCGCTGCACCCGGTGCAACTCTACGAGGCGGCCTTTGAGCTGGCGCTGACGGGCTTGTTGCTTGGACTCTGCCTCGGGCGGCGGACACGGCGCTTCAGCGGCGACGTCTTTGCCCTCTGGTGCGCGGGCTACGGGAGCTTTCGACTCATCGCCGAACTGTTCTGGCGGGGAGACGATCGCGGCCTCGGAACACGAGTGCTGCCGCCGAGCGCGCTGATCAGCCTGCTTCTCATCGCGGCGGCCATCGGCTTTGCCTGGCGCGGGCGACACAGCGCGCGCCTCAAGACGAGCGGACAGACCTCTCCCTGAAAGAGGGACCGCGGGCGCAGCGGACACAGGCGCGGGCTCAAAAATCAGAGCGTCTGGGCGGTGGTCTCGCCCTCGGCCTCATGCCAGCGCGCCAGAATGCACGTCACGTTGTCGACGCCGCCGGCCGCATTGGCACCAGCGATCATCTTTTCGGTGGCGCGCGCCAAGTCGGGCTCGGTGCGCAGGATCTCCTGCATCTGCGCGTCGTTGATCATTCCGGAGAGGCCGTCCGAGCAGAGCAGAAAAACGTCGTTTTCCGCCGGCGACACGCGGGCGACATCGACGACCACATTGTCCTTCATGCCCAGCGCGCGAACGATGACGTTCTTGTGCGGGAAGTTGGCGATCTCCTCGGGGGAGAGCTTGCGGGCGCGGATGTAGTCGTTGAGCAGCGAGTGGTCCTCTGTGATTTGCTCCAGGCGCCGCTCTGCCGCGATGTAGCGATAGACGCGACTGTCACCGACATGGGCTACAAAGACGTACTCGTCCTTGCAGTAGATGGCCACCACCGTCGTCCCCATGCCCCGCTTTCGCGAGTCGCGCTGGCTCGTCTCGAAGATGCGCACGTTCGCCAGCTTGATGGCCACGCTGATGCGGTTTTCGTCGTAGCTGCGCTCGCGATCCATCTTGAAGGGCCAGGTCACCTCGTCGTCTTCGCTCGTCATGCGGAAGAACTCGGCGATCTCGGTGACGGCGATCTGGCTGGCGACTTCGCCGGAGGAGTGTCCACCCATGCCGTCGGCCACACAGAAGACGTTCTCCTCGGGGACCAGGATGAAGTTGTCTTCGTTGTGATCGCGCTTGCGGCCGACGTCGGTTTTGCCTGCGACTTCCAGATACATGGACTTACTCCTGACGCTCGGCCAGCCCTGGGCAAGAGCGATGCTGGGGCAAAAAGGCGGCGCTTCTTAGCCAAGCCCGTGACGGCGGACAACTTCCCCTTGACAAAAAAAGGGGTCGCCTTCATCGGAGGCGCCCCTCGTCGTCGGCCGCCTAAAATCACCCCTTTTCAAGAGTGAAAATGGCCTCCGGCAGGCGATGGCGCCGAACGTCCGCAGACCGCGGGTTCACGGCGCGGAAACGCTCCTCCTCACCCTCAAGAGGTCCTGTCTAATGATGCGCTCGTCTCTCGTTGCCCTGCTCTGTGCCGCCATGCTGCCGAACCTTGCCGCCTGCACCCAGACGACGGATCTGGGCTACCCCTGCGAGATGTCGAAACAGAAGTCTGGCTGCGAGGGTGACGACTGCGCCACCTTCATCGAGCGCTCGGAAGTCACCGACATGGATCTCGGTTATCCGACTCTCGACTACATCGCCGAAGGCGCTGCCGGCTGTGACGACCTCCTCTGCCTGCGTTCGCGCAACCGCCGCTACGAAGAGGGGAGCAAGCCCGAAGATGTCGCCATGGGCTACTGCACCGCGCCCTGCCACGAGGACGCCGACTGCTCGCCCGACTGGGAAGGCAACGAGAAGAGCGATCTGGTGTGCAAGCAGCTGCTCAACGAGAGCGGCGAGGTCGATGAGGAGTCCCAGGCCAAGTATTGCGTGAGGCCGGAGACCGAAGCCCCGGGCACATCTGGTGGCGTCATCGTCGGGGATGGCTCTGAAAACGGGGAAGCCGGCGGGACAGAAGGGGCGAGCGGGGACACTGCGGGCGATTCCTCGACGGAAGGCGACCCCGCGACCGAGATTTGATCAAGCCGCGCGTTCAACGCTGTGCACACATCCGACGCCATCGCGCCGCGCCCATGTCGAGTGGGCCCAAGGCCGGTGGCGTCGTTGTTTTTGGCGTCTGTCGCGCGAGGCGGGCGGGGACACCCATGACGGACATCGATCTCAAGTTCATCGTCGCCGGCGCGCTCTTGGTCGTGCTGATGCTGGTCAAGTTCCTCGCGGGCAACGAGCCAATGGCGCGGACGCGGCGCAGGCAGCGGCGGCCCTGGGAAGAGACAGCGAAGGCGCCAGAGAAGGGGACGGACGCCCCAACGAGGACGCATGAGGCAGGACAGCCTTCTGGAGGCGCAGCGCTTGCCGACACAAAAGCCGCGGGCGACGCCGAAGCCGCAAGCGAGGCGGTCAGTGAGGCGGAACGCGCGTTCTTTCATCGTCAGAACCTCTGAGGACGCGTCCATCGCCAAGGGAAACGAGGGGATGCTCCCCGCATGGGCAGGCGCCAGCTCGATGAGGCTGCACCAGCTTGGCACGCGCTCTTGTCGCGCCAGGAAAGGACGCCGCCATGCCGCTCTTTCGCCGACCGGACGGCGCGCTCGTCCGAGACGAAGGTGTCACGCACACGCTGATGCCGTTTTTGATGCCCAGCCGCAGTCAGGCGCAGGTCTTTCTCGAACAGAAGATCGACGTCTCCCGGCTGCTCGCCCACATCGAACGCGCCCGCGTCGAACGCCCCCAGGCCAACATCACCCTCTTCACCGCGCTCCTGTGCGCCTTTGTCCGCACCCACGCCGCGCGCCCCAAGATGAACCGCTTCATTCAGGGCGGGCGCATCTACCAGCGACACCGCATTGAGTATTCGTTCGGCGTCAAAAAGCGGCTCGACGACGCGTCTGTCCTGACCGTGGTCAAACAGGCCTTTGAGCCGGACGACACGCTGGAACGCGTCGCGGCGCGGGTTCAGGACGCCATCGAGCGCGGCCGCGCCAAACGAGCCACTCAGAGCGAGCGCGAAATGGGCCTGCTCGCCAAATTTCCAGCACCCTTCATCCGCCTGGCCATCGCCGCCCTGCGCCTCCTCGACCGCCTCAACCTGATGCCGCGCGCGATGATCGACGCCGACGAGCTCTACTGCAGCATGTTCATCGCCAACCTCGGCAGCGTCGGCCTGGAAGCGCCCTTCCACCATCTCTACGACTGGGGAACGGCGCCCATCTTCTGCGCCATCGGCAAGATCGCCGACGAACCGACCCTGGGCAACGGCGGAGAGCTGACCCTGCGTCCCACGCTCACCCTGCGCTGGACTTTCGACGAGCGCGTCGCCGACGGCTTCTACTGCGCCCGCTCGCTCGACCTCGTGCGCGAGCTCATCGCCCATCCAGAACGACTCGACTTCGCCCCGGACAGCGAGACCGCGCCCCGCCCCCTTATGACGCCGCCCTCTGACAGGCCCATGTTCCCCGCCGATGGTGACGCCCACCCGCCGCCGCATTGACCTGACGCGCCCCGCCTCGCGCCCACACCGCCCCCGGCGAGACTTTACCCGCCGCCTGTGACATCGCCGTCCGCCCCCCTCAGACGCCCGCGACAGACAAAAAAAGCGCCCCGGCAAAGGGGCGCTCGATATCCGAACAACTTGCTGACGCTCTCCGGGGACTCAGCCCTCGCCAGTCGCGACCGCCTCAGAAGCCGCCTCCGCCGAAGGACCAGCCTCTGACTTGGCTTCGGCTTCCTTGCCGTCGGCGCTGTCCTCGGCCTCCTTGGCGTCGGTCTTCTTGGCGTCGTCAGTGGCTTCCACGACCTTGGGCGCGTCTTTGCTCTCCGCGCTGTCCTTGGCTGCCTTGGGCTGCTCTGACGGCGCGTCGGCTTTGGCCTCAACCTTGCTCTCGCCCTCGACGGCGGCGCTCTCCCCCATCGGACGCAGCGTCTTGAGCTCCTTTTCGAGCATCCAGAGCGAGCGCGCGAGGTCGTCCTTTTCGAGCAGAAGCGCGTTGTGGCGTGCCTCCATCGTGCGGAACTTGTCCTTGGCGACCTCCAGCTCACCCTTCTGGACGAGGAAGAGACGGCGATCGACGTCGGCGCGGCCTTTGGTCTTTTTGAGCTGATCGGCCAGCTGATCGCGTTCGCGACGCGTGCGTTCCAAGTCGCGCTTGGCGATCTGCAACTCGTCCTGCGCCTGCGACAGGGACTTCTTCGTCAGATCGAGTGAGGCCTCGACCTTGCCGAGCCGTTCGATCTTGGCCTTGTCCTCGGCGGACATCGCGGGGGCAACGGGCGCGGCCTTCTCTTCCGACTTGGCAGAGGCGACAGCGGCCGACTTCTGCGCGGCGGCGAGCTTCTCCTGAAGCTCCTTCACCTCACGCGTGAGCTTGCGCGCCTCGCCCTGCGATTCGGCGGCCGCCTCCTGCGCCTGGGCCAACTTGGTCGACAGATCGCGTTCCAGCTTCTCTTTGGCCTGCTCCAGCTCGCGCTTGAACCTGGCGGCGTCGCGCTCCTCGTGGCGCTTCTTCTTGAGCTCCTTGATCTCGCCCTTGGCCGACTTCAGCTCCTCGATGGCCTGGCGCTTGGCCTCCGCCGACTTCTGCGCCTCGGACTCGCGCTGCGCGACCTGCTTCTTGAGTGCCTCGAACTCCTTGCGCGCGCTCGATTGACGATCGCGGGTGACGAGGATCTGGCGGATCCAGAGGGCGGTGACCGCGATCAGCGCGACGACCAGAATGACCAAAGCGATTTCCATGACGTTCCTCTCTCAAAGGAGCGCGCCTCCGGGCGCGGATGGGGGTGGATGGCTTCACAGTGCCGCGCGTCATGTGCGGGGGCGCGGGAAAGATGAGTGGATGGCGAGGCGGACGCGCTCACTGCCACTCGGGGTAGTCGCTGGGCTTAGGTGTGAAAATCTCGATCGACTGCGTGGCCTGGCCGCTCGCGTCGATGCCGCCGACGACGAGGAGCATGCCGTTGTCGAGCAGCGTGCAGGTGTGCAGGTAGCGCGGCGTGGACATGTCGCCGACGTAAGAAGCCGACAGGCCGTTAGATGCCGCGCGGAAGAGATCTGTGGCGTTCGTCGCGCCCTGGGCGGTCCGCCCGCCCGCCGCCAGGATGGAGCCGTCCTTGAGAGCGACCGCGCACAGCTGGCCGCGCGCCTCGGACAGGTTGCTGGAGACATCGCCTGGCCCCTCTCCACCGAGGATCGGCGTGAATTTCGTCGTCGAAAGCGGCGTCCCTGACTCGTCAAACCCGCCCAGCGCGAAGACGCCGATGTCGTAGGCAATCAGGCCCGGGTGCAGGCGCGGCGAAACGCTGTGCGTCAGCTGAAACGCGCCTGTCGCGTCGAAGACGGGCATGTCCTCGGCCAGCGTTCCGTCGGCCAGCTGTCCACCACTGACGACCTGAAACTGGCCTTCCTTGAGGGAGACCATGGCGTGGCCGACGCGACCTGGCTCATCGCCGTCGAGAAAGCGCCGCTCCTTGGGGCGATAGACAGTGTCGCCGGGCGTGGCGAGCGCGCCGTTCACGTCGCTGAGGCCGCCAAAAAACAGCACAGATCCATCGCCGAGCAGCACTGCCTGATGACGCGCGCGGGCCTGGGTGAGTCGGGGAATGTTGGCGCTTGTCGACCAGCTCAGCGCGTCGAGGTCGAAGATCAGGTTGTCGTCACGTGTGTAGGGCGTCGTCGCGCCCGAGGCGTGGAGTGTGGCCGATTCGCCGCCAGTGACGAGGACAGTGCCGTCCTGCAGCTGCACCGCCGTGTGGAAGGCCCGCCGCGCCTCTTCGCCGTCGACGCGCGTGCTCTCGCCAGAGGCAGGGTCGAGGATTTCGATGCTCGCGACATAGGAGGGCGCCGACTCGCTGTTCTGGAAGCCGCCGACGATCACGACCCGTCCGTCGTTGAGCAGCGTGGCTGTGTGGGCGGCCCGCTGCTTGTTGAGCGTAGCGATAACCGTCCGCGCGCTTTCAAGGCGCATGAGCGGCGCCCAGGTGTCGACCTTGCGCAGCGTGATGGAGACCGCGACTGTCTCGGAGGAGCTCCCCTCTGGCAGCTCGAATCGCGTCGACTCGCCCCAGCTGACCACCGAGCCGGTCGCGTCGTAGGCCGTGGCGCGAATTTTCAGCGGCTGACCCGTCGGCAGGTCCGAGAGATCCGCCGTGCCCGAGGCAAAGCTGGCCGACGCGTCCAGGACGATTTCCTTCGTGTCCGCGTCAAAGACGCGAAATTGGATTTTGGAGACACCCTGGAAGGGATCGTCACTGGCGGCACCGCTTCCACCGACAGCGCGCAGGAGCTGCACATCGAGCTTGGCGCCTTCGCCACAAGCCATCAGGCCGAGAAGAAGACAGCCGAGAAGGACCTTGAGGAGTGCGTTCTGAGTCATGGTGAAGCGGCTCTCGTCGTGAATGAAAGAAGGTCTGCGGGCGGCGCGCATCACGGCACCCAGCTCACAGTGCCCTGCCCCAGCGGGTTCTGCGACGCGTCGTAGATGAAGTACCCCCCCGTCGCGAGGCCAGCGGCGGCGACGACCCCGAGCGTGATCCACAGCCACGTCAGGTTCGTCCCCTCGTCTTTTTTGAGCGCGGCGGCGTCAGCGCGCTGTTCTTCCCGCCATGGCGTGGCGCTTCCCGGCTCATCGCCGAGTGTGACCGCGGCAACCGGCGGCTGCAGATCTGCCTGGCGGGGCGCGTCGGCCTCGTTCGCCTTTTCCTCCGTCGCGCGGCGCTGCTTGGCGCTCGGCGCGTGTTCGTAATCGAGAAACGCGGTCAGCGCGTCAGGGCGGGCCAGCGACGCCTGCGCTGTTCGCGTGGGTGCGCCAGGGGCGACGGGGGTCGGCAGACGACGCGGCGACTGACAGCCATTGAGCCGAGACAGGAGATCCGCGCCGACTTTGTAGATTTCGATACCCGCGCTGAGCATTCCGGCGTCGAAAAGGGCCTTTTCCAGCGGACAGACCGTCTGATCGCGCACCGACAAGAGGAACGACGAAAGAGCGATGCCGCCCTTTTCCTGATGGACGCCGCCGAGGACGACATGAGTGGCGCCGACACCGCGCGCCAATTCCGAGGCGCGCAGGGCGACCTTGCGGGAGAGCTGATTCTGGGAGAGCTCGCGGTCGATCTCGGCGAGCGCGCCGCCGACCAGATCGATCCTGGCCGTGACCTTGAGGGCTTGCCCGGAGATGAGCTCGACGGGTTGCGCCCAGATGGTCGATCCCTCCTCGGGAACGACGCGGAGGTAGTGCGTTCCCGCGACGAGATCGGCGCGCTTCAATGGCGTCCTGCCGATTTCGCGGCCGTCGAGAAAGACACGCGCTCCCTCTATCGACGAGGTGACGTTGATGCCGGCGCGGGGCTGTTCCCTGATGCGCTGGACGAGCTCCTCAAAGGCGTTGACGAAGATCGGGGGCAGGCTGTCGTCGAGCTTGAACGTCGGGTCGAGTCGGGCGGCTTCTTCGAGATAGCGGGCGCCCTCGTCCTCTTCGCCGAGCTGGAAGGAGGCCACCGCCAGGCCGATGTATTGGCGAACGAGGTTGGGGAACTCGATGTAGGGGTGCTGGCTGCGCTCCAGCTCGATGGCCTGGGTGAACTTGACGATGGCCAACGGAAAATCGCCGTTGTCGAGCGCGGCCTGGGCCTCGACGGCGCTCTGGCGCGACTGATTGAGCAGCGAGGTGTCCCGCGCGGGTGTCGGATTGGCCACCGTCGCCGAGTCCTTGGGGCGCTTCAGCTGCACGAGTCGCACATCCGGCGCGTTGCCGATCTCGGTCTCCAAAAACTGCGCGCTCTTCTCGCCAATCTGCGTCGGCAGCATGCCGTGGATCGAGGCGTAGGGCAGGACGAGCAGCGTGGCCTTGACCGGCGCGCCCTTGGCCGATGGCGCGGCCGCCTGTGCTTTCGAAAAGGGCACTGAGGCGAGCGTCAAAGCCAACAAGGAGAGCGCGAGACATCCCGTTCCTGTGGGGTGCGGGGCATGGGTGCGACTGAAAGGCGCCATCGGCATTTCTCCTGAGAAGGGCCGGCGAGGGCATTGGTCCCGAGGGGGCGGGCAAAAAGGCGCGGGAAGCTACTGCCCACCTCCAGAGGGGTCAAACATCTGACCGGCGCGCGGGCTGCGTCCGGACATGCCGCGGGCGCAAAAAAAGCCCACCTGATCGACATCGGATCAGATGGGCTCAACTCTTCTGAAAAGCCGCCCTCGCGACTTGCGACGGCAGGCGACAGAAGCCTCAGCTTTACAGGGCCGGACGCTGTTTCTCGCCGCACTCGGGACAGAACTTCGTGGAGGCGGGCATCTTCGTTCCGCAACGCTGGCAGGTCACCTTGGCCGCGTTGGGCGCGCCGCACTCGGGACAGAACTTGGAGGCACCGACCGCCGCGCCGCACGATCCGCACGAAGCGGTCGCCTCGACCGAGACATCGATGTCCGCGACGTAGTCCGTCTTCTGGACCTTCTCGCGAATCTGCTCGCAGGCCGCCTGCGCCTGGGCCGCCGCCGTCTCGCGGGCCAAATCTGGCGCGCACGACAGGCAAAGGCCGCGCTTCTCGTTCCAGCAGATCTGCGGGCAGACCCATTTGCCGCAGCGCGAGCACTGCTTGAACTTGTGCTTGATCTCCGCCACCGCCTCGCGAAGCGCGTCGTCATGGGCCTTGCCACCGATGGCGCGCTGGATCTCGTAGCTGCCGTGGGAAACCTGGCTGAAGATGCCGCCAAGCATCGAAGAGGCGGCCCGCAGCAGGCTGGAGGCCATCGCCACCGACGAGGTCTTGTAGCTGCTCATGTAGCCGTTGCCGCACATGTCGCAGTGAAAGCGGAACTGGTAGCCGCGGTCGGTCGAGAGGTCTTCGTAGTTTTTGACGAACTGGATGATGTCGGACACGGGTCACCTCGCGGGTTGATGAAAGGGGAAAACGGGCGGTCGCTGACAGTCGCCTCGCGCGAACACGCCTCACGAATGAATCGGCGTGGCCTTGAGCGCTGCCTTGCCCGCCTTGACGTAGACCTGAAAGCGCACCGAGGCGCAGCCGTGCTTCTGCATGAGCTGATCGCGGCTGCTCTTCAGCTTGAGGGCGAACCCCTCGTAGGTGAGCGCGTCGGTCGATTCACCGCACTGCGCGCGCGTCGCCACAAACTGCTCGTAGGTCTCGCGGAAATGCGCCTCGACCGGATCAATCGTCGCGATCATCTCGGGATACGGCTGGGCGGCGTCGGCCTGCAGCGACGCGAGCGTGTTCAGGTTCATTTGGCGCGTGGCCTCGCGGTCGTATTCGGCCGCAGCGGCGCCATAGAGGGCCTCGAACGACGCTGGCGCCTCTGACGCGTTGGTGTCGGGCAGCGGATAGCCAGGAGCGGTGGCGCCCAAGCCCGCGGTTTTTCCCGCGGACGCCGTTTGCGTCTGGGACTCCGGCTCAGCGTCAAACAACTCGTCAGAGGCGAGCGGCGCAGGCTCTCCCGGATATTGGTAGCCAGCGAAGTCCTCCGCGGCGACCTGATAGGCCTCGCCCGCGTGGGGATGCTCCTCGGCGACGAGCTCTTCGCCACCGAACGCCGCCGACACGCGCGCGACATCCCGGGGCGCGTCCTTGGAAGCGGGCGAGAGGTCGTCCACCAGCGGGCTATTTCCGAAGTCGAACTCGTCCGGCGACAGCTCCTTGAGCGGCGCAGGCTCGGCGACGGACGCGTCATCGGCGGGCACTGGCGGCGGCGCATCCGCGGGAGGCGCCTTGGGTTGCGGCGAGAGCTCCTCGGCCAGTGGGCTGTCGCCAAAGTTGAACTCGTCCGGCGTCAGCGTCTTGGGCAGCGACGATTCGGGCGGCATCGGCGTGTTCAGCAGCAGCATCTCCGCGCTCGTCGTCTTTTTGATCTTGGCTCCCTCGTCGGCAGGGATGGGCGACTGCGTGGTCGTGGGACGCGTGAACTGCGATTTGGAGAGCGTCTGCGCCGCGATCGGATCTTTTCGCACGCGCGCCTCTCGCCGCACCGGAGCGCCGGTCCCCAGGCCGATGATGACGATGAAAATGATGCCGACGCCGAGGAAGGCCAACAGGCCGATGAGGAAGTGCTTCTGCACGTAGGCGAGCATCATCAGCCCGTCCATCTGCGTATCGAGAATGAAGCGGCCCGATTCGATGCCGGGCAGAGGCATGACGAGCGCCTGGTGGCTGGCGGGCTTATCGATGAAGAGCGGCAGGGGCAGCGGCAGGGGAGAGAGGCTGACGAACGGCTTGAGCGACAGCGGACCAGAGGCGCGCAGGCTGGCCATCTTCAGACGGCGCTCGCCTTCGATCTGCGCCTCCTCGCCATGGGTGGAAAACAGCTCTTCCTCGACAGCGAATGTCAGGTGGACTCCGGCCACAGAAGAAAGGCGCTGAATCGACGCCTCGTCCACGACCCGAGCAAAGGCCACGCGCACGGGGATTTCCGGTGCCTGGGGCGGCGGGGCCGGCTCGACCGCCTTGGGTTCGGCTGGGGCAACGACAGGCTCCTCGGTGACAGGCGCGGGCGCGTCGGCAGGCGTCGGCGTGGCCGGATCAGCGGCGGTGTCTGTCGAGGGCGCGGCTGTGTCAGCGCTCGGCGGCGGCTCGGCGACAGGCGCGGGCCGCGTGAACTCGATCGCGAAGAGTCGATAGAGGCGTCCGTCAAAGTGCGCGTAACTGCCACCCGCGTTCCTGGCCGAATCGAGATCCACGCGCGCGTCTTTTTCCCCCAGCGTCCGCGACGTGGCCAAATCGCCGCCGATGACGTGCTGCTTCTCAACCGCCTGCACAAAAATCAGGTCGCGCGGCGCCAGCGGGTCGAATGGCAGGGAGGCGAGATCCGCTCCGATCACCTGGCGCAGTCGCAACAGGCGCGCGGGCTCGACGCTCTCGGGCGCGGCGGCGATAAATTCATCGATCGCCGACTGGGCCTCCGCTCCGCGCATGGCCACACTCAACGCCGCCATATTCAGTCGCGCCTCAACCTCCCCGGCGGTCTGCAGCACGCTCTTGGCGCGCGCCAACCTATTCTGCGTCTCTTCCCGCGACTGCTCGATGTTGTTGATCGAGATTTGATAAAAACAAAAACAAATGGCGGCCAGGGTGAGGACGAAGAAAAACGAAAACTTGAGACGCGTCATTTGCAAAAACTCCCGTTTCCTGAATGGCGGCAGGGCGAGATTGGAAGGGCGATCCCTATCGTCCGTGGCGCCAGCGAAAGGCGGGCGGCTCTGTAGGTAAGGCCCCCGGGGCTGTCAAATAATTCTTGGGCGGTCGCGCCACGTCCCGCCAGACCTCTGGACAGCGCGCGTTTTCATTCTCAAAAAAGCGTTCGGCGCCTCGCCAACCAGGCCCCCAAAAACGCCGTGAAAGCGGATACCCGGTCGCTCTCAAAAACGCGGACGACGCGCGCGAATTATTTTGGGGAAATTTATTTTTATAAAATGGCAATAAAATAAAATTAAATCGAGCAAACAAGCGTCGACATTAAAATTAAAATAAAATTAATACACCAAAAGCATTCGGAACAATGCGCTGGAATGCGTTCAAAACGCCTTTTTCGGCCTTCGGTTCGACAATTGCGATTCAACAGCCAATCGAATAGCAGCGCCGCGCCATGACGACACTCTTTCAACTCCTCGGTGGACTCGGCGTCTTTCTCTTTGGCCTGAAAATCATGAGTTCGGGCCTGCAGCAGGTCGCTGGCGAGCGCATGCGCGCCATTCTGGCCAAGGTCACCAGCAACCGCTTCGCCGGCATCGCGGCTGGCTGCGCCATCACGTGCGTCATTCAGAGCTCCTCGGCGACGACGGTGATGATCGTCTCGTTCGCCAACGCGGGCCTGCTCACGCTGACCCAGGCCGTCGGCCCGATCATGGGCGCCAACATCGGCACGACCTTCACCGGCTGGCTCGTCTCGCTGCTCGGCTTCAAGGTGGACATCAGCGCCTTTGCCCTGCCCGTCATCGGCATCGGCTTCCCGCTCTCGTTTGTCGATTCGGCCAAGGCGCGCCAGTGGTCCAACGTGCTCGTCGGCTTCGGACTCCTCTTTCTCGGGCTCGAATTCCTCAAAAGCGGCGTGCCCGACATCGGCGCTCACCCCGAGGCGCTGGAATTCCTCAAGAACTGGTCCGGCTACGGCGTCGGCTCAACGCTGCTCTTCGTCCTCGTGGCCAGCGTGCTCACCGTCGTCATCCAGAGCTCCTCGGCGATGATGGCCATCACCATCACCATGGCGGCGGCCGGCTGGATCGACTTCCACATCGCGGCGGCCATGGTGCTCGGCGAAAACATCGGCACCACCGTCACCGCCTGGCTGGCCTCGCTCGGCGCCAACCGCGTGGCTAAGCGCGCCGCCCGCGTCCACATGCTCTTCAACCTCATCGGCGTGCTGTGGATGCTGCCCCTGCTCAGCCTCATTCTGCGGGGCATCGACGCCGCCATCCCCGGCGATCCGTCCACCGATCCCCTCGCCTGTCCGACGCACCTGGCCGCCTTCCACACCTTCTTCAACCTGGCCAACACCTCTCTGCTCATGTGGTTCGTGCCGCAGCTGGCGCGCGTCGCGACGTGGATGATCCCGCCCACAGAGGACGAGACGGTCGAAGTGGCGCGCCTCAAACCACTGCAGATGGGCCTGCTCACGGCGCCCGAGCTCGCGCTTTTCGAAGTCCGTCGCGCGCTGCAGCAGATGGTCGAGGTCGTCGAGCAGATGTTCGGCCAGCTCTCCGAGGTCCTCACCCATCCCAAGTCCAAGCTGGGCAACGTGGTCGACTCGATCAAGCGCGGCGAGACGCGCACCGACGAGATGGAGGAGGAAATCGTCGCGTTTTGCGCCCATCTGGCGGGAACGGGCAGCTCTCCGGCGCTCGGCGAAGAGGTCACGGTGGCGCTCGACATGGCCAAATACCTGGAGCGCTGCGGCGACTACTGCATGAACCTCGTGCTCCTGGCGCAGCGCCGCTACGACAAGGGCTACAAGTTCAACGAGACGGCCGACAAAGACCTGGCCGAGATGATTGGCCTCGTCGGCAAAAGCCTGAGCGTGACGCACCACAGCCTGACGCCCGAGGGACAGCCCAAGAAGGGCGAGGCCCAGCTCATCGAGCGCGAGATCAACAAGCTGCGCGACCGCGCCCGCAAGCGCCACGCCGAATCCATGCAGCAGGGGACCTTGGGCGTGCGTGAAGGGCTCGTCTTCATCGACATGCTCAACAACATGGAGCGCCTGGGCGACTGCACGTTGAGGGTGGTCGAGGTGTCGAGCGCGTCGCCTGCCGCGAGGGCCGAAAGGGCGGCCTGATTGCGCTGACACGGACGGCGCGCGCCCCAAGACACGCTCCCGAAGACGCGCCTGCGCCCAATCCCAGTCACCCGAGTTCTCCGTCAGAGGCAGGCGGCGTTCCCGTGGACGGAGGGGGCGTAAAAAAATCCCCGCTCAACGCGGAGCGGGGATCGTTGCCGGGCGAAAAATGGATGGGCGTTACTGACGCTCGGACTCACTGACCGCCTCGCTGCACCATCACGCCGCCCTCGACTGGCGCGTGGAGGGCTGCTGGGATCTTCGGCGCCCATGAGCGAAACCTGTGCCCGCTCTCACTGACCGCCTCGCTGCACCATCACGCCGCCCTCGACGCTCATCGCGTTGTCCGCGGATTGACCGTCGCGCTCGATCACAACCTCGGACTGGCCCGCCTGTTCACCGCTGGCCGCCTGTTTCTGCTTCTCGGCCTCGGCTTTGGCCTTCTTGTCCGCCTCGATCTTCTTGGCGTGCTCGGCGCGCGACTTCTCGATTGGCGAGTTCTTCGTCGCCCGCATCATCGAGGCGCTGTAGGCCCCCTTGGAGACGCCATTTTCCTTGAGCACCTGGTTCTCAATCTCGTTGCTCTTCTTTTGGAACTCGCGCCGCTCCCGGGAGCTCATCTTCGAGGGGTCCTTGCCCCCGAAGTCCTTGTCCAGGATGTCCTTCTTGCGGGAGTCCATCTCGGCGGTCAGTTGCCCGGCGCGGTCGGCGCTGAGCGGCGCGGCAGAGGCGGAGGTCGTGGACAGGCCGAGGCTGAGGAGGAAGGCGCAGGCGGCGACGGCGAGGCGGTTCATGCAGGGCTCCTTCGGTGAGGGGAATCGATGTGGGGAAAAGGTGGCTCCAAGGCCACGGGCGCGCTGTTTGTTTCAGCCTCCAGAACGCGTCAAGCAGTCAGGCGCCGCGACTCGCGAGGGCCCTGATCGCGCGCTTTTGCGAGGCGGTAACGCGCCGCGACTCGACGATCTTGCGAATGGCTTTGTCGCGCGTTTCCCGGTCGAGTCGATCGCCCAGGAGGAGTTCTGTCGTGCGCGCCGGGTCGTGGACAAAGCAGGCCGAGAGCGCCCAGGCCACCGCCATCCGCGCGTAGTAGGCCTCGTGCCGCGCCGCGACGAGCCGTTCGAGCACAGCGTCGAAGTGCGCCTCGTCGATGAAGTGGTCGAGCAGCATCACCGCGCCAAATCGGACGAAAAACTCGCGCCCGTGGCCGAGGTAGGGCGGCAAAAAATCGAAGACCGCGCGCGCCTCCGAGGCCCCAAAGCGCAAGCCCGCGCAAAAGCTGTCGCAGACCGACCAATTGTCGATCTTGGGGACAAAGTCGGCGGTCAGGCGCAGGCGCTCGTCGATGTCGATGTCGAGGCAGCCGATGACCATGCCCTCCAGCATCACCTCTTCGAATGTCGCTTCGGTGAAGAGGCGGCCAATCGCGTCGACGCCGTCACCGCGGGCGATGTCGCGGGCGAGTCGGCGCAGGCGCGGCAAACGAACGCCCAAAAGGTTGTCGACGCCGGGCAGAAGGCTCGCGGCAAAGCGGCGGTAGTCGTCCTCGGCGAGGCTTGTCAGGCGGGCCATGAGTTCGGCGCGGTTCATGCGGTGCCTCCAGGGGCGTCAAGAGGTGGGGCGAGGTCTTCGGCTGGCCCGGTTCACGAGCGAAACGGCGCTTGTCTCGCCTGGGGGCCGGCGCAATAACGCGCGCCCTTTCTTTCAGCCTATCGAAAGGCAGGCATGGCCCCGACCAACCGCGCGCTGATCACCCGACTCCTGGCGACCGCGCTCATGTTGTCCTGTCCGCGCTGCGATGGCGGCGAGGCGCCCCCTGTCTTCCCTTCCACGCCCGCCTCTCCTGCGGGCGACGCGGGCACGGGCTCTGACGCGGGCGACACCGGGCCCAGCGGTGGCGATGGCGGGGCAAACGCGGACAGCGACGCGGCCATGGACGCGACGGAATGCGCGGCCGACGCCGACTGCCCGGGCGAGGACGAGGTGTGCCTCTCGGGGATGTGCCTGCGCTGCGGCCCCGCCCAAGCCCTCGTTCAATACGTCTACGACGGCGACACGCTCACTCTGGCCAACGGCGCGCGCGTGCGGCTCCTGCTCGTCAACACGCCCGAGGTGGCCAACAGCTACACGGGCGAAGCGGCCGAATGTTACGGCGACGAAGCCCGGGCCCTGACCGAGTCCCTGGCGCGCGGCAAGACAGTGGCGCTGGCCTACGACGAGACCTGCCGCGACCGCTACGACCGACTCCTCGCCTGGGTCACCGTCGACGGCCTGGACCTCAACGCCCACCTGCTCGAACAGGGCGCCGCGCGGGTCATGTATGTCGCGCCCAACGGCGGCGATCGCTACAGCGCCTACAAGGCCATCGAGGCGGAGGCGCGCGAGGCAGGACGGGGAATGTGGGGCGAATGTCAGTGAAGCGCATGCCATCGACGCTGTCGGCGGCGACGTGTCTGAGGCAGGCCGCTTCGACCCGGGCGCAGTCGCGGAAGAACCATCCGCCTTGGGAGCCCTCTTGACTGGCGCGCCGGCCCCGTTCGCATCGCCCGCGCCCGACCGTTCATCTGTTTCGAGTGGAGGTTTGACATGACAGTGACACCCGCCCGCTTCCGCATGGGCATCGACGTTTTGCGCGACCAGGACTTCGCCCCTTTGCGCGGCCTCAAAGTCGGCGCCATCTGCAACACGACCAGCGTCGACGATCGCCTCGACCACCTGGCCGACCTCCTCTCCCGCGCGAGTGGCGTCGAGCTCAGCGCCCTCTTTGGTCCCGAACACGGCGTCCGCGGCGAGGCTCAGGACATGATCGGCGTCGACCACGCGATCGACAGCGTCACCCGACTCCCAGTCCATTCGCTCTACGGCGCGAGCTTCGACTCGCTCTCCCCCACCCCCGAATCGCTCGACGGCCTCGACGCGCTCGTCTTCGACATTCAGGACGTGGGCAGTCGCTATTACACCTACATCTACACCATGGCCCTCTGCATGCGCGCCGCCGCCCGCGACCGCATCGCCTTCTTCGTCCTCGACCGCCCCAACCCAATCAACGGCCTGACCACCGAGGGCAACCTGGTCCATCCCGGCTTCGAGAGCTTCGTCGGCCTCTTCCCGCTGCCCAACCGCCACGCCATGACCGCCGGCGAGCTGGCGCGACACTTCAACGAGGTGCACGGCATCGGCTGCGACCTGACCGTCATCCCCTGCGAAGGCTGGCGCCGCGACATGTGGTGGGAACAGACGGGCCGCCCCTTCATCCCGCCCTCGCCCAACATGCCCACCGTCGACACGGCCACCGTCTATCCCGGGCTCTGCCTCGTCGAAGGCACCAACCTTTCCGAGGGACGCGGCACCACGCGGCCTTTCGAAATCATCGGCGCGCCGTTTCTCGATCCCACCCGCTTCGTCGAGGCGCTCAGGGCCGAAAAGCTCGACGGCGTCGCCTTCCGACCGACCTCCTTCTGCCCCACCTTCCAGAAGCACGCCGGCCAAAGCTGCGGCGGCGCCATGATCCACGTCACGGATCGCGCGTCCTTTCAGCCGCTGCGGACGGGTGTCGCCATTCTGCGGGCGGCGCGGGAAGTCGGCGGCGAGCAATTCCGCTGGCGCACCGAACGCTACGAATTTGTCGACGACAAACCCGCCATCGACCTTTTGTGCGGGACGGACGCGGTGCGGCGGGCCATCGACGCGGGGCAATCGCTCGACGCCTGCCTTTCGGGGTTCACGGAGGAGCTGAGCGCTTTCGAATCAATTCGAAAGAAATCCCTGATTTATTAATTCGGCTGTTTGTTTGGCGTTTTAGTTCGATGAATTTCGACAAATCGCGCCACACCGCCGGGCTTTCTCCGACACTCTTCCGCCGCGGCATAAAAAATGGGGCGCGCCCCAAAATCCCCAAGAGAAATCCCGGCCGCCGCGCCTTGCCAAGCCCCCCGAGATGACTAGATTGCGCCGCCTTTGACCGGCGAATGTTTTCGCAATGGAAATGAATTCAATTCAACGCCTTCCCGCAACAAAACGAGGTCCTCAATGACGGACGACAAAAAAAGACAGCCCATGGGTCCCGGGCTCCCAACGCTCCTCGGCCAGGACGAAATCCCCCCCGTCGTGCCGATATTGCCCCTGCGCAACTCCGTCTTCTTTCCCGGCGGCGTGCTGCCGCTCGCGGTCGGTCGCCAGAAGACGATCGCCCTCATCAAAGACGCGGTGCGCGACGAACAGCTGATCGGCGTCATCACCCAGCGCCGCGCCGAGGAGGAAGATCCGACGGCCGAGTCGCTCTATCCCATCGGCACCATCGCCCGCATCGTGAAGCTCCTGAAGATGGGCGAGGACAACTACTCGCTCGTGGTGCAGGGACTGGCGCGCTTCCGCCTCGACGAGCTGATTCAGGAGGAGCCCTACCTCAAGGCCCGCGTCTCGCCCGTCGACGAGGAGCATGCGGCGGGCAACGTGGAGCTGGAGGCGCTCGGCATCAACCTCAAGAAGCTGGCGCGCGAAGTCATCGAGCTGACCCCTGAGCTGCCAGCGGCGGCCATCGATCTCATCGAGTCGATTACCCATCCCGGGAATCTGGCCGACCTGATCGCGGCGAATGTCGACGTCACCATCGAGGAAAAGCAGTCGATTCTGGAGACCGTCGACCTCAACGCCCGCATGCAGCTGGTGCTCGAACTGCTCAACCGCAAGCGCGAAATCCTCAAGCTGAGCAGCAAGATCGACAGCGCCGTGAAGGGCGAGATGTCGAAGACGCAGCGCGAGTATTACCTGCGCCAGCAGCTCAAGGCGATCAAAGAGGAGCTGGGCGAGCTCGGCGACGACGAGGAGGAGCTCGACGAGTTGCAGTCGCGCCTCAAGGAGGCCGGTCTTCCGCCCGAGGTGGAAAAGGCGGCGCAGAAGGAGATGAACCGCCTCAAGACCATCCCCGCCGCGTCCAGCGAATACACGGTCTCGCGCACCTACCTCGACTGGATCGCCGATCTGCCGTGGAACAAGACCACCGAGGACAACCTCGACATCCCCAACGCCCGCGAAGTGCTGGAGGCCGACCACTTCGGGCTGGAGAAGGTCAAGAAGCGCATCCTCGAATACCTGGCCGTCCGCAAACTGAAGAACGACATGAAGGGGCCCATCCTCTGCCTCGTCGGTCCTCCGGGTGTGGGCAAGACCTCGCTCGGCCAGTCGGTGGCGCGGGCCGTGGGGCGCAAGTTTGTCCGCCTGTCGTTCGGCGGCGTGCGCGACGAGGCGGAGATTCGCGGACACCGGCGCACTTATGTCGGCGCGCTTCCAGGTCGCATCATCCAGTCGATGAAGAAGGCTGGCACCTCGAACCCGCTGATGATGCTCGACGAGATCGACAAGCTGGGGGCCGACTTCCGCGGCGATCCGGCTGCGGCGCTGCTCGAAGTCCTCGATCCAGAGCAGAACAACACCTTCGCCGACCACTACCTCGACCTGCCATTCGACCTCTCCAAGGTGCTCTTCATCGCCACGGCCAACCAGCTCGATCCGGTTCCGGCGCCGCTGCGCGACCGCATGGAGATCATCGAGCTGCCCGGCTACACCTTCGACGAGAAGATCGAGATCGCCCGGCGCCACCTCATCCCCAAGCAGATCCGCGAGCACGGCATCACCGCCGACCAGTTCGAGCTGACAGAGGCGGGGCTTGCCAAGGTGATCATCGGCTTCACCCGAGAGGCGGGCGTGCGCACGCTGGAGCGACGCGTCGCCGACCTGTGCCGCGCCGTTGCCGTCGAGGTCGCCAGCGGCAAGACCGACAAGCACGTCCTCGACGAGAAGGAAGTCGGCGACATCCTCGGTTCAGAGCGGTTCTGGAACGAGGTGGCCGAGCGCACCGAGGTCTCCGGCGTGGCCACTGGTCTCGCCTGGACACCCGCCGGCGGCGACATCCTCTTCATCGAGGCCACGCAGATGCCCGGCAAAGGGATGCTGACGCTGACCGGCCAGCTGGGCGACGTGATGAAGGAGTCGTGCCAGGCCGCGCTCTCCTACGTGCGCGCCAACGGCCAATTGCTCGGCGTCAGCGGCAACTTCCTGGAAAAGACCGACCTGCACGTCCACTTCCCGGCCGGCGCCGTTCCCAAAGACGGCCCCTCTGCGGGCGTCACCATCCTCACCGCCCTCGTCTCCCTGCTCACCGGTATCCGCGCCCGCGGCGACACCGCCATGTCGGGAGAGGTCACACTGCGCGGCCAGGTGCTGCCCGTCGGCGGCATCAAGGAAAAGGTCCTGGCGGCGCACCGCGCGGGCATCAAGCGACTCGTCCTGCCCGAGCGCAACCGCAAGGACATCCTCGAAGTGCCCGAACAGGCGCGCAACGAGATCGAATTCCACTTCGTCACGCAAATGGACGACGTGCTGCGACTGACGCTGGAGCGCGCCCCTTTTGCCGAGGAAAAAACGGTCACAACGCCTCAAACAGACGAAGCGGCGGCGCCAAACTGAAACGCCTTTAAAGCGGCGCCCCGCGCCCGATACCGGACAGGCGCATTTTTCAAGAGAGCGGCTCATTCACACATGGGCCGCTCTTTTTTTGTCGCGGAAGCGGGAATCGCCCGCGCCATTCGAAGAAACGCTCGATATTTTTTATTTCTGTGAATGCGTCCAATACGCCCCGGCGACATTGCCCGAGCATATGATGCGCTCGTGCCAAAGTGCCGCGCAGAAGGTGAATGCGCCGCGCCATCGATCATCGGCCTTGACGCGTCGCGCCGCGCGCGCTGTAGAGTTTCAACCGTTTCTCAGGGGGGAGACGGTGCGGGGTGGGTCGACCATTGGCGGCAGCTATGAATTTTTTTGCGCCATTTCTATTGGTCGACAAAAGAACAAATAAAAGAAGCGGTAACCATCTAATCAAAATAGCGAGACAGGGAACGCGTCCATGGGAATGCCATTTGGTCGTTATGAGCTGCTGAAACGAATCGCCGCGGGAGGCATGGGCGAGGTCTATCTGGCGCGGCAGGCGGGCTTCGAGGGGTTTGAAAAGCTCCTCGTCGTCAAGGTGCTCCTGCCCAACCTGGCCGAGGACAGTGAATTCATCACCATGTTCCTCGACGAGGCGCGCATCGCCGCCCGGCTCGACCACCCCAATATCGGGCAGATCTACGATCTCGGCGAGGTCGACGGCGCCTTCTACATCGCCATGGAATACATCCGCGGCGACGATGTCGTCCGACTCTGGAAGCAGGCGCGCCTCAAGCAGAAGCCCGTGCCCATGGCCCTCGCCGCCCGCATCGCCGCCGACGCCGCCGCCGGACTCGACTACGCGCACAAGGCCACCGGCGCCGATAACGAGCCGCTCAACCTGGTCCACCGCGATGTCTCGCCCCAAAACATCCTGGTGACCTTCGATGGCGGCGTGAAGCTGATCGACTTCGGCGTGGCCAAGGCGGCCGGGCGCATGTCGCACACGACGACCGGCACCATCAAAGGCAAATACGCCTACATGAGCCCCGAGCAGATCTCCGGCGCCGACATCGACCATCGCTCGGATGTCTTCGCTCTCGGCGTGGTGCTCTACGAGATGCTGACCTCGGCGCGCCTGTTCAAGCGCGACACCGAAGTGGCCACGCTCCAGGCCGTCGCCACCTGCGACATCCCGCCGCCCACCTCGATCAATCCCAAGATCGACCCCATGCTCGCGGACATCCTGCTCAAGGCGTTGGCCCAGAACCGCGACGACCGCTACGAGGACGCCCAGGCCTTCCGCATGGCGCTGGAGGAATGGATGTTGGCCGAGCGCCAGCCCGGAACCGCCGCCCACCTGTCCGCCTACATGAAGGAGCTCTACGCCGAGCGCCTGGCCGAGGAGCGGGCCGCCGGAAAGCCCTTTGCCGATAACGAAAAGACGCCCTCGCAGCTCTTTCGCCGCTCGGTCGTGGACCGCTCGGGTCAATCGCGGCTCTCGCAGGTGCGGTCGGCAAGCACGCGCAGCCAAGTCGCCATCGCCAATTCAGGTGACGACGCAGGCGCGACCGTGGCCGCCAAACCCGAACAGCTCCCCTCTGCGGTGCCGGAGACCAAAAAGAGTCCGGTTCCACTGATTGCCGGCGCCGCCATCGCCCTCGTCCTCATCGGCGCGATTGGCGCTTTTCTGGCGACGCGTTCCAGCGGCGATTCCGAGCGCGCGATGCCATCGCCCGCGGTCATGTCCGGAACGCTCAACCTGCTCACCGACCCCAAGGGCGCGCAGGTGCTGATCGACGGCGAACTCCTCGACGAGCGCACGCCGCTGCAGGGCTACCCCTTGCCCGCCAAAGAGCGCGTCAAGCTGGAAATCCGCCTCGACGGCTACCTGCCGACCTTCAAGACCATCTCCGCGATGGGGATGCAGAACCTCGACCTGAGGCTCGATCCCGATCCGGCCAAAGCCGCGCCCCAGCCACCAACAGCGCCCGCCGCGCCCGCCACCGTGCGCCTGGCCATCGAGAGCACGCCCAGTGGCGCCATGGTCTATTCGAAGGGCGCCTTCCTCGGAAAAACGCCGCTTGAGCTCAATCGCCCGCGCTCGGACGAAGCCCTCGACCTGACGCTGGAGCTCGCGGGTCACAAATCGCTGAACACGACGATTTCGCAGTCGAGCGACACCAAGGCCGCGCTGGTCCTGGAAAAACTGCCCGCCGCCGCGCCCAAGCGCACGCCCAGGCCCCCCAGACCGTCGGCGCCCAAACAGGACGACCCGCTCGATATCGCCATTGGCCGCTAGGCCTCGCCCGCGCCGCCTTTGCCGCCGCTATCCCGTCCGCCGTCAGCCTTCTCGCGGTGAAGCGCGTCGCCTCTCCCCCCCGCTCCCAAGAAGAGGTGTCCCATGCTCTCGCTTCCTGGCCGCGCCCATCTGTGCCTGGCGTTTGCCCTCGCCGCCTTCTGCGCCGCGTTTGCCCTCCCGACGCGCGCCCTGGCCGACAACACCGCCGACGAGGCTGGACTGCGCTTCGATCGCGGCGTCGCCTTCTACAAGGCCCGCCAATACGAGAACGCGCTCGCCGAGTTCTTCCAGTCCAACCGGCTCGTGCGGAACAACAACGTCATCCTCAACATCGCGCGCTGTTACGAGCAGCTCGGCCGCATGGAAGAGGCCTATCGCTATTACGCCGAGTTTCTCGAAGGCGCCGGCGAGGGCCAGGTCCGCAAGATCGCCGAAGACGGCATCGCCCGCATCTCCCCACGCGTGGCCCTGCTCAAGGTCGAGTCATCTCCGGTGGGCGCCAACATCTACATCGGCCGCAAAGACCTCGGCGCGCACGGCGTGACCCCCCGCACCCTGGCGCTGCCCCCTGGCGCGACCAAGGTCATCCTCGAATTGCCGGGCCACGAGGACGCCTCCCGCGAACTCACCCTGACGACAGGCGGCCAAGTCGAGACAGGCGCGGTCGAGCTCCGCTTCATCACCGGCAAGCTCAAGCTCTCGGGAACCCCCGAAGGCGCCCAGATCCGCGTCAACCGAACCGACGGCGAAGCGGCCTGCGTCTTGCCCTGCGCGCTCGATCTGGCGCCCGGCACCCCCATCATCCATGTCCAGGCGGAAGGATTCTTTCCCGCCCAATTGCCGGTCGACCTGAAGGCCGACGCCGAAGTCGCGCTCAATGTTGAGTTGCAGGCGTTGCCACCGGCCACAGGCGCGATCCGCGTCACCTCCAATCACGAGGGCGCGCTCGTCGAAATCGACGGCCACGAGGTCGGCTTCACCCCGCTGGTGAGCGTGCAGCCCGTCGGCGTCCACAAAGTCCGCGTGACGATGCCCGACATGCGCCCCGTCGAGCGCGAAGTCTCTGTCGAGAAGGACGCCCACGCCTGGGTCCAGGCCGATCTGCGATTCGCCGGCGCCAAAACCACGGCCGCGTCCAAGACCGAAACCAGCGTCGACGAAGCCCCCGCCTCGGTCACGGTCATCTCGCGCGCTGAACTGCGGGCGTTTGGCTACACCTCACTACCCGAGGCGTTGCGTGGCGTGCGCGGCCTCTTCTTCTCCAACGACCGCTCCTACGAATTCATCGGCGTGCGCGGCTTCTCGCCTCCGGGCGACTTCAACACGCGCGTCCTCATCCTCTACGACGGCCACCCGGTGAACGACATCTTCGCCGCCCAGTCCTATTTGGGCCGCGACTTCAACGTCGATCTCAACGAAGTCGAGCGCATCGAGGTCGTGCGCGGACCCGTCTCCTCGCTCTTTGGATCGGCGGCCTTCTTCGGCGTCATCAACGTCGTCTCGCGCACCAGCCTCGACAAGCGCCACGTCGAGGTGAACGGCATGGTCGGCAGCCAGGAGACGATCGACGGCCGCGTCACCGGCGCGCACAAGGGCCAGAACTTCGAAGTGATCGGCAGCGCCGCCGCCTACCGTTCCAGCGGTGACTCGCCGATGGTCATCGAGCCGGACGAGGGCGACGGTCTGCAGCACGTGCTTCGCGGACGCGACAAGGAGCGCACCTTCAACGGCACTCTGCGCGCGCGCCTCGGCGACTTCTCGCTGCTCGGCTACATCAACGATCGCCGCAAGGAGATCCCCACCGGCGCCTATGGCACCGCGTTCGACCTGGACGGCACCCACGTCAAAGACCTGCGCGCCTTTGTCGAAGCCCGTTACGACCGCGAATCCCCCTGGGGCACCCTCGCCGCCCGCCTCTACTACGACGCCACCCGCTACAGCGCCCGCTACATGTATTTCGAGGACGAGGAGGCGCGGACCGGCAGCCTGGCGCAGAACGAAAAGAGCTACGCCGACTGGCTGGGCCTGGAACTCCGCTACCGCAGCCCGGTCTGGTTCCATCAAAACGTGACCGTCGGCCTCGAATACCAATACCAGGCGCGCGTGCGGCAGCTGATCGACGTGCTCGACGCTGCCCCCTTCGACGTCAACGCCACGCTCAACATCGTCTCCGCCTACCTCGCCGACGAAATCCGCATCGGCAGCCGCTTCATCGTCAACGCCAGCGCCCGCTTCGACGCCTACCTGCGCGAGGCCACCCCGGCGACCGGCACCACGAGCGGCATCGAGGCCTCCAACGCCTTCCCGGTCAACCCGCGCCTGGCCCTCATCGCCCGCAGCACCCCTGGCGGCATCACCAAGCTGATGGGCGGCAGCTCCTTCCGCGCGCCCTCCTCCTACGAGCTCTATTACGAGGACGGCACAAGCCAGCTGGCCAATCCGGAAGGACTCGACTCGGAGCGCATCTGGACGATCGAGCTGGAGCACACCCAGGAGATTTACGAAGAGCTCAAGTTCGTCGTCTCCGCTACGTCAACTGGATCGACAACCTCATCTACGCCCGCGACAACGGCGAAGGGATGCTCACCTACGTGAACTACCGGCCCAACGATAAGGCCTACGGCGTGCGCACCGAGGGCGCCGAAGTCGAGCTGCGCTGGCAACCGGGGCGCCTGACGATGCTCTCGGCCGCCTACTGGTATCAGCACATGTCGATCGCCAGCGACGACGGCGAAGCGACCTTCATCAAGGCCAACGCCCCCTCGCACGCCTTCTCGGCCAAGGCCATGTTCCCCATCCTCGCGCCCATGCTCGTGGCCTCCATCGAGGGCGTCTTCAACAGCAGCCGCCTGACCGTCGACGGCCAGACGCGCACTGGCGAGACCTTCTGGCTCAACCTGGGCCTGTCGGGCGAATTGCCGAGCGGCCACTTCCGCTACTTCGCGGGCGTCAAAAACCTGCTCAACGACAAGTCGCGCATGCCCTCGGGCGGCGACGCGCTGCTCTCCACCATCCCGGGCTACGGGCGCACGTTCCAAATCATGCTCACCGGCAGCTACTGAGCGCCGCGAAGCGCTCTCCGGCGCCAATTCAGAGGCGCGGTCGGGGACGCGGACAAAATTCTCGCGAAAATCAACGTCCGCCCCTCCCCGATGGCCCTGAGCATCCCCAAATTCCAAGGGCCCTGGCCTGGAGGCGAGGGCCCGGCGCCCCTCTCGGTCGCCGCGAGCACGCAAGAAAGAGGCGCATCAATGGCAACCGGTATCGTGAAGTGGTTCAACGACGCGAAGGGCTTTGGCTTCATCATTCAGGACAGCGGCGGCGAGGACGTCTTCTGTCACCACACGGCCATTCAGGCGGACGGCTTCCGCAGCCTGGTCGAAGGCCAGCGCGTCGAGTTCGAGGTGATCCAGAGCCCCAAGGGCCTGCAGGCTGCCCGCGTCCGGGCCTTGATGTGATCTCTTCACCACTCAACGTTTGACGACGCCCGCGCGCGTCTGACGGGGCGGCCCTTTGACGGGTTCGCCCCTTTTTCTTGGCCTTCGCCGCTTCCCGCGACCTCCCGACAGCCCCTCTCCAGGAATGCGCCCTTTCACCGCGCCGTTTCGACCGACCCACGTCAGCCCCCTCCTCGCCACGCCTCGACCATGAACCAGGAAGAACTCTTCGGCCTCTTGACCCACGGCGGCGGGACGCTCGTCGTCATCGCGCTCTCCTCCATCGCCGCCCTCGCCCTGGCCATCGAGCGCCTCATCGCCATGTGGCGCGTCATCCCCGAGGCCAAGCAGCTCCACGACGCCGTCTGCCGCGAACTCCTGCGCGGTGATCTGACCCAGGCGCGACTCATCGCCAGCCGCAGCCGGGCCCTCGCCGCCGACCTCTATCTGGCCGGTTTCGCGCGCCACCAACACAAGCGCGGCGGCGCCGTCGCGACCGTCGTCGAACGCGAGCGCGCCAGCCTCCTCCTCCACCTCAAGCGACGCCTCTGGGCGCTGGGCACCATCGGCACCATCTCGCCCTTTGTCGGCCTCTTCGGCACCGTGGTCGGCATCATGAGCGCCTTCAGCGCCATGGCCGAGTCAGGCACCGGCGGCTTCGCGGTCGTGGCCAGCGGCATCTCCCAGGCGCTCGTGGCCACCGCCTCCGGCATCTTCGTCGCCATCGAAGCGGTCGTCTTCTTCAACTTCTTCCAGGCCAAACTCGGCCGCGTCGCCTCAGAACTGCGCCTCTTCGCCGAAGAATTCTGCGAGCTCCTCGCCGACCTGCCCGCCGAACCAGAGCCACAGACACCCGCCGCGCCCCAGACCGCCGACGCGACCGCCGACGCCTCGACACCGGCGCGCGCTGCCCAGGAGGCCTGACCATGTCGATGGGCAAACTCCCCGACCCGACCGACGGCGACGGCCTCGACGACGGCGTGGTGGCCGAAATCAACATCACCCCGCTCACCGACATCTTCCTCGTGCTCCTCGTCATCTTCATGGTGACGAGCTCGGCCCTCGTCGAAGCGGGCGGCCAGACAGGTGTCGAAGTCGATCTGCCGGGCCAGGGCACCGCGGCCGACAAGATCGGCGCGCCAAACGACCTCGTGGTGGCCATCCTCGACGACGGACGCGCCATCAGCGGCGGTCAGGAACTCGACGAAACCGGCCTCGGCGCCCTCTTCGAATCAGCGGCACGCGCCTCCAACGGAACAACCCTGATCCTCCAGGCCGACAAAGGCGTCCCCCACGGCCGCGTGGTCCAGGTGATGGAACTCGCCAAGAGCAAAGGCCTCGCCAATCTGGCCATCGCCACCCAGGCCAGCGAATCAACCGACTGACGCGCCGACAAAAGCGCGCGTATGGATTCTCCCCCTGATGCCAATTCATTATTTTACCCAAAAACATCTGTCCGACCCGCGTTACCGCTCGATTTAATTATTTAATCTATTCTTGCCCCACGTTTCATTCCAAAAAACATCGAACTTTCCAACAAAAACAAACACCGGCAAATCGTCCAGAGACATTCGAACGCAAATCCACAACCAGCTTTGATCAACAGGGAGCGACATGGCGCGCAAATCAGGGCAAGCACTGCTGCGTCAGGCTAAAAAATCAAAAAGCGATGAATTTTACACCCAGCTTTGCGATATTGAACGCGAACTCAGGCATTACGCGGGGTGTTTTTCCAACAAAGTCGTCTATTGCAATTGCGACGATCCGCGACTGAGCAATTTTTACAGATATTTTGTGGATAATTTTCACAATCTTGGCCTGAAAAAACTCATCGCCTCCTGTTACAGCGGGCAGCCCGTGGATTTATTCAATAAAGGCAGCGCCAGAGGCTGTTTTTGTGAATACACAGGTAGCGGCGATTCCACTCAAACGAAGCCGCTTGACGAAAACGGGGATTTTAGAAGCGCGGAATGCACAGAACTGCTCCAACAAGCCGACATCGTCGTGACCAATCCGCCCTTTTCACTGTTCAGAGAATTTGTCTCCCATCTTGTTCGACACAAAAAACAGTTTTTAATCATCGGAAACGTCAACGCGATCACCTATAAAGAAATTTTTGATCTCATCCAAACAGACCGCGCCTGGCTGGGCGTCAACATGGGCCGGGGAATTTCAGGATTTATTGTTCCGGATGATTATCAAACCTATGGCACCGAGGCGGGTATCGACGACAAAGGCCAGAGAATTGTCGCGACCAACGGCTGCCTCTGGCTGACAAACCTCGAACTTCAACAGCGGCACCACTTTTTAGAGCTCACCCAAATCTATGCTGGCCACGAGGAGCGCTATCCCAAATATGACAACTGCGATGGGATCAATGTGGACAGGACGCGGGACATTCCCAAGGATTACGCGGGCTTGATGGGCGTCCCCATCACCTTTCTCCATAAATACAACCCTGAACAATTCGAAATTGTGCGCTTTCGCAAGGGAGACGACGGCAAAGACCTGCGCATCAATGGAAAATACACTTATTTCCGAATACTCATCAGACACCGACAACTCAAACCATCCACAAGTCGCGCTCAATAATGTTTCCAAAATAAACAGGACTGTCCCAAGAGGCGCCTGAGCGCGACGGCCCCTGGGGGCGCGAGGCGATCAGCTCAATTCCTTCATTTCAGGAAATAAAACAGTCAAAATGCGTTGTTCATCAACCGCGCGCCTGTCGTCGACCGCCGAGCTCATTAATTCAAAAAACTATTAAACCTTTCAAGACACCGTCCACTCTCTGCCTCGACACGCGAACTCATCCATCCCGTCAGACATATTCACCACAGCATATTAAACATTCTCGTGGGCGCGGCATTCATTCCACTCCGTTTGTTTATGAGTCCTAGGAATCCACCATGGAATACAAGACGCTGTATGAGCATACCTCTATCCGGCGCCTGATCATTATTGTCGCCCTGCCGAGCGCTGTCGGCATGCTCGTTTCCTCGCTGTATCAAATCCTCGATGGCGCCTTTGTCGGCCATATTCTCGGCGCCGAAGCATTCGCGGCGATCAACCTCGTGATGCCGCTCGTCATTATCAATTTTTCTCTTGCGGATTTGGTGGGCGTCGGCTCATCGGTGCCCATTGCCCATCGCCTGGGCCAAAAAGACGAAAAAACGGCCAGCAATATATTTTCCAGCGCCTGTCTGCTCATCGTCCTTTGTGGAGTCCTCATTGGCGGCGCGCTCTATTTTTGGGCCGAACCCATTTTGCGGCTCATGGGCGCAAGCGATTCCCTCGTCAAAAGCTCTGTCGAATACCTGCGCGTCTATGCCCTCAGCGCTCCGGTCACGACCATTGTCTTTGCCGTGGACAACTACCTGCGCATCTGCGGAAAAGTCCATTTCAGCATGGCCATTAACATTTTAATGTCGATTATCTGTATTGGCCTTGAATTTTTATTTTTATTTATCCTGCGCATGGGCGTTGGCGGCGCGGCCCTGGGAACCTGCCTCGGCATGTTTGTCTGCGCGCTCGTCGCCTTTTGGCCTTTTTGGCGCGGCAAAACACCTCTCAAATTCACCCGCCCGATCATGGATAAAAAATTATTGCGCGATATTTTCGCCAACGGCCTACCGAGTTTTCTCAACAATTTAGCCGGGCGCATTCCGTCGATTATTATTAATATCTTTTTATTGCGACTCGGCGGCGCTCCGGCTGTCGCCGCCTATGGGGTGTTAATGTATATCGACAGCGTCTTTCAGCCAATTCTCTATGGCCTGTGCGATTCATTGCAACCCGCTATTGGATACAATTACGGCGCGCGCCAATTCCAGCGCGTGCGCGCCATTCGCAACGCCTGTTTCATTATTTGCGGCATTCTCTCCGCGCTGATGTGCCTTGCCGTCTTTGGGGCCCGCGACAGCCTCGTGCGCCTCTTTGTGCCAACCACTGAATCCGCCCTTCTCGCGCTCTGTTCGCGGGCGCTCGTCCTCTTTGCCCTGGCCTATCTCACGCGCTGGGTGGCGATGGTGGCGCAGAGCTACCTCTCGGCCCTTGGCAAAGCTGGTTCGGCGACGCTCCTCTCTGTCGCGACCGCGCTCGTCTTCCCGCTTTTGGCCCTCCTCCTCCTCGCCCCGCTCGGCCTTGACGGCGTCTGGCTCAACATGCCGCTCAGCTGCCTGCTCGCCGCCGCGCTCTCGCTTCTCCTCGTCGCCCGCACGCGCCGCGAAGTCGCCCTCTCCCGAGCCTCGACCGCCACCGAGTGAGCCGCGCGGCAAAAATCCGCATCGAAGCTCCCCCGCCGCGCGTCGAGAGCGCTATAGCCCCCGCCCGCGCATTCTGACGCGCTCGACGAGGGGCCCGCCCGCTCGCCGCCTACACCTTCTTCCTTCCCCGACATCCCACCCCCCACCAATGGAGGCAGACGTGACCGAACAACTTGTGGTGCGCAAGGGCGCCTACCATGACTCCGCTTTCCTCATGCGCGTGACCCGCGAGCTCAAGGCCATGGCCGGCATCGAAGAAGCCGTCGTCGTCATGGGAACGCCGATGAACCTGGAGCTCCTCGCCGACGCCAATTTCAAAAGCGACGCGCTCGCCGATGTCACGCCGATGGACATGGTCGTCGCCATTCGCGGCGCCAGCGCCGAGGCCATCGCCGACGCCGAAACCGCGCTCGCCAAACTCCTCAAAGGTGGCGAAGCCCAGAGCGACGACGACGCGCCCGCGGCCCTCGATCTGACCGGCGCGCTCAACGCCAACCCCGACGCCCAGCTCGTCAGCGTCTCGGTCCCTGGCGCCTACGCGGCCTACGTGGCCTCCCGCGCGCTCGACGCCGGCAAACACGTCTTCCTCTTCTCCGACAACGTCTCTCTCGAAGACGAAGTCGCGCTCAAAAAACGCGCCGCCGCCCAAGGCCTCTTCGTCATGGGTCCCGACTGCGGCACCGCCATCGTCGCCGGCGTCGGCCTCGGCTTTGCCAACCGCGTCAAGAAAGGCTCGATCGGCGTCGTCGGCGCTTCGGGCACTGGCATGCAGGAGTTGACGAGCCTCATCTGCGAGCACGAGGGCGAAGGCGTCTCGCAGGCCATCGGCACGGGCGGCCGCGATCTCTCGCAAGCTGTCGGCGCGCTGATGACCGAACTGGGCGTGCGCGTCCTGGCCGACGATCCTGAGACAAAAGTCGTCTGCGTGGTGGCCAAACACCCCGCCCCCGAAGTCGCCGACCGCGTCCACGAGATTCTCGAACACCTCGGTAAGCCCGTCGTCGTCCGCTACATGGGCAACGCCGTCCGCGAGAGCACCGCCAACGTCTTCTACGCCTCGACCATCGACGAAGCCGCCCAGGCCGCTGCCCGCCTCGCGCGCGGTGAAGCGCTCGAATTCAAAAAGCAGTGCTCCGGCTGCGAGACCTGCTTCAAAGCCGACCAGCTCAAAGAAGGCCGCGACATCCCCAAGCGCCTCGTCGGCCTCTACAGCGGCGGCTCCCTGGCCTACGAGGCCGAGCTCTTCCTCTCGCAAAAGGGCATCGCCGTCAGCGCGCCCAAGGTGGCGATGAAGACGAGCGGCCCCATCGAGTTCGAGGGCAACCTGATCATCGACACCGGCGAAGACTTCTACACCGTCGGCAAACCGCACCCGATGGTCGACCAGACCGTGCGCTGCGAGCTCATCCGCAAAGTCGGCGCCGACAAGTCGGTGGGCGTGCTCCTCCTCGACGTGGTGCTCGGCGACGGCTCACACCTCGACCCGGCGCCCGAACTCGTCGAAGCCGTGCTCGAAGCCAAAAAAGCGCGCGGCAACGACGATCTCGTCGTCATCGCCTCCATCACCGGCACCGCGCTCGACCCGCAAAACTTGTCGCTGCAAAAAGCGGTCCTCAAGGACAACGGCATTGTCGTCGCCCCCACGGCGTCCAAAGCCGCGCGCATGGCCAGTGAATTGATTGGTTAATTCGACACTTTTCTTTGGGTTTTAATTTTAAAATTCTCTGATCATCCAAAATTCAATCATCAACACCTAAAACAAACCCCATTCGGATCCCAACCGGATGGGGTTTTAATTTGCGCGTCAGCGCCTCCTTTATTTCTTTGTACTTCAGCGCACACCTTATTGTTTTTTTCTTTGGCGCACGGCCTTTTAAAGGCCGCTTCGGCGCGGAACAATTGTTGATTTTCGTGCACTGAAGCGCGTTGTTTTGCGCTGCGATCCAGCGGAAGCGCGTTTTTTGAATTCGGAAACGCGTTTTTAAAGGTGCGCGTCAAAGCATAGAAACAAACAAATGCCGCGCGTTGAAGCGCAGAAAATAAAAAGCGCACAGCATGAAACAGAATGCCGGGCGCCAAAGCGCAAAGAATTTTGGAAGATCTTGCCCCACGGACAGTTTTATTCTTCCTCTTTCGTCTGAATCTTCCCCTGTGGGCCCTCAGGCTTTTCGAAGGAACGCTTTGTGACCTCCCCAACCGCTGCTCCCGCCCCGCTCCGCCCCAAGGCGTGGCGGGGTTCGACTTTTTCGCCGCGCTGCGCGCTGATCGTCCTCGCCGGACTTTTGTGCGCGGGCTGCGCCCTTCTCGGCGGCATCGCCCTCTTCGCCACGCGCCTGTCAATGGCGCCTGAACGCGCGCTCATCCTCTCCGGTGCCGCGGCCGTCGCCCTCGCCTTTGGGTTTGGCGCGCTGGCTGCCGTCAAATCGCGCCGTCTCGGGTTTTGGGAGACCTCGGCCGTGGGGATTGCCTTTGTCGTCCTGGCGCTCGCCACGCTCGGCCGGCAGCTGATGAATCCCTTCGGCACCTATCTGTCGCCCGCGCTCACCGACATTGCCTACCTCGCCAACCTCTTCGGCAACACCATGGGCGGTCCTATCGGCGGCGTGGCGCTCGCGGCGGTCGCGCTGTGGCTCAGCAGCTTCATCGGCGGCTCGATTGGGTTTTTGCTCGGCGGCAGCGGGCGGCTCGACCTGCGCTTTGGCTACGAGATGTTCATCGCCCGCAACCACCTGCGGTTGAGAAGGCGATCGGCCACCATGTTGATGACGGTGATCTCGATCTGCGGGGTGACTGTGGGGGTGCTGGCGCTGACCGTGGTGCTCTCGGTGATGGGCGGCTTTGAGACCGACCTGAAGAGCAAGATCGTCGGGGCCAACGCGCACGCCGTGGTTCTCAAATACGGGACCAATTTTTCCGAATGGCGCGAGACGGCGGACAAGGCGCGTCAGGTGCGCGGCGTGGTCGGCGCGACGCCCTTCATCCTCAACGAGGTCATGCTCTCCAGCGATCAGAACCTCAGCGGCACGCTGCTCAAGGGCATCGATCCGGCGAGCGCGGGCGAGGTGTCTGACTTGGGAAAGAATCTCGTCGAGGGCGAACTCGGCTACCTCTCGCGGCCAGAGGACATCCCGGAGAAGCGGCAGCGCGTGGCGCGGGTGGGGACGCCGGTGCAGTCGTTTTCGGCCAACGCCGGGGCGCAGGCGATTCTCAAGGGCGCGGGCGACAAGGCGGTGGCAGCCAAGGGCGAAGGCGCGGGCGACGAGGAGACGCCGCTGACGATCGACGAGATTCTCAAGCCCAAGGCGCGCGCCAAGGCGCCCGGAGAGGCGACGCTGCCCGGCATCATCCTCGGCAAGGAGCTGGCGCAGGGGCTCAAGGTCGCGGTCGGCGACAGGGTCAATGTCGTCAGCCCGCTCGGCGGCGAGGTCGGCCCGACTGGACCAATGCCCAAGAGTCGCCCCTTTCGCGTGGCCGGTGTCTTCTATTCCGGCATGTATGAGTTTGATGCCAAATCTGCCTACATCGACCTACGTGAGGCGCAGCGCTTCTTCGGGCTCGGCGAGACGGTGACCGGGCTGGAGCTCAAGACGAGCGACATCGACAACACGCGCCAGATCACGCGCGCCGTGCTCAACGCGCTCGACGGCTACCCCTACCGAACCAAGGACTTCGCCGAGATGAACAAGAACCTCTTCTCGGCTCTGCGCCTGGAGCGGCTGGTGATGGCGGTCATCCTCGGCTTCATCGTCCTCGTCGCCTGCTTCAACATCGTCTCGACGCTGATCATGATGGTCTTGGAGAAGGGCAAGGACATCGCCATCCTCAAGTCGATGGGGGCGAGCGACACGAGCGTCATGAAGATCTTCGTGATCGAGGGCCTGATCATCGGCGGCCTGGGAACGGCGGCGGGCATCGTCCTCGGCTACGCGACCTGCCTCTTCGTGGAGCGCTTCGGCATCCACCTCGACTCGGACGTCTACTACATCGACCGCCTGCCCATCCTGATCGACCCCTGGCAGTTCCTCGGCGTGGCCTGTCTGGCCGTGCTCTTGTCCTACCTGGCGACGATTTATCCGGCGACGCGGGCCAGCCGCCTGCCGCCTGTCGACGGGCTGCGCAACGACTGACGTGGTTCAAGCGCGACGCCTGCCGCGCGCCGTGCTGTCCAGAGGAGAAGGACCGTGCCTTTTTGCGAAATTCGAAACGTCGAGAAGAGCTACTTCCTCGAAGACAAACGCGTCGACGTGCTGCGCGGGGTCAATCTGACCATCGAGCCGGGCGAAATGCTCTCGCTCACGGGCGCCTCCGGGTCGGGCAAGAGCACCTTTCTGCAGGTGCTCGGCGCGCTCGACGCCCCCACCAGCGGCAGCATCCTCTTCGACGGCCGCGAGGTGACGCATCTGTGCGAGGCGGAGCTGTCGCGCTTCAGGAACGAGACGATCGGCTTTGTCTTCCAGTTCCACCACCTGCTCCCGGAGCTCTCGGCGCTGGAGAACGTGATGATGCCGGCGCTGATTCGGCGCATGGCGCGCGGCGAGGCGAAAAAGAAGGCGTCGGCGCTTTTGGAGGCTGTCGGGCTCACGGAACGCGCGGACCACAAGCCAGGCGAGCTCTCGGGCGGTGAACAGCAGCGGGTGGCGCTGGCGCGGGCGCTGGTGCTCTCTCCCAGACTGCTGCTCGCCGACGAACCGACGGGCAATCTCGACCCCAAGACGGGCGAGGGCATTCACGAGGTCATCCGGCGGCTCAACGCGCAGCTGAAAATCGCGGCGCTCATCGTCACGCACAACAGCGATTTGGCGCGGGCCATGCCGCGACGCCTGCGGCTGGAAGAGGGGATCATCGTCGAAGAGGGCTCCTCGCCACAAAGCGCGGAAACGCGGTCGCAAACACCGGCGGAAACCTCGGTGGAAACATCCGCGACCGCCTCAGGGGAAACGCCGGCGCGACCGCTGTCGGAGAGCGAAGTCGAACCAGCGCGCCAGAATGCCTGACCCCCACCTGTCCCCCTTTTCGCGGGGTGTCGCGCGGCCTCGGCGCCTCTCTTGTTCGGGCCCCAAAAAGAATTTGAGCGCCCAGAGGCGATCCCCTATGAGCGCCCGTCTTTTTTCAGGACCCAGAGGGCGAACCGGCAGCTGGAGGGCACCGTCCATCGCCTCGCTGCCGCACGGAGCGCGCCGCTCTCCGCGCCATCGCTCACAGAACGTCCGCCCATGACCCGATTTTTTGCCGCCAAACTCCTGATCCTGTGCCTGTCCCTCATCGCGGCGTTGCCTTCTTTCGCGGCGTCGGCTGTCGGTGAAAAACCAGCGCTCGGCGGGGTCGAGATCCGAGGCAACCGGCGCGTGGAAGCGGACGCCATCCGCAACGCCATGTCGTCCAAGGTGGGCGCACCCTTCAACATCACGCGCGCCGAAGAGGACCTGAAGACGCTGTGGAAGCTCGGTTTCTTTTCCGACGTGCAGATCCTCGTCGACGAGGATGGGCCGCAGCCGAAGCTGATCGTCGTGGTCGAGGAGAAGCCGGCCATCCGCAAGGTCGAGGCGCGCGGCAACGAGGAGCTGAGCGAGGAGGACCTCAAGGAGATCATCAAGATCCGGCCCTTCAGCATTCTCAACATGGAGGAGGTGCGTCAGACGGCGCGGCGCCTCCAGGAGAAATACGTCGAGAAGGGCTACTACCTGGCCGAGGTCACCCCCAAGATCGAGCCGGTCGGGACGGGCGAGGTCGATGTCTTCTTCGACGTGAACGAGCACGCCAAGGTCGAGATCAAGTCGATCGACTTCATCGGCAACGAGAAGGTCGACGACGGCACGCTCAAGGACGTGATGCTCAGCAAGGAGGGCAACCTCCTCTCGTTTTTGACGAGTTCCGGCACCTTCCGCGAGGAAATGCTCCAGCACGACGTGATGATGATCCAGTCGGCCTACCTCGACCGCGGTTTCATCAATGTCCGCGTCGGTTCGCCGCGCGTCGCCATTTCGCCGGACAAGCGCTTCATCCACATCTCCATCCCGATCACCGAGGGCGAACAGTTCCGCCTCGGCGAGCTCGACTTCGCCGGCGACCTCGTCAAGCCACCCGAGGAGCTGAAGAAGCGCGTGACGCTGGAGAAGGGGCAGCTCTTCAACCGCTCGCAGCTGCAGCGCGACCTGCAGGCACTGACGGATGTCTACCAGGACGAGGGTTACGCCTACGCCAACCTCTCGCCGCTGACCTCGATCGACCCCAAGGCGCGCACCGTCGACCTCACCTTCGATGTCAAGAAGGGCGACAAGATCACCGTCGAGCGCATCAACCTCGTCGGCAACCACACCACGCGCGACAAGGTCATCCGCCGCGAGCTGCGCATCTACGAGGGCGAGCTGTTCAAGGGCACGGGCCTGCGCGTCTCCAAGCAGCGGGTGATGGCGCTCGGCTACTTCGAGACCGTCGAAATCACCTACAAGAAGGGCAGTCGCCCCGACACGGTCGTCGCCACCGTCGTCGTCAAGGAAAAGCCCACCGGCACCTTCCAGGTCGGCCTCGGCTTCAGCTCGTTCGAGAGCTTTTTGTTCACGGCCCAGATCAGCAAGGACAACCTCTTTGGCTGGGGTGTCTCCGCCTCGCTCGCCGCCCAGATCAGCTCGGTGCGCAGCCTGGTCCAGCTCTCGTATTACGACCCCTACTTCCTCGACACGCGCTGGATCTTCGCCTTCAACTTCTATCGGCAGGAGCTCGACTATTACGGCTTCATCCGCCAGGCGATCGGCGGCGACATCACCTGGGGCTACCACCTCCTCCCCGACCTGATGCTGCTGCTCTCCTACGCGCCGGAATACGTGACGGTCGAACCGAGCGGCGGCACCGCCGACCTGTTGCTGGCCAACCGCTTCCGCAATGGCTTCAGCAGCGGCCTGCGCCTCACCCTGACCCTCGACAAACGCGACAACCGCCTTTTCCCCAAAAAAGGCCATTACGAGAGCGTCTCGGTGGAACATTCGCCCGAATGGTTGGGCGCGACATTCGTCTACACGCGCTACACCGGTAATGCCCGCGTCTATTTCCCGATTCTCAAAGGCAAGCTCGTCTTTAAGGTGCAGGGATCGATTGGCTATATTCAGGGCGACGATATTCCCATTAGCGAGCTCTATTATTTGGGCGGTATTAGCAATGTGCGCGGGTATTCATTGCGATCCATTTCGCCGACGGTGCGCGTGGGCACGGAAGCCTCGCCGGACGCGGGATTGGCCGAATTCACAGTGGGCGGCGACAAACAGGTTTATTTTAATTTTGAATTAGAATTCCCCATCCTCGATTCGGTCGGCATTCGCGGCGTGGTCTTTTATGACATGGGCAATGTCTACGGCGTCGATGAAACGCTGTTTGTCCCCAAGGAAAAACTGCCTTTGGGCATGCGCCACGCGGTGGGCTTTGGCGTGCGCTGGATGTCGCCGATCGGGCCATTGCGATTTGAATGGGGTTTCCCGCTCACGCGGCGCGCCAATGACGACGCCTATCAATTCGAATTCACCATCGGCAATTCGTTCTAATCGGCGGCCGAGGCGCGATGAATTCATTTATTTGAATTCACGGATTTGAATTGACGATGAAGATTTTGGGGGCGGAACGCTTGCGCGCGACAAATGCCCCGCCTAAAAGCCCCGCCCCCGCCGATACAATTCATTCATTGGCGGGGTGATTTCCGCGCCGGGGCCGGACGCGCGGGCGGCACAAAAGGAGTCGATCATGCGCGTCGCGATCTTGGGGACGGCTTTGACGCTTTTGTCTGGGACAGGGTGCGCCCTGTTTTGTCCGGAAAACGACTGTATCGAAACGCGGCTGAAGGTCTGCGTGGTCGATGCCGAGAGCGGGGAGCCCGTGGCGACGGCTGCGGTCCATCAGTTCGAGAGCGACGGCAGCGAAATCGAAGGCGGCGAGTTTTATCCGCCCGAGGTGGGGGCCAATGGCTGCTGGTCGACCATCTACTCTCCGGATCGGGTCGTCGTGCGCGCGGCTGGCTACGCGGACGCCTCGTTCGAAGTCGCGCTCGACAAGGACACCTGCGGCAACATCGTGGGCGAAGAGCGCGAGGTGAGGCTTTCGCGGAAGGTTGACGGCTCGAAGGTCAAAAAGATCGGCGAGTTGCCCGGCTGCTGACGCGAGGTTGGCCGGGTGACGGGCGCGGGCTGGGTTAGGGGCGCGGGCGCTCGCCGAGTTCGACGATCACCTCTTCCTCGACGCCGTCGCGCAAGAGTTGCAGGCGCACCGATTGGCCGGGCTGAAACTGGGAGACGCGCCGGATGAGGTGGGCCGCTCCCAGGACGCGCTCGCCCTCGATGCTGATGACGATGTCGCCCGCTTTGAGGCCCGCTTCGTCCGCTGGTCCGTCGCGATGGATGGAGCGGATGCAGGCGCCTTCGGTGGCGCGGAGGTTGGTCGCGCGCAGCTCTTCGTCGAGGAGGTTGCGGGCCGAGGCGCCGAGAAAGCCGCGACGCACCTGGCCGTGTTCGACGAGCAGGGGCAACAGGGTGCGGATGAGGGCGCTGGGGACGGCAAAGCCGATGCCGTCGGCCTGATCGACGATGGCCGTGTTGATGCCGACGACGCGCCCGTCGAGGTCGAAGAGCGGGCCGCCCGAGTTGCCCGGATTGATGGCCGCGTCGGTCTGCAGATAGCTGTCGAAGGGGCTGTCGCCGAGCTCGCGCGCTGTGCCGGAGATGATGCCGTAGGTGACGGTCAGGGGCAGGCCAAAGGGGTTGCCGATCGCCACCACAAAGTCGCCCACGCGCAGGGAGCGGGAGTCGCCCAGCTCGGCAAAGGTGATGGTCTCGTCCATGCGCAAGAGCTGCAGCAGCGCCACGTCGGTCTCCGGATCGCGGCCAACGAGGCGGGCTTCGAGTTCCCGTCCATCCTCCAGGCGAACGAGGATGCCGGTGGCGCCGTCGATGACGTGATCGTTGGTGAGGATGATGCCGTCCGGCGAGATGAGGACGCCCGAGCCGATGGTGTGCGGCATGGCGGCGCTCTGGCCGGTCAGGGCGCTCATCAGACGCGAGAAAAATCCCTGTCCGCCTGTGGTCATCACTTCGACGACGGTCGGACGCACGCGCTGCACGAGGGGCGCCAGCGAGGGGATGATCTGCGAGGCGCGCGCGGTCGCGGTGGGTTGGGTCGGGCGCCGGTCCGCGCCGATGTTCTGGGCGTCGAGCACGCGCGTTTTGGGATCTGGCGGAGAGGTCAAATCGCCTGCGCCGCCTGAAAAGTCCGCCTCGCCCGCGTCTGTCCCGCCGCTCCCCGCCACAGCCGAGGGCCCGGACGTTGTCGAACGCGATTCCTGCCGTGACAGAGGAACACCGCGCGCCTCCGCCCGCTCCGAGATGGCCGCGCTCTCCGCCAGCGCCCAGGCTGCCCACAAGAGCACCGCCGCCCTCGATAGCTCTCGCCACATCGCGCGCCTCCCCGGACGCCGAGCGCCACCGCCCGACACCACGACTCCCGACCTGTCCACGCCCCAGAGCCAACCTGCCACCCCTTCCGGCGTTCTTCGATGGGGGAGAGAGGCTCTTCAGCGCCAACGGTGCGCAGCGAGAGGCCAAATGACAACGCGGACCGCTCTGCTAAGAGGCGCGCCCCGGCGGCCAGGCCGCGAGAGGAGGAAGCGCAAGTGAACTATCGCGAAGAGTCTGCGGATGATTTCGGCGGGCAGGACCAGAGTGGCGCGGACGGATTTGGCTTGGACAGCGGCCCGCAGTTCGATCCCGAGCGCGGCGTCGTCTACCCGGAGGCGTCAGGAGCTCTGGAGTCACAGGAGCCCATCGTCGAAACGCGCGTCGCCGGGAGCTACTCCCCAGCGCCGCTCGAACTCGACAGTCAGGCCGCCTCCCACGCCTTTTCCTCGGCGCGAATGCGAACAGACGGCGTTCCCGCAGAGGACCCCAACCTGCCGATCAGCGCCACCTACGGCGCCGTGCAACGCGCGCGCGGCAGCTCCCCTCAAAGCGCCCCGCCACCGCCAAACAAGGCCATCGGCTGGGGCATCGCCCTCCTCGTTCTCCTCGCTGTCGGCGCGGGCATCGGCGGCGTCGTCTACTTCAAACAGATGGTGCGCGAGGCCAGGCACGCGCCCTTTGGCGTCAAGGCGTCTCCCCAGCCCATGAGCGGTGGCGACAAATCGATCAGCCAGCAGCTCTCCGACATCGCCGAGAAAGGCCGCGAGCTTCAGGAGCGGGCCAAGGCTCAATACGAGGCGACAAAGCGCGGCATCGAAGACCTGACGAACGCGCACGCCCCGATCCTCATCATCGAGAGCGAGCCCAGCGGCGCCGAGATCCTCATCGACGGAAAATGGGTCGGCAACACGCCCTACGCCGGCGACAACCGCCTCGACAAAGGCGCGCACGATGTCGTCCTGCGGCTCGATGGGTTTCACGACGCGCCCCTCCAGATTCAGGGCGGCGAATCGAGTCGATTGAGCGTGACGCTGCGCAGGAAGTGAACGCGCCTGGCGCAAAGAAGCCGACGCCGTAACCCGCTGCGCCCGCCCGTCGCGCGCACGAACGCCTGATCGCCCGTCGCATGAACGGCTGCCGACAGGGCGATCATCGAAGGCGTTCCCCGCACATGAGCGCGCCGCTGTCGACGGCGCCTCGACTCAGGCCTGAGCCCCGTTCCAGGCAAACCGCCGCCGTTCCTCGTGAGCGCGAATCAGGTAGCCCATCAGCATCAGGGACGAGCTGTTCTCCAGAATGCGCGAGGGATCCCGCGAGATCAGACCCGCGCTGTAGGAGAGGAAAAACTGCGCCAGGTCCTCGCCTGCCTCGCGGACGATGAGGGCGTTGAGCACAGCCGCGTCCATCGTCCGGATGTCGTTGATAAAGCTGACGGCGAGTCGCTTCTTGTCGCCCTTGTCCATGCCCCCTCCCCTCTGCCTTCCCCGGCGCGACGCCCGCTCGCCGCGCTGCCCGAACGAGAGGGTTGGGACGGCCCCCATGAAGCGCAAGCACCCCGGATGGCAGTCCTGAGAGGCCCGCTAAGCGGTGGCGTGACTGACGGCGCGGGCGAAGTCGCCGTTTCAGGCGCGGGCGCAGGCTGAAGCGACGGCTCAGGCGAAGACCACTGTCTTGTTGCCGCAGACGAGGATGCGGTCTTCGAGGTGCCAGCGAACAGCGCGCGCCAGGACGACCTTTTCCAAGTCGCTGCCTTTGCGCGCCAGGTCGACCGGTCCGTCGCGATGGGAGCAGCGCACCACGTCCTGCTCGATGATCGGCCCCTCGTCGAGATTGGCGGTGGCGTAGTGCGCGGTGGCGCCGATGAGCTTCACGCCGCGCGCATGGGCCTGCTGGTAGGGGCGGCCGCCTTTGAACGCCGGCAGGAACGAGTGGTGGATGTTGATGATTCGGTCGGCGAAGCGCTCGATGAACGGCGCGCTCAGAATCTGCATGTAGCGGGCGAGGACGATGAGCTCGACGCCAGCCGATTCGATGAGCGCGATCTGGGCCGCCTCCTGCGCCGCCTTGGTCTCGGGCGTGATGGGGAAGACGTGGAAGGGGATGCCGAAATAGTCCGCCACCGAGCGCAGGTCCTCGTGGTTGCTGACGATGAGCGGGATGTCGCAGTCGAGTTCGCGCGCGTGCCAGCGTGCCAGCAGGTCGATCAGGCAGTGGTCGTATTTGGAGACGAAGATCGCCACGCGCTTGCGCGAGTCGCCCCAGTTCAGGCGCCACTTCATGCCGAAGCGCGCCGTCAGTTCGCCGATGCCATGGAGCAAGGTCGCGCGGTCGCTCGTCAGCTCGCTCGCGTCAAAGCGGATGCGCTGGAAGAACTGGCCCGCCACGGGATCCGCGTGCTGGTCCGAATCGATGATGTTGGCGCCATGGCCGGCGAGGACCTGGGCGAGGGCGGCGACAAGGCCGCGTCGATCGGCGCACGAGACGAGGAGCGTCCCCTTCTCTGCGGGGGGCGGGGCGGTGGTCGAAGTCGAGGTCGAAGACGCGTTCATCGTGATGCTCTGGATGTGGGGACTGACCGGGCAAGGCGGCTCGCGGCACAGTTCAGAAAAAAAGAAGGGCGGCCCCAAAAGAGGAGCCGCCGCGGAAGGGTCTGTCGTTTTGTCGATGAGCCGCGCGTCACTTGGCGTCGGCGGCAGCCTTGAGGTCGGCCGCGATTTTGTCGAGCGCCTCGTTGGCCGCCTCGGCACTGACCTGGCACGCGGGCGCCAATTCGTCGCGGATGACCTCGCGCTCCTGACCGGAGAGGATCTTGTCGATCGTGAGGACCGAGAGCGCCTCGTCGAAGAGAGCGCGGCCAATCTCGGCCTTGAGCGCCTCGGGGACCTTCTCCATCGTCTCGCGCGTCTGCTTGAGCAGGTCGTCCTCGATCGGCTTGCCCTCGCGCAGACCTTCGAGCGCGGCCTGGAAGATCGCCTTCACCTCGTCCATCGAGAGGATCGTGGCTTCCAGTGGCTTTTCGAGCGCCTCCGCCTCGGAGCTCGCCAGTCCGTCCCAGGAAGCGACGAGGATTTTGACGTGAACGGAGGCCTTGTCGCAGGCGATGGCGAGGTCGTTGTCGTTCAGCTTGTCGAGCAGGTCCTTGGAAATGGACATGGCTGTCTCCTTTCAGAGTGGAAGGGGGAATTTTTGAGGGCGGAGGCCGCTACTCGAAATCGATCTGGCGGACAAGCGAAACGTTCCCCTCTGGCGCCGGGCGCGAGGCGGCGGTTTCGGGCCGGTTTTCGCGGCGTTTTCGCGGCGTTTTCACGGCGAAATCTCCGGTTGACGCGCCTTGGGCCGCGTGGCGAAGGGGCGCGCCTCATTGACGCGCGGCGGCGTCGACCCGGTGTCGCGGGCGGCAGAGCGGTGCTGACCCTCAGGGTTGGGTGACTGCCGACGCGTGCGCGCGGCGCCACGTTTCATGCGCAGGACGACGCCCAGTCGCGCGGTGGCGAATCAGACTCGCCGTCCGCCGGGCGACACAGAAGGATGGTTCCCATGGCCACACCGGCACACATCTTCAAAACGGCCCGACGGCAGATTCGCAAAATCCGGCACCGCGGGGCCACCACGGACAAGGAGCGGCAGCTCGTCGCTTCGGCCGACAGGCAGCGCGCCGAGGGGCTTGGCTGGCGCTACGACGGTTTCGACGACATCTCGACCGACGCGATTTTCGCCAGGCTGGCCGAGCTGGGGATCGCGATGGACGAGGAGGCGTTTCGCGCTCAGGCGCTGGCCGCGGGTTCGCCCACGCGCCTCGCCGAGGACTGGCTCAGGCGGACGAACGCCCAGGGGCGCTGGATCGACTTTCCGGGATTGGCCGCTCGCGAATTGTGGCGGCGACTTTTGCCCGGGGAGCGCCGCGCCGAGGTGGTTTCCGACGAGATCGACGCCCTGCTCGAACGCGCCGAGGTGGCGCCGACGGAAAGCAGGCTCGCGCTGTGGACCGACGCCGCGCGCGTGCTCATCGACGCCTGCGCGCCCGGTGGTGTGGCCGACGAAGACTTCTTCAAGGCGGTCCTGCGCGAGGCCGGATGCGACCTGAAGGGCTGGATGAGCGATCTGCCGCCCGCGCTGATGGGGACGCCCTTTGAGCGAGAGGCGCCCGCGATTGCCGAGGCCTTTGCCCACTTTGTCGAGGCCGCGCCGATCCTCGCCGAACGCGCCGAAATCCTCCTGCGACTGGGACAAGCCGACGAGGCCATCGCCGCCATCGACGCGCTTCTCGCCGACCATCCCGACGAACCCGTCGTCCTGCTCAAGGCGGGGGCCATCCACGAGGCCGTGGGCAACGCGGACAAGGCGCAGCGCTACCTCAAGGCCTACGCCGAAGCGCTCGACAAACGCCGTCAGGCACAGACCGCGCGTCAGAGCGCGCCCACCGACGCCCAGCTCCGCGCCGCCCTGCCGATCAAGGCCGAACCCAACGCGCCCTGCCCCTGCGGCAGCGGCAAAAAATTCAAGCGCTGTCACGGCCTGCCCAACTGACCCGCCCGCCGTGGCCGTCGCGCAACGTCTCTGACGCCCCTCCTTCGCCCGCGCCTGTCCCGCCACTGGCGCGGCGTTTCTTTTCTGTGCCCCCAGTCGACGCGCCCCCGTTCGCGCCCCTCTCGCCCCATCCCGACCGCCATGAATCGACGCTTCCTCATCCCGCTCGCGATCTTCCTCGCCTCCCTCGCCATCGCCCTGCCGGCGCGCGCCGTGCCCATGCAGACGACGCCCGTCGAAATCACGGACGCCCAAGGAACGCGCCACCTCGTGCGGCTGCACGGCGACGAGTTTTTCAGCTGGATGAGCGACCTCGACGGCCACCCCATCGCGCGCGGCGAGGACGGTCTTTTGCGCTACGTCGAAATCGACGCTGATTCGCGCTGGCGCATCGGCGAGCACCTCCTGGGCAGCGTGTCGCCGTCGGAGATTGGGCTCAGGCCGTTTCCGGCGCTCGACAAAGGGCAGGTCGAGGCGGGCAAGGCGCTGCGTTCGCGATTTTTCGCCTCGGGACTTGGCGCGCCATGGCGGCAGCGGACGACTCGCGTGAGTCCGGACAAACCCGCGGGCAAGCTGCACGCGCTCGTCATCCCCATGGGCTTTGCGGACAAGGCGCTGACCAAGTCGCAGGCCGAGATCCAGGCGTTCTTCGACGGGCCGGTGCGCGACTACTACCGAGAGGTGTCTGCGGGGCAGGTCGACCTGAGCGCCACGGTCGTCACGCCGCTCTCGATGAACCAAAACGCCATCAACTTCGCCTGGAACGCCAACAACCCGGCGCGCCCCGCTTGGCAGATGTTCGAGGCCTGGCTCACCTACTACCGGAGCAAATATCCGGATTTTGACTACACAGACTTCGACGCCAACCGCGACGGCTTCGCCGATCTGGTGGTCGTGGTTCACGCGGGCGAGGGGCGCGAGCAGACGGGCAAGAACAGCGACCTGCACTCGCACTTCCTGCCGTTCGCCAACATCCCGGGCTACCCGGAGACCTTCAGCGAAGGCGGCGTCGATTTCTTCGGCTACGTCACGGTCCCAGAGAAGGCCACGAGCGGCGCCATCACCCCCCTCGGCGTGCTCGTCCACGAGGCGGGCCACTACTTCGGCCTGCCCGATCTCTACGACACGGGGCCTTCGGCGAGTTCGGCCTCGGGCATCGGCGGCTTCTGCCTGATGGCCCACGGCATGTGGCTCGGCCCGTCCTCCGGCACATCGCCCGCCCATCCCAGCGCCTGGTGCAAGCGCGAGCTCGGCTGGCTGCGGGATCAGGAACTCACGAGCGGCGGCGAACAGCGCCTCGCGCCCATCCAGTCGAAGAGCGGGCGCGTCCTGCGCGTGGCCACGAGGGACAACGCCGCCGACGGCGACCAGTATTTCCTCCTGGAGAACCGCCAGAAGACCGGCTTCGACAGCTATTTGCCGGCTTCAGGGTTGCTCGTCTTCCACGTCGACGAGGGACAGTTCCCGGCTGCGGGCAGCGACGAGCAGTTCATGTTCAACGCCGACCCCGACCACTACGGCATCGATCTCGAACAGGCGGACGGCGCGCGCGAGCTCAACACGTCGACCAATCGCGGCGACGCCGAAGACGCCTTCCCCACCGCGCGGAGCGTCGACTTCACGCCGGTCACCTCGCCGTCGAGCCTCGCCTATGGCGCCACCTCGGGCACGCTCTTCATCACCGACATCCGCCGCGACGGCGACGACATCACCTTCAACTTCGCCCCGTTCCAGCAGCCCCTGCAAAACGGCGTTTCATGCGAGCGCGACGCCTTCTGCGCGAGCGGCGTCTGCTCCGGCACCTGCTGCGAGGAAAACTGCGAGGGCCTGTGCGACCGGGTCTGCGCCAGCGAGCGCGCCGACTGCCCCTCCCCCGAGGGACTCGCCTGCGACGACGGCAACGCCTGCACCCAGCGCGACGCGTGCAGCGGCGGCGTCTGCGTCGGCGGCGAAGAAGTCGAGTGCCAGCCCCTGGACGCGCTCTGCACCCAAAGCGCCACCTGCGATCCGCGCACCGGCAGCTGCTTCTTCGAGGTGTTCGAGGACGGCACCGCCTGCGATCCGAACGCCTCACTGCCGCTTTCGCCCAAGGACGAGGTCTGCCGCGCGTCACCGGGCACCTGTCAGTCGGGCAAGTGCCGCGTCGAGAGCGAGCGCGACGGCTTAAGCTGCGACGACGGCGACCTGTGCACCACCAACGACGTGTGCGGCGCGAGCGTCTGCGCCGGAACGCCAGTCGTCTGCCCCGAGCCCAACGAGTGCCAGCTGTCGAGCGCCTGCGATCCGACGACGGGCGACTGCGCGACTGTCCCGGCATTCGAGGGAACACCTTGCTCGGGTGGCACCTGTCGATCCGGCGTCTGTGTGGCGGACAGCGACGGCAACGACAGTGGCTGCGGCTGCCATTCGAGCGACGGCGCGGCCATGGGCTGGCTGGGCGTCCTCGCCTGTCTCGGACTCGTCCGCGGAAGGCGCGAAATCGGCTGAGGCGCGCGGGCAAAAGAGCAAGTCAGCGCTCTTTAATGCCCGCACTCACCCCTCGTCCGAAAACCCACACATCGCCGCCTCCGCAAAGGCGATGCCCGACCTCCCCTGGCGTTTGACCTCGTAGAGGCGCTGATCGGCGCGTTCGAAGAGATCCTCGGGCTGCGCGACGTGCTGAGGCCAACAGGCGCCGCCCATGCTGAGTGAGATCCCGTGCTCCCTGGCGCGGCGACCGAGGCGGCGGGCGACCTGGCAGGCCTGCGCCTCGCCGATCTCCGGCATGACCACCACGAACTCGTCGCCCCCGAAGCGCCCGACGATGTCGTCAGCCCTGAGCTCGCGGGTGAGGATCGCCCCCAGCGTGCGCAACATCTCGTCGCCGGCGGCGTGACCGCGCGTGTCGTTGACCTGCTTGAAGAGGTCGATGTCGAGAATGACGAGCGCGCAGGGGCGGCCATGTCGACGGCAGCGCGCGAACTCGATGGCCATGCGCGATTCCAGCTCGCGCCGAGAGAGCACCCCGGTGAGCGCGTCCTCGCGTGCCAGAGCCTCGACGCGCTTGAGCAGGGCCAGGTTTTCCCAGGCGAGCGCCGTCTGGTCGGTGAAGAGGCTGAAGTAATCGCGCTGGTCCTGACTGATCGGCGCGCCGTTGTAGCGGTTGTCGGCCATGACGACGCCCAGGAGCCTGCCGTGCGGCCGCAGCGTCGCGACGATGGTCTCGTCGGCGATGTCGAAGGGCCGCCCGACGAGGTCCAAAAGCGCCTCGCGGCTCAGGACAAAAGGCGCGCGGGCCTGCCTCAGGCGCTCGAAAAAACGCGGGGCGCCTTCTTCGCGCAGGGAGAGACGCTGAATGGCCTGCTGGAAGCGCGTGTCGAAATTGCGGTGCGCGAGGTCGGCGATCAGGTCTTCGAGGCTCTTGTCCTCCAGCTCGACGGCTTCCCAGACGCGGTGCGCCTCTGCCTCGTCGATGGGACCGATGGCCTTGGCGCCGTCGAGCCGCTGCCCGCTCTCGTCCAGCGTGAAGAGGACCGCGCGGTTGAATCCGAGCGCGTAACCGGAGGTCAGCCCCGAGAGCATGATGAAGAGCGCCTGATCGACGTCGTCGGCCTCCAGCATGAAGGTGGTCAGCGTGCGCAGCGTGGCCAGCGTCGAGGTCTGAAAGGCGAAGCTCTCCGTGAGCAGGCTGAACTCCGCGGGCGAGAGCAACGCTTCCAGCATCGCGCGCGTCAGATGGGAGATGCCCGCGTCGAGATCGCCCGCGGTGGGCGTGAACCGGCGTCCCGAGCGCACAACGCAAACGCCCTGTTCACCCGGATCCGCCACCGCGCGCGTGCGGACAGAGATTTGCTCGCTGAAGAGACCGAGCTTGAGCAGCTGTCGGGCGGCCAGGGGCAACGTCGGCGTCACACCGGACACAAGGCCCAGCTCCACGGTCATGTCCGAGGGCAGGCGCGTAAAGAGCGTCCGCAGATAGAGCGGGACAGAGGCGATCTGCGTCTGTCGCTGCAGCTCTTCGGGAAATGGCGGCTGGTCGAGGTGGTCCATGGGGCGCGGCATCCTCAACGAGGGCGCCCAGAAGGCAAGCGCCCACTTGATGGCCGGGAAACGAGCCGGGGCGTTCTTGCGCGAGACCTCTCTTTGGTGCCTTAGTCGCGCCCGCTCGGACGGCCTGCCGCGCAAAGAGCGACCGCAGGGACCGAACGCAGCGATTGCTCCCGAGTCGGAGCGGAACAGGAGTTGATCATGAAGCGCCAAAGTCATCTCACTCGCATACCCCCCCCCGTATCTGGCGCCGTGAACACGAAGCGCCATCTCTCCCTCCTTCCACTGCTTGCCCTGTGCGCCTTGTCCCTCTCTGTCGCGGCCTGTGGCGAGACCACGGTGACGGTTGAGTGTCCCGAAGGCGCCACGACGCTCTACTGCTCCATTCTGCTCGCCGACGACGATCACGACGGCGTTCCCGACGGCATCGACAACTGCACCGACGTCACCAATCCCGATCAGGCCGACTCGGACGGCGATGGCGTGGGCGACGCCTGCGAGGCGGGTGCTCTGCCAAACATTCCCGACACACCGGGCACGCCCGACGTTCCCGACGTTCCCGCGCCCGGAGAGGACAGCGATGGCGACGGCGTGCTCGACAGCGAAGACAACTGCCCGACGACCGCCAACCCCGACCAGGCAGACTCGAACGGCGACGGCGCGGGCGACGCCTGTGAGGAAGTGGTCGTCCCAGAACAACCTGACGAGCCTGAACCGTCGGATCCGCCCATCGAGACGCCTGAACAGGACAGCGACGGCGATGGCGTGCCCGACGTGAGCGACGGTTGCCCCACGGACGCGGCCAAGACTTCGGCGGGCCAATGCGGCTGCGGCGTGGCCGACACCGACTCGGACGGCGACGGCGTTCCCAACTGCAAGGACGGCTGCCCCAGCGACGCGGCCAAAACCTCGGCGGGCAAATGCGGCTGCGGCGTGGCTGACACCGACTCGGACGGCGACGGCGTTCCCAACTGCAAGGACAACTGCCCCAACAAGGCCAACGCCAACCAGGCCGACTACAACAGCGACGGCGTTGGCGACGCCTGCACGACTCAGAACGGGACTGTCACCTATCCCTTCATCATCAGCCCGCCCTCGGAGCACTACGTCTTCACCGACGTGCGCGACACCTCTGACGCCACCTCCGACGCGTTCGACACCTATCCCCCGACCAACACCGACGAGTCTGGCAAGGAGTTCATCTACGCCTTCAAGGTTTCGGTGCCGACCTACTTCGCGGCCGAGGTCCAGGCGCCGGAGCCGAGCGGCGTCGACATCGACCTTCAGATTCTCTCGTCACTGAAGAGCGCCCAGCTCCTCAACAACGACAAGGTCAATCGCGACGACAAGCGCGTCACCGCCAAGCTGCAGCCGGGCGTCTACTACCTGACCGCCGACTCCTACGCGGGCAAGCACGGCGAATACGTGCTCGACGCCACCTTCCGCCCGGTCAACGTGAAGGAGAGCGACCTCTTCAACAGCTACATCCTCAAGGCCGTCGACCGCATCGAGAAGAACTGGTCGATGCTCGGCTACGCCAGCGCCGCTTTCACCCATGACCTCAATTACGGCGGCAAGGGCACGGTCACGGCGAGCAACGCGCCCTACACGATGTGCGTGGCGGCGGCGACCGAGGTCCTCCTGGTGGCGATGCAGATCTACGCCGAAGAGACGGGCGACACCTCGGTCTGGGACTTTTTGCCTGTGTCGAGCTGGAAGAGCCTCAACACCGCCAACTTCCGCGCCCACATCTGGTGCAACCACGACATCAACACCTACGGGTCGGCAGACGCGCTGCGTCACTTCGGCATGGGCCAGACCGTCCCCTTCAGCGAGCTCAAGCCCGGGTCGTTCATCAACCTCAACCGCAGCAGCGGCTCTGGCCACGCGGTCGTCTTCCTCTCGTTCCTCGACGCCCAGGGGAACAAGCGCTCGACCTACAGCTCGGACGTGGTGGGCTTCATGTATTACTCGTCGCAGGGCAGCAAAACCAACGGCGGCTTCGATTACCGCTGCGCCTTCTGGGAAGATGTCTCGCGGACGCTCGCCAACGACTGCGCGGGCATCAGCGGCGACCGCGCCATGAACACGCAGACCAACCAGGATTACCTGAACACCGGCATGGTCTACGCGCCCTCGAAGTGGCTGAAGACGAGCTGGTCGCCCTCCAAGAAGCTGGCGCGCAAGGGCCCGGCGCCTTGGGCCGGACTGGAGTCGGTCTTCGACGAGGAATACTTCAACGGCGTGACGATCGACGATTAGGCCAGCCATCCGGCCAAGAGATCGTTCCCACCAATTCTCCCCATGATTCGGGCCGCCTCACATGCCGAGGTGGCCCGTTTCTTTTGGCGTCGATCACGCGTCCGACGCGCGCCGTTCACGTCAACCGGACATCGCCGCCCTCAGGCTTACCGCGTGCGCGTCATCCACTGAACAAAGGCCTGGGCGAATTGCTCAAGGGCCTTGCGCGACGCCTCTCCGACCAGAACGCCCCGCGCGTCGAAGTCGCCTTCCGACACGGAGAGATACGCCTCGGGCTGAGGCATCAGGTCGATGCCGAGAAACGACGCTGGCTGCCTGAGCGCCTGTGCCGCGGCAATCGCGCCAAACCTGCCCGGACTCACGCCGACGATGGCGCCTGGTTTGCCCGCCCAGCGGTTGTGGCCAAAGGGCCACGAGCCGATGTCGAGGGCGTTCTTCAGCAAGGCAGGCAGAGAGCGGTTGTATTCGGGCGTGACAAAAATGATGCCTTCCACCGCGCGGACCTCCTGCCGAAAGCGCGTCCACGAGGCGGGCGTCTGCCCCATCGCGTCGAAGTCCTGGTTGAACATGTCGAGCGCGGAAAGCTCGATTGGTCGCGCAGAGAGAGAAGGCGCCAGCATCTTTGCCAGGGACGCGGCGACTTTGCGGGTAAAGGCCTCGCGCCGCAGGCTGCCGACGAGGATGCCGACACTCCGGGCGCTGTGACTGCCGTTGACGCTCATGCTTCGCCTCCTTGGGTCTTGCCCGCGTCAGGTTGCCCGCCCTTGAGAAGCGTCGCGCCGCCACGTGTCGATTCAAGGCTGTCGCCACGCTTGGACACGCCAACCGCGCGGGCCACAGACAACCTCTCCATCGCGTCTCATGGTTGCCTTCCTCCCCCCCTCTTTTTAGAAGCCGCCCCCCATGAGCCCCAAAATCGTGAAGGTCCAAGTCGCAGGTCGCCCCGAACAGCAGTTTCCCGTTGGCACGCCCTTGATCGACATCGTCGGTCGACAGGACGCGGCCGGCGAAAACCTGCTCGGCGCCATCGTCAACAACCGCCTCGTCTCGCTCTCCGCGCCCCTGTTTGGTCCGGCGAATATCGTCCCGCTGACCCTGCACAGCCGCGAGGGCAAGCAGATCTACCGGCGCTCGATTTCACTCGTGCTCGTCCAGGCCGCGTTCGAGGTGGCCCCCCAGGCGCGCCTACGCATCGGTCAGTCGATTGGCGACGCCTATTTCTTCGAGTGGATCAGCGAGACACCGCTCGACGCGGCGACGGTGCAGGAAATCGGCGCCCGCATGCGTTCGCTGGTGGCCGAGGACCATCCCTTCGAGCTGGAGCGCTTCGACATCAACGAGGCCATCGAGCTCTTCCGCGCCGAGGGCGACGAGGCGCGCGTCCGCCTGCTCAAGACGCGCCGCGATCCGCTCGTGCCGATCGTCTCCTTGGCCAAGGGCGTCCACTCCATCTGCTTCAACCCGGTCGCGCCCTCCACCGGCTCGCTCGGCGGCTTCGAGCTGGCCTTCTACAACGACGGACTGATCCTGCGTTTTCCGGCGCCGGGCCCCAGCAACCGCCACGAAATCCACGACATGCCCGGCATCTTCCGCGTCTATCGGGAGACGCGACGCTTCAACGAGCAGCTCGGCGTCGGCGACGTGGGGCAGTTCAACGACGTGTGCATCAGCGGCGGCGTGGGCGAGATCGTCAAAGTCGCCGAGGCAAGCCACGAAAAGGCCATCGCCAACATCGCCGACCGCATCGCCGAGCGCGAAGGCGTGCGCCTAGCGCTGATCGCCGGCCCCTCCTCCAGCGGCAAGACGACCTTCTCCAAGCGGCTCAGCCTGCAGCTGCGCGTGAACGGCATCCGCCCCGTGGCGCTCTCGCTGGACGACTACTACGTCAATCGCGTCAACACCCCGCTCGACGAGGACGGCAAATACGACTTCGAGACGATCGAAGCGCTCGATCTGGAGCTGCTCAACGATCAGCTCAGCCGTCTGCTCAAGGGCGAGCTCGTCCACACGCCGCGCTACGACTTCACGACGGGCGAGCGCGTCCCCAAGGATCAGTGGCGCCCCATGCGCATCGGCCCGCGCGACCTCCTCGTGGTCGAGGGCATCCATGGCCTCAACGAGCGCCTGACCGCCGCCATCCCCGGCGAACAGAAGTTCCGCATCTACATCAGCGCCCTCACCCAGCTGACGATCGACGACCACGAGCGCATCTTCACCTCCGACTCGCGCCTCATCCGCCGCATCGTCCGCGACCGCGTCTACCGCGGCTACACCGCCGAGAAGACGATCGAGATGTGGCCCTCTGTGCGCCGCGGCGAGCAGAACCACATCTTCCCGTTCCAGGAGCAGGCCGACGCCGTCTTCAACAGCACGCTCGTCTACGAACACGCTGTCCTCAAGACCTACGCCGAGCGCTTCCTGCTCGAAGTGCCGCGCGAATCGCCCGCCTATGTCGAGGCCGAGCGCCTGCTGCGCTTCCTCTCGCTGTTCGTGTCGATCTTCCCCGCTGAGGTCCCCCCGACGAGCCTCTTGCGCGAGTTCATCGGCGGCAGCTCCTTCTCCTACTGACAACACCTCTGAGCCGAACGCCCGCGCCAAACGCGGCGCAGCGCTCACCACTCGGCGCCTCCGGTCACCCTGGGGCGCCTTTTCCATGAATGAGGCGGCCATGTCCGGCGGCATCCAAAAATTCGAAGTGCGTTCGCGCGTTCGCGAAGAGCTGATCGACATCTCGCGACAGGTGAACGCGGCCATCCGCGCCTCGGGCGTGAGCTCGGGCCTGTGCACGGTCTTCATCCCGCACACCACGGCGGCGGTGACGATCAACGAAAACGCCGATCCGGACGTGCCGCGCGACCTCGTCCACGCCTTTCGCCGCGCCATCCCCAACGAGGGCTTTCGACACGGCGAGGGCAACTCCGACGCGCATGCCAAAGCCACGCTGGTCGGCAATTCAGAGACGATCATCGTCGAGGACGGCATGCCCCTGCTCGGCACCTGGCAGGGCGTTTTCTTCTGTGAGTTTGACGGACCGCGCACGCGAAAGGTGTGGGTCAAGGTGACGCCGGGCTGAGCGCGCCGATTCGCCAACAGCCAACCGCCACGCCGGTCAGGGAGACACGCTTGAGACGCCTTTGCCGACAGATGCTGGCCCTGTCCTCACTCGCCCTCGCCGTTGTGGGTGTGCTGTCTGGTTGCGCTTCCCGCCAAATCGCGCCCGAGCCCGAGCCTGTTCAGGAAGACGCGCGCCTGCGCTTCGAGCCCATCGAAATCCGCCCCGGGCCGTCTGAAGAGGTGGCGCTCTCCGACCTCAACCCGGAAGAGCTCTTCGCCATGGGCAAGGCGCATTTCGCGGCTGGCGAGTTTGAAAAGTCCGCGCTCGCCTTCTCCCGGCTGGCCGACGTCTACCCAGAGTCTGAGAACGCGGCGGCGGCGAGCTACAACGCCGGGCTGGCCCTGGAGCGCCTCAATCGCTTCGAAGAGGCGGGCAATCGCTTCGCGGCCGTGGCCAACGCCCAGAGCGGACAGGGCGACGCGCTCTTTGCCGCCTTCCATCTGGCCAATTGCCTCTACCAACTGGAGGACTACGCGCGCGCTGAAGCCATCCTGCGGCAGATGATCGATCGCTCGGATTTGGAGCGTTCGGAGCGACTGCAGGCGCTCGTGCAACACGCGGTCTGCCTCGTCGAACTCGGGCGTTTGGAAGACGCCGAAGCCGGTCTCAGGCGCGCCCTCGGCTATTGGCGCGTCCATCGCAACGAGGAGGCCTTCGACGACTATTTCCCGTCACAGGCACAATTCTTCCTCGGCGAAATCCACCGCCTGCGCTTCGAGGCCGTCGCGCTCGATCCGACCGCAGGCGAGGCCGCGCTCGCTCAGGCGCTAGAGCACAAATGCCAGCTGCTCCTCTCGGCCCAGGGGCATTACCTGCGCACCATCCGCATGAGTCAGAGCCATTGGGCGACCTCGGCCGGCTTCCGCGTGGGCGCGCTCTACGAGACGCTCTACGACGAGATGCTGGCGGCCAAGCTGCCCGAGGGCCTCAGCGACGAAGAGGCGGCCATCTACCGCGAGGAGCTCCAGAAAAAAGTCCGCGTCCTCGTGACCAAGGCGCTGCCCATCTACGAGCAGACATTGGCGGCGGCAGAGCGCACCGGCACCCATTCGCCCTTTGTCGACAAAGCGCGGCAAAGCCTGGAACGCCTCAAGCGCATCCTGCTCGAAGGCGAGTAAACGCCGCCCGACCGCTTCCCACGCGCGCTCCGCCAAATTCAGCGCCGACGCGTTGTCCCGACTTCGCCCGCCCCGTCGCCGCCGCTAGCGCCGAAACTTCTGCCGCAGGTGGCGAAGCCCCGCCTCGACGCCGCCCTCTGACTTGATTCTGTCGACGAGCAGCATGGCCTCGGACACGCTGTTCAGCGACCGCTTGATCATCGTCCGCGCCTTGTCCGGAGCGCTGTGCCGCACCTTGCGCGTCACCCAGTCGCGGATGTGCTGCTTGAGACCGTAGTCGGCAATGCCGTCGCCGCCGCCAAACGCCGGCAAAAAGAGCGGCCTCGGCAGGGCTGGCAGCGATTGCCACATCTGGTTGAGCAGGGCCGCGTGCTCACTCGCCCTGACGCCGTGAATCATCGACCCCGCGCGGCGCCGGTAGAAAAAGTGGACCTCGTTCGTCACCAGGAAGCGGCGAGAGTCGAGCGCCAGGCGCAGATAGAGGTGCCAGTCCTCAAAGCTATTGAGCTGCTCGTCGTAGGCGAACTCGTCGAAGAGCTCGCGCCGCATCAGGCTCGTGGCGCAAGCGAAGCGGTTGGCGAGCATCCCCAGCGAGGGCGCGTCGCCCAGGAAGAGCGCGTAGTCGCAAAAGTCGCCGCGCAGGGGGTTGTCGCCGGTCTTGAAGTAGCCAGTCGCGGGCACCACCACGTCAAAGTCGCGGTTGGCCTCCAGCGCGCGCACGGCGAGCTCCAAAAACTCGGGCGAGATCAAATCGTCGGCGTCGAGCGGCAGGACATAGCGGCCCGTGGCGTGGGCCAACGCCCGGTTGCGCGAGGCGGAAAGGCCGCGGTTCGAGGCGTTGCGCAGCACGTGGACGCGCGGCGAGGCGTCGGCGCCATAGAGGCTGAGCCGGTCGAGGATCTCCCGGTCGGTATCGCGGGTCGAAGCGTCGTCGACGATGACGAACTCCAAATCCGGATAGCCGCTTTGCACCACGCTCTCGATGGCCGAGGGCAGGTATTCGCCGAGGTTGTGATTGGTGACGATCACGCTGACGCGCGGCAAAGCCTCCGACGGGCGCTCGCCACGACGGGACGAACGGCCAGTCACTCGGCGTTTGGCCAACACGTCGTCCCAGTAGGGCGCCCCGGGTTGCCAGCGGACAGCGTCGAGCGGCTCAACAAGCGCGATGGCCCGCTTCAGCGACTCGCGCAGACCGTCGGGCGTGCCGTCAAACTTGAGGCAGTTCTGGCCATCGACAAAGGGCGTGCCGTCGCCAAACGACTGACAGGCGGCATTGAGCACCAGCGTGGCCCCCGCCCCCGAGGCCTCGTAGGCCGTCAGATTGAGCGTCTCGAAGCGCGAACTGACGACGACAATGCCATCTCGAAAAATTGCCTCGCGCGCCTCGCCCTGAATCGTCCCGAGAAAGGTGAATCGCTCCGCGAGATCGGCGGGGATGAGGCGCTTGAGCTGGGCGAAGTAGTCGGGCTCGAAGGCATGGGCGGCAAAGACAGCGCTGCCGCGATAGTCGGGCGACTCGCGCATGAACTCGACCACGCCGCGAATGAAGAGGTCGGGCGCCTTGATGCGCTGCAGCTTGGTCGGAAAGACAATCGCGCGCTCCGCCAAAGGCACCTTTGAGGCGCCTCGAACGGCCTGTGCCGCGCCATCCGAACGCGAATTGTCCAAAAGCACTGGCGGAAACTCGACGCGCACGCGCGAACGCCACTCGGCGCCCAGCCCGTAGAAGTCGGCGTAGAAATCGGCGAGTCGCTCCAGCGGCGCGATGACGAGGTCGGCGTCCCGCAAGGCTTTCCGTTCCAGCTCGAAGACGGCGAACTCCTCGCGGCTGCGCAGCCCGCCCTCGAACGACTTGATGAGCCCGATGGTCGCGTGGAGCCAGACCGCGAGGGTGGTGTCCTGAAAGGCCTTGCCGAGTTTCTTTTCCTGCAGCGCGCAAAAGGCCCAGCCGCACAGATCGGGAAACTCGACGAGGTCGAACGAAATCCCCGACGCCTCCAGCCGCTTGAGCGCGCGAAAGAAGAGGAACGACTCGCCATGGCGGCGGCTGTCGGTGAAAGCGGCGGCGGGCGGGTAGCGCTGCGCCCGATCCTCTTCAGATGGCTCCGCGTTCAGATCGAGGGCGACTTCGTGGCAGTGAACGCGCCCCTCGAAGAGCGAGGTGACAGCGGCGGGGCAAATCGCGCGCCCCTTGGGCACGAGCAGGTGAAACTCGATGTCGTCGCCGCGTTCGAGCGCCCGCGTGACGCGGTTGAAAAGCAGCCGGCCAATGCCGCCGGCGGTCAGCGGAAACAGTTCCTCGGTGACGAGGCAAATGCGCTTCATGGAGTGTTCCTCAGGTCTTGGCCGCACTCAGGCGTCGATTGATCAGGCGTCGAACAGGCGCAGGTAGCGGGCAAAGGCCTCGCGCGTCAGAGCGTCGCGGTAATCGGCCATCATTTCGGAAAGCGTCCCGGTCTCTTCTCGGCGGACACGGAGGATGCGCTCGATGGCGCGTCGCACGGCGCTGAGTGAATCGACGGCGCAGAGCTGAACGAGCCGCTGCAGGGGGTGTTCGTCGAGCGCGCCATTGTCGAGCGGACCTGTCAGGCAGGGCACGTCAAAGGAGAGACTCTCCAGCGCCGCCATGGGCTGACACTCCGAGAGCGTCACGTTGAGCGCGAGCTCCACCTGAGCGACGAGGGCAAAGAGCGAGGCGCGATCCATGTGCCCATGCTCGACCACCCGGCGCCCGTGCTCAAAATCCTTCTGGCGTTCAAATCCCTGCGCCACCACATGGACTTCCGCGACGCCGTCAGAGGCGCAGGCCGCGAGATAATTCGTGTAAAAGTTTTTTCGCCAATCGAGGGGAATGGGAATAAGCACCTTTCCTTTGGGCGACGAGGACGACAATCGATTGGCCGAAACGACGTGTGGCGGGACATTCAAAAGCGTTTCTGCAAAAAACTCGTCCGTCAGCTCGCGCATTCCGGGTTTTACAAAACAATTATTATTCACAATCCCGACGCGTTTGAGCCGCAAAAGGCGCTGAATGCAATCGCGCTCCACGTCGACGTGAAACTGCGCCGTGTTGCCGTGCCAGACGGAATGTATTTGGACAGAATTACCAAAACTCCGGCGCAGGACGCGGGCCACAGCCTCCATATTTTGTGAATAACAGTGCAGCAGGACCTGCTCGCAGCGACTTATTTGAATAAATTCAACAATTTGCAAAAGATCGTCGTCGTCGATGCTCCCATGAAAGGGAATACCGATCTTTTCTCCAGGCAAATAACCGGCCGCCGCGCGAATACCGAACCACTCGCGGTGAAAGATATGGGCCAGGCGCGGAAATCCTTCGGGAACAGGCTGCGCCCAATCGGTGTCGAGCGACGCGTTGAAGAGAATTCTTTCTCCCTGACGACAATCATCGCCACGGGATTTTTTCTCTTCGCCCTCCATCAAAGGAAACTCCCTCTGGAGGGATTGCAAATCTCGCAAAATGTTTTGTCTGCGTTCAGCTGTCGCCGAGGAATTTTGCTTCCGTTCCGTCGATACAGGTTCCATTTTATTCTTTCTATTATGGGGCGGGACAGGGCGGCGCGCTCTATAGACGCCCTTCTGGGATGTCAAGCGCGTTGTCGCCTCAAACCATCAAATAAGCCCCCTCAATTTTCCCCTTGCTCTGGCGAACTGATCTCGACTAGAGGCCGCGCCCCTCATGCATTTCGAACTAATAGAAAAGCGCGAAGTTTTATCGGCGCTCGTGGCCAAGGATTTTAAGGCGCGCTACAAGGACAAGGCCCTCGGCCGCCTGTGGTCACTCGCCGATCCGCTGGTGATGGTGATCATCTTCACCATTGTCTTCGAACACATTTTCAAGATGGGGCAACCCTATTTCCCTATCTTTATGTTGCTGGGATTGACGCCCTTTCGGTTTTTCACCAATTCCGTCAATGGCGCGTCGCTCTCCGCGATCGAAAACGCGCAGCTCGTCAAAAAAGTCTCTTTTCCGCGCATCATTCTGCCGCTGGCCAGCGTTTTATCGCATATGCGGCATTTCTTTATCGAATTAACCCTGGTGGCGGCCCTGTTCGTCTATTTTACCGGCGCGTTTAAGTTGACAATCAATCTTTTATGGTTGCCCGTCCTCTTCGCCATTCATTTTATCTGCATTATCGGCGTGGCGCTCTGTGTCAGCGCGCTCAATGTCCGCTACCGCGACACGCAATATATGCTCAACAGCGTTATTCAGATTCTCTACTGGATGACGCCCATTTTTTATTCATTCTCCATTGTTCCGCCCAAATTCGCCAAGGCGCTCATGCTCAATCCCATGGTCGGCGTGGTCGAGGGTTATCGCGCTGTTCTCCTGGGCGGCGTCGCGCCATCGTCAACCTTGATGATCGCCGGGGCCATCGTCTCTGTCGTCATTTTGGTGATCGGCATTATTGTCTTCAAAAAATACGAAAAGATCTTTGCCGATTATTTATAATAATTAAACCGCGCTGTTGAATATCCGGATGAGACGCCATGAGTGAACAAAACACGACGCCAGCCGCCCAAATGCAAGCGCCAGACGCGGACGCTTTGACGCATGAGGCCGAACGCGTTGAACGACAGACGGCCATCAAAAACGCGCCAGTGGTGATTGATGCGCGCGGCGTGGGCAAGCGCTATGAAATGCACCGCCACCGCAGCATGCTCCTGCAGGACACGGCCAAAATCGCCTTTTCCAAAGTCGAAAAGAATTATTTCTGGGCCCTGCGCGACGTGAACTTTCAAATTCGCAAGGGCGAATCGGTGGCCTTAATTGGGCCAAATGGCGCGGGCAAGAGCACGCTTTTGTCGCTCATCGCCAAAACGGTCTGTCCGACCGAGGGAAAGATTGATGTCCGCGGACGCGTGTCGGCGCTGCTCGAATTAGGCGCGGGATTTCATCCATATTTTACCGGACGCGAAAATATATTTATCAACGGCATTGTCATGGGACTGACGCGCGCTCAAATCGAGGCGCGAATGCCTGAAATCATCGCCTTCAGCGAGCTCGAACCATTTATCGACGAGCCAATTCAAAATTATTCGTCTGGCATGCTGGCGCGACTAGGGTTTTCAGTGGCCGCGTCGGTCGATCCGGAAATTCTTATCGTCGACGAGGCATTGTCGGTGGGCGACGCCGCGTTTCAGGAAAAATCATTTCAGAAAATTCAGGAATTTAAACAGCAGGGCTGTACCATTCTCTTTGTCACGCATTCACTCGACCTCGTCACCAAATTCTGCGACCGCGCGCTGCTCATTGCCCAGGGACAGGTGCTGGAGAGCGGGCCGTCCGAGGAAATTTGCGAAAGCTACAAGGTGCGGATGGAAGCCGGGACGCTGCAGGGGGCGCGCTCGCCTCACGAGACAGTGTTGATGCCGTTTTGGAAGCGGGCGGTGGCCATGGGCGTCCTCGCGGCGGGGTTGGGCGTCGTGGTGGCGACCGGGATTCACTTTGTCCTGGGCAACACGGCGGGCATGGAAAAGCCGGCGGCGGCCAAGCGATTTGAGCAGGGGCAAAAGGCAAGTCCCTGAGGCGGCGCGCTCGTCGAAGGCGACTTGGCGGCGCGGTTCGATCCGGGCTGAAGAGGGCGGACGTGAAGATCGCGATGCTCACGGACAGGGTGCAGCTGGGTGGGGGCTGTGAACACATTCGCCAGCTGGCGATGGCGCTGCCTCGGCATGAGTTTGTCGTCTGCGGCGATGGCGGAGGATCGCGGGCGCTCGCGGCGTTGCCCAACGTCACGCTTCAGACGCGCGGGTGTGACTGGAAAACGGTGGCGTCACACCGACCTGACCTCGTCCACGTCCATCACCTGCGGGCGCTCTGCGCGCTCCTCGTTGGCTGGGGAAAGGGACGCCTGCCGAGTCTGCCGATCGTCAACACGCTGCATGGCGTGCACGTACGCCGCTACGACTTCGCGCGATTTCCTCAGACGCTGCCCGGCATCGCGCGCAAGGCGCTGGAAAGGTCGCTCTTTCAACAAGTCGCGATCAACGTGGCGCTCACCGAGGACGACGCGCGGCTTTTGCGGGAGCTCTACGGGCTGAGGAATGTCCGCGTCATCGCCAACGGCATCGACCACGCGCGGCTCAGGGCAGAGGTGGCGCGCGAGAACGACAAGGGGCCAGGTCTTCGGCAAACGCTGGGGCTGACGCCGGATCGGCGGCTGTTGTTGACGCTGGCGCGGCTCGACTTTGCCAAGGGCGTCGACATTCTCATCGAGGCGGTGGCACGCGCGCAGGAGCGGCTGAGGCAACGCGGCGATTGCTTCGCCATTGTCGGCGACGGTCCCTTGCGGGGCGAGCTGGAGCGACTGGCCAGGCGGCGCGGCGTGACAGACCTCGTGGCCTTTGTCGGCGCGGTCAGTGGGGCGCGGCGATTTCTCGTCGAGGCCAAAGCGCTGATCATTCCCTCGCGCTGGGAGGGCTTGCCGCTCGTGCTCTTGGAGGCGGGCAGCCTTGGTCGACCAGTCATCGCGGCACGCGTCGCGGGTATCGCGGGCATTGTCGAGGACGGCGTGAGCGGACGGCTCTTTGACTGTGGCGACGCGGCGGCTCTCGCGCGGCTGCTCGTCGAGGACATCGCCGACGAGACAGGGGCCAACCTGCGTGCGCGCGTCCTGTCGGACCACGACTCATCAGCCATGGCCCGTGCCCATGAGGCGCTCTACGACGCGCTCGTCAGCCGAGGTTTGGCCTGAGCAGCGGAAAGAGGATCACGTCGCGAATCGAGGCCGAGTCGGTGAGCAGCATGGCCAGTCGGTCGATGCCGATGCCTTCGCCAGCCGTCGGCGGCATCCCGTGTTCGAGCGCGCGGACAAAATCTTCGTCAAAGGGCATGGCCTCCTCGTCGCCGGTGCGCTTGAGCATGAGCTGGCGTTCGAAACGGGCGCGCTGGTCGAGGGGATCGTTGAGCTCGGAGAAGGCGTTGGCCAGCTCCATGCCCGCCGCGTAGAGCTCGAAGCGGTCGGTGACGCGCGGGTCGCTGTCGCTGCGGCGCGCCAGGGGCGAGACCTCGATGGGAAAGTCGATGACGAATGTCGGCTTCCCCGGATCGAGCGCCGGTTCGCCCAGCGCTTCAAAGGCGGTGGAGATCATCTCGCCCGCGCTCTTCATGCCCTTGGCCTTGAAGAGGAGCGTCGCAGTGTCCTTGTCGCCCGCGGCCTTCGCCTTCATCGCCTCGCGCTCGATCGCCTCGCTGAGCCCCTTGCCGCTGAGCGCCTCTTCTCGCGTCAGGCCCAGCCGCGCCGCCGTGTCGTCGACCATCGAGACGCGCGGATAGGGCGCGGTGAAGTCGATGCTCTGCCCCTGGTAGCTGACCCGCGCATCGCCGGTGACCTCGCGCGAGACGGTCTCGAAGAGCGCTTCGGTCAGGTCCATCAGGTCGAGATAGGTGGCGTGCGCCCAATAGAACTCGATGGTCGTGAACTCGGGGTTGTGGCGGCGGTCGATGCCCTCGTTTCGCCACAGACGGCCGATTTCGTAGACGCGCTCAATCCCGCCGACGACGAGTCGCTTGAGGTGCAGCTCGGTGGCGATGCGCAATTTGAGGTCGAGCCCCAGCGCGTTGTGATGCGTCTGAAAAGGCCGCGCCGTTGCCCCGCCCGCCTCTTCGGGCTTGTGCAGTGTCGGCGTCTCGACTTCGACAAAGTCGCGCGCGTCGAGGAATCGCTGAATGGCGCGCACCATCTTCGAGCGCTTGAGGAAGGTCTCCTTCACGCCCGGCGTGACGATGAGGTCGAGGTAGCGCTGGCGGCAACGCGTCTCAATGTCGCTCAGGCCGTGGAATTTCTCGGGCAGAGGGCGCAGCGCCTTGGTGAGAACGGTGAAGCTCTCGGCGATGAGTGTCAGTTCTCCCGTCTTGGTGCGCGTGCAGCGACCGCGGACGCCGACAATGTCGCCCAGGTCAACGAGCTTGTAGAGCTCAAAGGCCTCGGCCCCGAGCACATCGCGCTTGATCCAGACCTGAAGGCTGCCGGCGCGATCCTTGATCTTGATGAACGCGGCCTTGCCAAAGGAGCGGTTGGCCATCACGCGACCGGCCAGCGTGTAGGTGGCGCTCTTTTCCTCGACCTCCTCGCGCGCGGCGAACGCGCCAAGCGCGGCTTCGACCTCGGCGGCGGTGGCGTCGCAGGCAAAGCCATTGCCGTAAGGATTGACGCCCATCTCGCGCAGCGCTTCGGCCTTTTTGAGACGGGCCTGAAAAATTTCCTGCTCCTTGATGGATTCGTCGGCATTGGTCGCGGGCGCAGTCGGTTCAGTGCTCATGGCGATATTTCCCAGTCTGGCGGTGAGGCGGCCCCAAGCGCGCCCCGTGTGAATGAAAAAGCCCCCGACAAATGAGAGGGGGCAGGCGCGCGGCCCTCTAAGGCCTTCCGAATTGTTTTTCAAACCTTAAAAAACTCGACTCCTTATTATCTTTGCGCCCCAGCGCACTCCTTTGTTTGTTTCTGTGCTTTGGCGCACGGCAATTCAAAAGCCGCTTCAGCGCGGAGCATTATTCAAAGCCGCGTTTCCAAATTCAAAGCAGCGTTTCCATTGGGGCGCGGCGCAAAACAATGCGCTTCAGCACGCGCCAACCTCAAACCGCTTCAGCGCGCGGCAGGTTTATTTTTTATTTGATTTCGACTCAAATTAGCTCGATTTAATTTATTCAAAAACGCGACTTCTCCCCCAAACGGGCTCCCCCGAATAATTCGCTGATTTTTATTCCGCGGACGTGTATTTTG
>JAFVYB010000066.1 GCA_017500825.1 Myxococcaceae bacterium | reverse complement strand
TCGTCGGCGATTTTGTCGCGAACCCTTGAACGCCAAATTGCGCGGCATCCCGCCGCGGATTGAGGAGAAGAACATGAGAAATCTTTTGATCGCTGGTCTGGCCGCGATGAGCCTGATCGCCTTCGGCGCCTGCGGTGGCGATGAAGAAGAGCCCTCCACGAAGGAATGCACCTCCAACGCCGATTGCACCGACGCCTCCAAGCCCGTCTGCGACAATGGCACCTGCGTCGCTGATTCGACCGTGACCGAAGGCTGTGTGACGAACGCCGATTGCACCGACCCCGCGCTGCCCATTTGCGACAATGGCACCTGTGTCGCCGACTCGACCGTGAGCGAAGGCTGCGCGACGAATGACGATTGCACTGACCCCGCATTGCCTATTTGCGACAATGGCACCTGCGTCGCCGCGCCTGCCAGCAATTGCCCCGACGGCCAATATGAAATCGACGGCACCTGCTACGCCGAGGGCGACGCATGCGATAGCCAAAATGAAACCCTCTTTATGGGTGGGTGCATAGGAAATACCGCAGTGTATTGTTCTTACGGGGCTATTGTCGTCAATGCATGCGATGAGGGCATGGCGTGTGGTATCGATGAGGATGTTGGGGCGACCTGTTTCAAAGCCTGTGACGAGGTCAATGAAGTCATTTCAGAGTGTGTCACCTCTGTAGACGGCGTGAATGCGCAGGTGGATTATCTTTGCGTGGCTTTGACGAATGGCTCCCTCGGAGCGATGTATATTGGTGGTCAGGAGTGCAGCGCTGGTTGTGATGCTGAGACAAATAAGTGCGTCAAGCTGGTCGAGGATGAAGGCGAGGCGTGTGACGCCACCTTTGTTGAGCGCTGCGATGGAGACATCGTGGTGTATTGCCAGGATGGAGAAGTCGTTGCGGGCGATTGCGGTGGAGAGGCGACCGCGACGGCTTGTGGTTACTCTGCGGAAGATAACTATGCCGACTGTGTCGTTCCCTCTTCTTGCGAACAAGAAACAGCTGACGCCTTTGAGTGCGTGACTGGTGCTGATCGTGAAATATACAGCCTTAAAACAGTCTGTGTGTCCGCTTCTGATAACACCTATGGTGAAATAGAGATTGCCTCTGCTTGTGCGCATGGATGTGATTCGGAAACGCAAGAGTGCGTCAAGCTTGTCGATAATGAAGGGGAGAAGTGCTCCACCACAGGCGAGAATGCGTTTGTTGAGAGCTGCGGCGGCGCTGACGGAAATGTTATAGTTTACTGTGGAGATGGCGTTGTTACAGCATATGACTGCGGCCTGAATAGCTGCCTGACTCTCAAGGATGGGAACTGGGCAAATTGTTTCACTGAAGAGTCATCTTGCGAAGAAGGTGATGAAATGGAGAAATCATGCTATTATAACTATAGTGAGGAATATACTTGCGCTGAGATGTCGGATGGTCAGTATCACTACTATCTGACAGCTGAGACGGAATGTTTAACGTCTCAGTATTGCAGTGATGAAAGCGGGAAGTGCGAAGATCTTCCTGCTGGATGGAACGCAGAGGCATGCACGATCCTCGGGGCGACAGCCTACGGCGATGGTTACTGCGATTGCGGTTGCGGCGCGAAAGACATCGACTGTGAGGATGGCAATAGCTCTTCATGTGATTTCGATTATTGCGAAGAGGGCGAGGTTAACGCCACCCAGAACTGGATTTGCGAATAATTCAGTTTTGAGCTGACACAAAAACCGCCTCGGGATTCGTCCTGGGGCGGTTTTTTTTATTTGCGCGCCAGCGCACAACAATAAGGAATCGCGTCTTTTGCCCTTGCCAGCGGCGATCAAAAGAGTAGAGGGCGCGCCGCTGAAATGGCCGTCGCCACAGACAAGCGCGCCTTCAGGCGCGAGCGGGCGGTGGTCCCAACAGCGGTTTCGTCGGCGATTTTGTCGCGAACCCTTGAACGCCAAATTGCGCGGCATCCTGCCGCGGATTGAGGAGAAGAACATGAGAAATCTTTTGATTGCTGGTCTGGCCGCGATGAGCCTGATCGCCTTTGGCGCCTGCGGTGGCGATGAAGAAGAGCCCTCCACGAAGGAATGCACCTCCAACGCCGATTGCACTGATGGCAAGATCTGCAGCGCCGACAACAAATGCGTCGATGGTCCCAGTGTCGATAACAATGACAATGGCAATAACGGCGACAGCGGCAATAACGGCAATAACGGCAATAACGGCGATAATGGCGCGACGGAAGCCGTTTGGACGTGTCCGGAGGATTACTATGGCGACGATTATTGCGACTGCGGCTGTGGTGTTCTCGATATAGATTGCGCTGATGATTCTTATGAAAGCTGCGAGGTTGGTTGCGAAGAGGTTGGTTATATCGATCCGGAAAATCCCCTCGCCTGTGTCGCTATCGAGGGCGTGGGCGAATCGTGCGATATCGGCTTTCAGGAACAATGTGTCGGGAACGCGGTCGTGTATTGCTATGAGGATGAGTATGGCGACACCTATGTTCTCGCGGCGTCCTGCGTGACCGCGACGTGTGATTTCATCGACAGTGTGGCCGATTGCTTTTTTGAAGAAGACGCCTGCGCCCCAGGGGATGACGCGATACAGGGCTGCGCTTACTATGATTACTTCTCCGTGGAATACTCCTGCCAGGCCACTGAATCGGGTGAATACTATTACTATTATACGGATGTTACTGGCGAAACCTGGGAGTATTGTGACGTTGGCTGCGATGCCGCCACGGGACAGTGCGAATAATCCCGCCGCGTTGATATGAATCAAAGCCGCTCCGAAATTTGTTTTGGGGCGGTTTTTATTTGGTGGGAAGTAAAATTAAATCGGGCTTTTGGGCGCCGACAGGAAAGGGACGACATGACGCATTTTACCGCGCGCGTTCGTATTGAAGAAAAAGACATCGAGCATTTGCAGGCGTTGATTGACGAGACGGCGCATGTGGGCGTCGTGGTGCGCGATCACAGTCTCAAGCCCTTGCCTGGCGACGAGCCTTTGGCCGCGGGGAAGGCCGAATTGACCGCCTGGTATGAGGACGAGGCCGACGCGCTGGCGCTTATCGACTGGGTCAAAGCGGAAATCGCCGCGTGCGAGACGGCGCTCATCCCTGTCGAGGCGCAGGATTGGGCCGAGGGGTGGAAGGCGTGTGTCAGGGCCACGCGCGCCGGGCGGTTTTGGGTTGGGCCGTCGTGGCTGCGCGAGGAGGCGGGGGAGGACGCGGTGGCGCTCGTGATTGACCCGGGAATGGCCTTTGGCACGGGCGACCACCCGACCACGGCGATGTGTCTTGAGGCGATTGGCGAGTGGGTGAGCGAGCGTCCGGGCTGCAGCGTGCTCGACGTGGGCACGGGAACGGGCGTCCTGGTCATGGCGGCCAAGAAGATCGGCGCGGGCGAGGCGGTGGCCAACGACATTGACCCGCAGGCGGTGGAGATCGCGCGGGAAAACGCGGCGCTGAACGGCGTCGAGGGCGTGGAGTGGACGACGAAACCGCTGGAGCGCATTCGCGGCGCCTTTGACCTGGTGCTGGCCAACATCTTCGCCAACGTGCTCTGCCATCTGGCGCCGCGCCTGTGCGATGCGACCGCGAGCGGGGGGCGATTGATGCTGACGGGGATTCTCGACGAACAGGCCGCCGAGGTCCTGGCCGCGTTTGAGCGCGAGGGCATGTGTCTCGTGCGTCGCCGCGAAGAGGGCGAGTGGGTGCTTTTGGAGATGGCGCGCGCGCGCCTGCCGCCTGAACGCGCGGTTGCCGATGATTTGACCTGACTCACCTTCAACAAGGCCGCCCGCAGAGGCTGGCCCAAGGAACGACATGAAACGACAGCTGACGATTTTGCCCGCAGTGGCGCTCGCCTGTGCCTGCGCCGCCGCGCCCGTGACGCCGACAGAGGCACAGAAGAGCCAGTCCAACGACACAGCGAGGAGTGAGACCGCCATGACGACGACCGCCAACGCGCCCCAGCCCAGGTTGAGCCTCGACGAATTGAACGCGCAGTCGCGCCGCTATGCCCCGGTCGAGTTCAAGGTCGACCTCGCGCACTTGAGTGATGGCGATCGCGCGGCGCTGGTGCCGCTGATCAAGGCCTCGCGCGTGCTCGACAGGATCTTTGAGCGGCAGATGTGGGCGGGCAACGCGGCCCTGCGCGCCAGGTTGGAGGCGGCGGCGAAGGTGTCGCCTGATCGCGGCGCGGCAGAACTCACGGCGTTTGAGATCAATCGTGGCCCCTGGTCGGAGCTCGACGGCTACACGGCCTTTCTCGACGGCGTTCCCGAGCGCAAACCGCGCGGCGCGGCCTACTACCCGGAGGGGATGACGCCTGAGCGGCTGGAGTCCTGGTTCGCGTCACTGACGGCGGACGAGGCGGCCATGGCGCGCGGCTTTTACAGTCTCATCGAGGCGACGGAGGGCGGCTCTCTGCGGGCGGTGCCTTACAGCGCGGCCTATCGGACAGAACTCGAAGAGGCGGCGGGGCATCTGAGGCGCGCGGCTGAGCTCGCCGACGACGCTTCGCTCAAGAGGTTTCTCGCGGAGCGCGCCGAGGCGTTTTTGAGCGACGACTACCGGCCGAGCGAGGTCGCCTGGATGGAGCTCGACGGCGACATCGATCTGACCATCGGGCCCTACGAGACGTATCTCGACGAGGCGATGGGGCTGAAGGCGGCCTTTGAGGCCTACCTTGGCCTGCGCGACCGGGCGGAGAGCGAGCGGCTGAAGGTAATCACGCGGCACCTGGGCGAGATCGAGACGAGCCTGCCCATGCCCGACGAATACAAGCGGCGCGACCTCGGAGCGCTGGCGCCCATCGCCGTGCTCAATCAGCTCTTCAATGCGGGCGACGCGGCGCACGGCGTTCAGGCGGCGGCCTTCAACCTGCCCAACGACGAGGTGGTGGTGGCGCAAAAGGGCAGCAAGCGGGTGATGCTCAAGAACGTCCAGCAGGCGAAGTTCGCGGCCATCCTCACGCCCATCGCCGAGAGGCTGCTCGCTCTCGATGCGCGCGCCCACGTCGACTTTGACGCCTTCTTTCTCCACATCCTGGCGCACGAGCTCTCGCATGGCCTCGGGCCGCAGATGATTCAGGTGGCGGGCGGACAGACATCGGTGCGGCAGTCGCTGGGCGAGACCTACAGCGCCATCGAGGAAGCCAAGGCCGACCTCATGGGCCTCTTCATGGTCCAGCACTTCATCGATCATGGCGAGCGGCTGGGGCTCAAGGCGCTGCTGCCAGAGAACGCCGAGGCCAAGCTCTACGCCACCTATCTGGCCTCTTCCTTCCGCACGCTGCGCTTCGGCATCGAGGAGGCGCACGCGCGATCGATGGCCGCGCAGTTCAACGCCTTTGTTCAGGCCGGGGCTTACGCGCTCCAGGCGGACGGGCGCTTCACGGTGGACGCGGCGAAGATGAAGTCGGCGGTGCGCTCGCTTCTTGGCGAGGTCCTGATCATTCAGGCCAAGGGCGATCGACAGGCGGCCGAGGCGCTGCTGAAGGAACGCGCCGTGCTCACAGACGAGATGCAAGAGGCGCTCGGCAAGCTGGGCGGTATCGCCGTCGACATCCGGCCTGTTTTCACGACAGCCGAGGCGATCGAGGCAGCTGCTGCTGAGGCATCTGCCCCAAAGGCGCCCTGACACGCCGCTGACCAGCACTCGGGCGCCTGGACGAATCGCCCGCCAGGCGTTGTCAATCGCCCAAACAGGGTCTTGACACCTCGTTCAGCGCCTCGAAACAGCGTTCCGGGCGACCAAACGGCGAAAAAAACGCAAAAAAATACCCGGAGCGCCAAAAAGTTCTTGACGGGCGGCACCGACATCTCTAAAAGGCCGCTCGCTTTTTCGGAACACGTGACGCGGGGTGGAGCAGCCTGGTAGCTCGTCGGGCTCATAACCCGAAGGTCGGAAGTTCAAATCTTCCCCCCGCAACTCAAAAGGCCCGGTCATCGCGACCGGGCTTTTTTTGTGCCCGAATCGGCCCCGCCTCTGGTTTCGCGAGGACATTGCCTGACGGAGGTTGCCTCTCCCGTCGCGGGAACGCCCCATGTCTGGCGGGTTTCTGGCGTCGATCGCGGAGCGAAGGGGCGCGTCGGCGTTCCCGTTGTCAGAGCGCGCGTCGGCGGGCGTTCGAAAGGGCGAACTCGGGGCAGAGGTGCGTGCCTGGCACAGTGTTCCGCTCGCGGGAAAATGCGCTTCCACCCTGTCGCGGCGCATGCCTGTCGCTCTTGGATAGAGGCGCGCTCAGATGGTCCGCCAATCGGCGATTTCGGGGACGGGCGGCGCGTTGCTGTCGAGTGCGGCCTGCAGGTCGACGAGGGCCTGCGTGACGGCGTCGCGGCCAATTTTGTGGCCCGGGCCCTTCTCCTCGACGAGGCGCAGCGTGGCGATGGAGAGCTTCACGGGCAGGGCGGTAAAGCCGAGAAATCCCTCGGGCGCGCCATGGCTGCGCAGCGTCTCGATAAAGTCGACGGCGGCGCACAGGTCGCGGCGGGCCAGTTCAAAGGCTTCGGCGCGTCGCCTCTCGTCCTTGAGAAAGGATCGCCCCTCGGCGGCGTCAGCGCGGCTGTCCTTGAGGATGTTGGTCAGCTGCAGGGCCTCGCCAAAGAGGGCGGCGTTTCGGCGCATCGCGTCGGCCGCGGGCGCAAGCTGTGGCGCGTCGAGGAGCATCAGCTCGGTGAGCATTTCGCCGACAAGGCCGGCCACGAAGTAGCAGTAGGCGCGCAGCTCCTGGAGCGAGTCGAGGACGATGGCGCCGTCGCGTTTTTGAGAGGCGCGCAGGGTCGCGGCCATGCCGTCGATCATCTTCTGGGTGTGCAGGACGATCTGGTCGCGCTGTGGGCGATCGAGCGCGGCGAGGTCGGCGACGAGGCCGGGCAGTTCGCGCAAAAGCGCGCGGTAACCCTCGTGCGAAGAGGGCGGGTCGGCGTCGAGGCGACAGGAGAGCTCGGCGAGAGCGTCCAAGTCTGGCGCGCTGTCGAAGTGGATGAGGCGTCCAAAGGTGTCGAGCGCCTGGCATCGCCTCTTGGCGGACCATGTCTCGGCGTCCTCGAAGGTGTCGACCACGCGCATCAACAGATAGGCGATGGCGACTTCGCGCCGCGTGGGCTCGGGGAGGAAGGGAATGGTCAGGGCGTAGGTGCGCGAGGTGCGTTCGAGGAGCTGGTCGAGGTCATACATGGCGGGCGTCTCTGGGCCGGGGGCGGGGTGGATTGGCTGGCTGGGCTTTGGGCGAGGATTTTCGGCTTGGGCCTGGCGGGCGGCGCTCCACTCGTCGAGCGAAGGGGCGCGATCAAGCGGTTTGACGAAACGACTCGCTGGCGGCTTGAGGCGCCTCGCGCGGAAGTGGGCCGAGAGCAAGTCGTCTCAGAGAGGGCACCCAAGGGCGGTGAACTGTCCCACGACAAACGACACCGCCGTCTCGACGCGCAGGATGCGCTCGCCGAGGTGAAAGGGCCGAAACCCCTGCGCCTGAAGGAGCTCGACCTCGAAGGGGACAAAGCCGCCCTCCGGACCCAGGGCGATGACGCCGCGCTTAGGGGAAGCGGTGTCGACAGTCGTGTCTGAGGCCATGTCGACGCGTGGACAGCGCCTCAAAACATCGCCCAGCCGTTGTCGCGTGCCCGGATGCGCCACGAGCTTTGTGGCGTCGGCAAACCGCAAAGGCAGCTCGTCCTCGACAAAGGGGCGGAAGCGCTCGCGGATCTCCACGCGCGGCCAAACCGTGTCGCGGCCCTGTTCCAAACCTCGCCAGAGCGCGGATTGCACCTCTTCTTCAGACAGTCGCGGCGAGGCGAAGTAGCTCTTCTCGACGCGGGCCGAATTGACGAGGACGAGCTCCTTGACGCCCAGCGCGGCCACCGACTCGATGACGCGGCTGAGCACCTTGGGGCGCGGCAGGGCGAGGATGAGCGCGAGAGGCAGGGGCGCGGGCGGCGCCTCGTCGAGGGCGATGTCGAAGAGTTCGATGTCGCGCGTTCCGATCTTCGCCACCCGTCCGTGGCCCATCAGGCCGTTGACGTGTCCGACGCGCAGACGTTGGCCAACCTGGGCGCGGTGAACGTCGATCACATGTCGCGCGCGCCGGTCGCCGAGAGCGGCCCGCGTTTTGTCCGGGCTCACAAAATCGCTGTCGCTCAGGAGGATAAGGTTCATGGTTTGTTCTCGGTTTGTCGGGGATTGAGGTTGCCATTTTGTTGGCGCGAGAAAATAAGGAATAAATTTAATAAATAAATCGGCGGATTGGTGGCTGGATTGGTGGGTTTTAGGAATGAGTCGCGACAAAATGAACCGCGGTGAGACGAATGGATGTAAATTGATGAGGCGTAAGATAAATTGAGATAAAATAAAACAAAACCCGCGTCCCCAGTCGGAGGCGCGGGCTTTGGTGTGAATGTCTCCCGGGGGGGGATTATTCAGCGGGGGTTGTCGGGATATTGATGACGATCGACTCCAGCGTCAGCGGGCAGTCGGTGTAGTATTCAACAAAACCCGGCGAGGTGAGCGTGAACTTCGTGAGTCCCTCTCCAATGGTGAGAGAGGCTGCGGGATTGGACGGGTCATAATAATAAACAGCTTGCTCGGAAGCGACGCCTATAATGATTGCGCAGACATCGCTCTCGCACTCGGCGTCGTCATTCGTGGCGCTGACAGTATAGGTGCCGGCGGTGAGGCTGTCTTTATAGATGATATAAAAGCTCGCATCGACACCGTCAGCTGTCCCCTCCATGAACACGGTCTTGTGACCCGTCCTGCTGTCCCAATCATCGATCTCGCCTGTGTATTCGCCATGCTCGTCGGCGGTAAAGGCGTCCATCGGATTGCCGAGCGAGGAACAATCGACCGGAGCTGATTCGTATACAATATTAAAGCTGGCGCCTGGAATGAGGCAGAAGGGATTGAGCATATCGCTGAATCCATCGGCGGTGACGCTGAACATCAGGCCGGAGTCGCCATTTTCAGAAATCGTGACTGTTCCAGCTGTCGCCGTGTAATAATAGTAATCATCGGCGTTACTGGCAATGAGCAGGCAGGCATCGCCGGTGCACTCAAAAAAATTCTCAGTGAGTGTCGCGGGGGTGAGATCGTAGGTGCCATAGTCAAGGGTGCTCTTAATGATGACGCCAGCAAAATAAGGACTCATATCTTCGCCGTCGACCATAGGACCTTCAGCAAGGAAGGCGTAATACTGTCCTGCCTCGTCCCATCCCCAGATATCGCTGACGTAATTGCCATTCTCATCTTTGGCGATTTCAAAATCCTTGAGAGGATCGATTTCAGAGCAATCGTCGCCCTCACGGATGATTGTGAAATCAATCCCGGTCGAATAGCAGTCGCTGGAATCGATATCGCCCAAACGGGCGTTTTCAATGTTAGCAGAAACAAGGCCATCGCTGATGGTGACTGAGCCTGTGACGGCCGAGTAATAGTAACCATTCATGGCATTGTGCGCGATGAGCAGGCAGACCTCGCCACCGCATGCCCAAGAATTTCCCTCTATGTGGATAGGGGAAAGATCATAGGTTCCCGGAGTAATGTCTTTGGAGAAGATGAGCGCGGTGAAGTAATCGGACATGCTCGCTTCCGGGTCTTCAGGCATGGGGCCTTCAAAAAGGAGGGCATAATACTGTCCAGCCTCGTCCCATCCCCAGATATCGCCGACGTAATTGCCAGTCTCATCTTTGGCGATTTCAAAGTCTTTCAGAGGATCTATTGGCGCACTGGCGTCGGCGCAATCGATGTAATCGATGTTACCGCAATGATCCTGAATTTGGGCCGCGCCACAGATATTGCCATAGCAATAGGCGAGCGCGTCTTCATCGCTCATGGCGCATTCGCTCTCGTCCATGCAGCGATTTTCTGTGGCGTGGCAAACCTGACCGTCGCCGCAGATATCTGTGCCGCAATCGAGATCAATGATGGTCTCGCAATGGTCCATCACAGAAATCGTGCCGCATTTGTCCGCGCATTTGGCGGCCTTTTCCTCGTCAGAGAGCTCGCAGGTCGGCTGGGTGTCAGAAATGCACATATTGGCCTGGCAGGTGGTGCCATCTGCGCACGTGCCGCAGCTGACGGTCTTCATCTCGCCGCACGAATCCTGCGTCGAGACATTGCCGCACTGCTTGCCGGCGCACACGGCCGCCTCGTCGAGCACGCATTCGTCGTCGTCGCTGCTCTCCTCGCCACCACAGGCGAAGAGGAGGGACGACGCCATCACTGCTAAAGCGATTCTTTTCAGCATCGTTCTTCTCCTGTCGGGCCGACGAACGCCGCCAGCCTGACGATGAGTCGACGCCGAGCCTTCCCGGGCGACAAATGCCGGGGCGGCGCGGGCGCCAGCGGTAACCACTCCTCCAAAAAGAGGGCGGGCCCTCTAGTCGAAGAGGGGGGGCGAGTCAATCCCTTATTCATGCATATTCAGGCCCTCTCTCCCTCATGTTTATGCAGTCTGATGAGTGCATATTTTGGGGAAATTCAGTCTGAGAGGGGCCCCAAACAGGGGATTGACCGGCTGTGACGGGAAGACAGGCCGTCACGTCGCGCCGCGCTCGCCACCCTGGGCGCTCGCCAGAAATCGGGCGATGTTCGCCACCAGAGCGTCGCGCGCGGCACTGTCCTGATAGCGCTCCGAGAGCGTCAGCTTTTTGCCGTCGCGCACAGAGGTCAGGACGCCTTCGTCGACGAAGAACTCGATGGCCGAGGCCAGGGTCGGCTTGCACAGCGCCTCGGGGAGCAGCGCGCCGCCTCCGGAAAGCTCGGACTTGGCGGCGTCGAGGATCTTTTTGACGAGGTCTTTGGCGCTGATGGGGGAGGCGGCCAGGGCGAGGTGTCGGGCGACGAGCAGGTAGCTGTCGAGCAGGTCGCGGATGAGCGCGGCGAAGCTGAGGAGGATGTCGCGGCCGGCCTGACTCGGCACGACGCGCGCGCGGCTCTGGCCATCGTCCTGCCAGGTGACGAGCCCTTCCTCGACCATGCCCTCGATGGTCCGCGCCAGCGCCTCCTCGGGCGAAACGTCGGGCGGCTGGGTGAACTCGAAGCGCAAAAACTGGCACAGGGCCGCGTGGCGCACCTTGAGGTCGGCCATGTCCCGCGGGCGCTCTGAATCGGGGGCGTCCTCGCTGTCGAGCAGGAGGGCGGCGACCATCGCCGGGTGGATCAGGGCGTGCAGGAGGTTGTTTTTGTAGAAGCACAGGGCCAGTCGCTGGCGGTCCGGCACGTGGAAGAAGACCTCCTCGCCATCGAGGCGCGCCTGCACCAGGCGGTCGCTCTGCCACATGCGCATGACCTCGCGCAGGGGGCCCTTCTGGCGGACATCGGTCGGTTCGCCGTCGAGGACGCGCGAGAGGCGGCCGCGGGCGCGCTGGACGCCGCGCATGAAGAGGCGGACGCGTTCGTCGATGAGTCGGGAGGAGATCTCCTGGCCGCGCGGGGCGGTGATGAGGCTGGCCGCGAGCAGGGCCGCGGGCGTCACGGTCGAGGCGCGGTCGATGCCGTGGGTGATGCGCTCGGCCACCTTGCGCGTGAGGGCGTGGCGCGTCTCGACAGAGGGCATTTCCATCGCGCTCGCTTCCGGCGGGGGCATGTCCATGGCGAGCGTGCCGAGTTCGCGCTGGAGGAAGTCGCGCAGGGAAAACGGCTCGCCGAACGAGATGTAGATGCGGCCGTAACGCGAGGCGAGGGCCTTGGGGGCGGTGAGCAGGCTCTTGAGCGACTCGGGTTCCTTTTCGCCGCCGGTCAGCTCCTTGGTGTAGCTCTTCAGTTCGAGGACCTTCTCGTAGTCGAGCGAGACGGGAACGAACGACACGTCGTCCTGGGCGCCCTCGAAGAAACCGGTGACGATGAAGTCGACCATGCCGAGCTTGGGCCTCAGCAGCTTGCCGGTGCGGCTGCGGCCACCCTCGATGAAGAACTCCTGGCTGTAGCCCTCGCGCAGGATTTTTTTGACGTAGGTGCGAAAGGCCGTCGCGTAGAGGCGGTTGCCCTTGAAGGTGCGGCGCAGAAAGTAGGCGCCACCGCGTCTGAGGAGCGGTCCCAGCGGCCAGAACGAGAGGTTGGCGCCGGCGGCCACGAGCGGCGGCATCAGACCGCGCTTCACGAGCAGCCAGCCCATCAGGAGGTAGTCGAGGTGGCTCTTGTGGCTGGGGCAGTAGACGACCGGGGCGTGGCGCGCGCTCTCCAGGGCCTTTTCGAGACCAGGCTCGTCGACCTCGACGGTGACGAAGATGCGGCGAAACACGAGATCGAGCGTGGCCACGATGAGCTGGATGACGAAGAGCACCGGGCGAGAGGCGATTTCGCGCAGGTAGCGGCGGGCCGTCTTTTGCTGCGACTCGGGCGAGCGATTCTTTTCGACAGCGGCGTCCTCGATAGCGGCGCGCAGGGAGCGGTCGCGCAGGCTCTCTTCGATGAGGCGTTCGCGCGGCTTGCGCGGCGGACCGACGATGGAGCGCATCTCGCGGACGAGCTCGCGGGAGAGGAGACCGCGCACCTTGCGCACCAGGACTTCGTCACTCTCGGCGGCGTTCTCGGCCACCAGGGCGGTCAGATCGAGCGGGGCGCCGAGGCGGAAGAAGGCGCTCTTGTGATTGCGCCAAAAGCCCCAGGCGCTGACGAGCTGGCGCGGGTTTTCGGCGTTGCCGAGGAGGAATTCCTGCAGGCCTGGGCGCAGGCTGGGCGGCTTGGCGCTCCAGAGGAAGAGCTCGGGCAAGAGCAGGATGGGGCGTGGCGAGGTGCGCGCGCGGGCGATGAGGGCGAAGAAGGGGTCGGCCTGCGGCGTGGGCTTGGGCAAGAGGCCGGCGGAGGTGTTGAGGAAGACGAGCGCACCGTGGCCGCCGTCGAGGGCCTGGTTGAGGCGATGGCTGTGGCTGCCCTTGCGGAAGAGGCGGCGGGCCGGGCGCCAAGTGGTGAAGGGCAGGCCAAGGGCGGCGCGCAGGCGGGGCAGGCCGCGCGAGAGGAGGAGCCACGCCAGATAGAAGAAGCCGAGCACGTTGCCGGTGTGCATGACGTGGACGACTTCGCCTCTGGCACAGGCGGCCCTGAGGTCTTCTTCGACCTGATTCGGCAGGGGGATGGCGGTGAAGAAGCGCGCGGCAAAGCGACGCGACAGGGGGCCCAGCTCTTCCTCGAAGGGATCCAACTCGGCGCCGACGTTTGGCCGCGTGGGGGCCTCGCTCGGAGCGGGGGAGGGGTGCGGCAGATTCATGGCGGGGGCCTAAAAGGGGACTTCTCGCGGGCTGTCAACCGCGCGCGGATTCAGCATCGGCGGCGTCGAACATGCCCGGCGGACAGGCCCGCGGCGTCAGATGCGGCGCGCTTCACACAGGCAAGGCGCGGTCGCGCGCCGGGGAGGGGACGCGGCAGGAGGCGAGGGAGGCGTTGGGATGCCTCGGCAAGGCGCGGTCGCCATGGAGCGCCTGAGCGGCTGTCAACCGCGCGGGCGGACAGCGTGCGACGACAGGGGCAACGGCGGCCCAAGGTCCGCTCAGCGCCTGGAGAGCAGCGCGTGACCGTGGCTGAACCCCAGCTCAAAGGCGCGCAGGTTGAGGGCGGTGGTGCTCGGCGGCACGGTTTCGCGGATGGCGGCGCGGGCGGCGTCCTCGCTGACGAGGCCGGTGATGGCGGTGAAAAAGCCGACGACGATGAGGTTGAGCACCTGCTTGCGGCCCAGGCTCTCGGCCAGTCGCGTCGCCGGAACGCCAAAGGCGCGGACAGTGGCGGGCAAATCGCCGATCTGGACCAAGTCTTCGTCGTAGAGCAGCACGCCGCCCTCGACGAGCTCGGGAAGAAACTGGCGGAAGGCGTCCTGCGAGAGCGTCACCAGAAACTCGGGCGCGAGCACGTAGGGATAGAGGATGGGGGCCTCGTCGATGATGAGTTGCGCGCTGCAGGCCGCGCCGCGCGCCTCCGGGCCAAACGCCTGGATCATGGTCGCGAACTTCTCGTCGTGGAGCGCGGCCGCCTTGCCCAGGATCATCGCCGCCATGATCACGCCCTGGCCGCCGAGGCCGCCGATTTTGATCTCTCTGGATGCCATCTGTGTCTCCGCCTCATGCCTTGCGGGCTCACTCGTCGCCTTCGCCCGGTCCGCGCGGTCCGTCGTCCGATCCGTTCTCCGGGCCGTCCCATGACAGGAAGCGCCCGCCCAGCACCTCGGCGTGTCGCGCCTGATAGGCCTCGCGCCAGGTGGGGCGCTTTCGGTCGACGAATTTGCCGACGAGGATTTGTCCCCGGTGGCTCAGCTCGGCCTCGCGCGTGTCGGCCAGGTTTTTGACCGTACTGTTCTCTCTGTAGAAGCGCATCTCGTCGATGGCCTCGCCCAGCCGGTTGCGCCTGAGAAAGAGCGTCGGACAGGGCGAGATGAGCTCGATGAAGCGGAAGCCGTTGCGGTCGAGCGCCTCGCGGATGCTTTTGGCGATTTGGCGCACGTGGAAGGTCGTCCAGCGCGCGACGTAGCTGGCGCCCGAGGAGGCGGCCAGATGCGGCAGGTTGAAGGTCGGCTCAAAGGCGCCATAGGGCGCGGTCGAGGCGATGGCCGGCGTCGGTGTGGTCGGCGTCTCCTGGCCTCCGGTCATGCCGTAGGTGAGGTTGTTCACGCAGATGCAGAGGAGGTCGAGGTTGCGCCGCGCAGCGTGGATCAGGTGGTTGCCGCCGATGGCCGTCAGGTCGCCGTCGCCCGAGTAGACGACGACGTTGAGCCTGGGGTTGGCCAGCTTGAGGCCGGTGGCGAAGGGCAGCGCCCGCCCGTGCGTCGTGTGGAACGAGTCGAGATTGAGGTAGCCGGCGACACGTCCGGTGCAGCCGATGCCGCTGACGATGGCCACCTCGTCGAGGTTCTTGCCGCTCTCGGCGAGCGCGCGGGCGAAGCAGTTGACGGTCGTGCCGATGCCGCAGCCCGGGCACCAGATGCTGGGCATGCGCTCGGTGCGCAGGAGCTTCTTGACGGGGTTGTCGGAGGCGGTGGTGGTCATGGTCGTGGGCGTCGTTGTCGGGTGTCGCTTGAGGCGGCGTGATGTTTGGGGAAGGCGTCTGGCGCGTCAGGCGGAGCGCCCCAGCGACGAGGGACGGCCCTCTTTGGCCGCGCGCAGGATGGCGTCGAGGATGCGCTCCGGGGGGTGAACCGCGCCGCCGGCGTGATCGACGCTGATGACGGGGCAGGCGCCGGCCACCGCGCGTTCGACCTCCAGCACCATCTGACCCAGGTTGAGTTCCGGGACGACGATGGCCGCGACCTCTTGCGCCAGGCGCCGCACGCGATCGGCGGGGAAGGGCCAGGCGGTGATGAGGCGCAGCGATCCGACCTGAACGCCTGCCGCGCGCGCCAATTCGATGGCCCGTTCGGCGACGCGCGAGGTGATGCCGTAGGAGATGACAGCGACGGAGGCGCCTTCGAGCCCCTTCTCCTCCAGGCGGATGATGCGGTCGGCGTTCTTCTCGATCTTGTCGCGCAGGCGGCGGATCAGGCGGTCCTGCGCGGCGGCGTTGAGAACAGGGTAGCCCCGCTCGTCGTGTGTCAGACCTGTGACGTGGACGCGGTGGCCCTGTCCGGCGCGGCACATGTCTGGGACGAGGTCTTCGCGCGGCTCGAACAGGCGGAAATCGCCCGGGGCCCTGTCGGTGTAGCGGCGCGGCTCGATGTCGATGGCGTCCGCGGGCGGAATGACGACGCGCTCGGTCATGTGGCCGACGACTTCGTCCATCATCAGCAGCACCGGCACGCGGTAGCGCTCGGCCAGGTTGAAGGCCTCGATGGTCAGGTCGAAGCACTCCTGCGGCGAGTTGGGGCACAGGGCGATGAAGCGGCAGTCGCCGTGCGGTCCGAAGCGCGCCTGCATCATGTCGGCCTGGGCGGGCAGTGTCGGCAGACCGGTCGAAGGACCGCCGCGCTGGACATCGACAAAGACGACGGGCGTCTCGGTCATCGCCGCGTAACCGAGGTGTTCCATCATCAGCGAAAAGCCCGGACCGCTGGTGACGCACAGCGCCTTGGCGCCGCCCCAGACCGCGCCGATGGCCGTGATCGAGGCGGCCAGTTCGTCCTCCATCTGGATGAAGGTGCCGCCGACGAGGGGAAAGCGCAGGGCCAGCCGCTCGATGATCTCGGTCGAGGGGGTGATGGGGTAGCCCGCGGCGAAGCGACAGCCCGCGGCGATGGCGCCTTCGGAACAGGCGTGATCGCCGTCGATGAAGAGCCGACCGGTCATCAGGCAGTTCGGATCAGGCCTCATCGCGAAGCCTCCTTGGACGCCTCCGTGTGGGAAGCCTCCTCGTTCGCGCGCGGCCCGGCCGATTTGTCAGCCATCTCCGATGCAGTCAGGACGCGACCGAAGATCGCGAAGTCCGGGCAGTAGAGACCGCACATGTTGCAACCGACGCAGGCCTCGGGGCGCGAGAGGCGGGGCGGGTGGTAGCCCTTGGCGTTGAAGCCGGTGTCGGGTTCGAGCGCGTGGGCGGGGCAGAACTCGATGCAGAAGCCGCAGCCCTTGCAGAGCTCGCGTTCGATCGCGACGTGGGCGCGCCGCTTTGGGGCCGCGTTCATTGTCCCGGAGGCGCCTGGATCGTTGGCAGAAGTCATGGCGAAGCCCTTCCCTGTTCAGAAAGGCGGGCGCTGCTAGCACCGGCCTTTGGAGGCGTCCACCGCGCTCACGGAGCGAACCGCGCAGGGACGCGTCTGGAAGACAGAACCAGACACCCCGAATCTTCCCGTCCCATCGCGCGCCTTCGCCCCACTCCCGTCGCCGCCTGTCGCGCCGCGTTCAACCCTCGGTCCGCTGTCCGTCGTCCGTCGTCCGAGGGGAACGCCGTCACCCGCCCTTCGCCGCTGTCTCGACTTCGCGCAGCGTCTCTTTGAAGCGCTCGTTTTGCGGCTCGAACATGAGGGCCATCTTGAGCTGGCGGATGGCGTTGGCCTTGTTGCCCGCGGCCAGTTCGCGCTGGGCCAGCTGAAAGCACTCGCGCCCGCGGGGGGTGCTTCCCGTCTGTTCGAGGACGGCACGCCGCTTGGCGGCCTGCTTTTGCGATTCGCTCTCGTCGCTGTAGCGCAGCTTGTTCGCCCGCTCGGCACCCGCGATGTCGGCCGAGTATTGGGCCCGCCGGGCGTCGTCGCGCAGCACGTAGTAGGCCTCGGTGATGCGGCGGAAGAGCTTGCCGGCGCGCCCGCGCAGATCCTCGTCGGGGAAGCGGCGGAAGCGGTCGGGGTGAATGTCGCGCGAGAAGTGGTGGTAGGCGTCGCGGATTTGGCGCTGATCGGCGTCGGGCGTCACTTCGAGCAGCTGGAAGTAGTCGAGGTCGTCGAGCGAGGCCGACTTGATCTCCACCGTCGCCAGGATCTCGGTGGGGATGCCCGCCACCATGGGCGGCTCTTCGACGACCGCCTCGTCCACGTCCGACAGGTCGATGTCGATCTCGATGTCGATGTCGGCGGGCGCGCTCTGGCGCGTGGGGGACGCGTTCGCCGGGCCGTGCATCTGGAGGGGGAGGCCGACGGCGGGGTAGGGTCTCTTGTCCCGGGGGGTGCTGTCGAACATGGCGTCGCCTTCAATCGCTGGAATGAGGGGAAGGGGAACGAAGGGAGAGGGGCGGGCGGTCTCAGGCGTTCGGCGTCGCGCCCATGGCCACGGGCAGATCGCTGTTGTTCTGGCGACCGGCCTCGATGTCGGCTTCGCTCAGGCCGCTGGAGAGCTGGATGGTCGTCGAGGCGCGCAGACCCGTCGCCCGCTCGCAGGCCGAGACGTTGACGATGCCGTTCGTGTCGATCTCGAAGGTGACCTCGATCTTGACCTCGCCGCGCAGCGCCACGCGGAAGCCGGAGAACTCGAATTCGCCGAGCAACTCGCACTCGTCCGCGCGGTTCGACTCGCCCTGGTAGACGCGGATGCGCACTTTGTCCTGGAGGTCGCGGCTGGTGGTGAAGGTCTTCGACTGCTCGATGGGGATGGGCGTGTTGCGGTCGATGATCTTCTCGCAGAAGCCGCCGACGGTGCCGATGCGCAGGGTCAGCGGCGTCACGTCGAGCAGGTGGTAGTCGGCGCCCGACTGCGAGGCCAGCGCGTGGGCCTGATAGGCGGCGCCAATGCTCACGACCTTGTCCGGGTCCACGCTGGTGAGCGGCTGCTTGCCAAAATAGTGCTGCACCGAGGTGCGGATGATCGGCAGGCGCGTGGGGCCACCGACGAGAATCACCGCGTCGATTTCCGAGGCGTTCAGATGGGCGCTCTGCATCGCCTCGTCGCAGACCTTGAAGGAGCGCTGGATGATGGGCGCGGCCATGCGGTTGAACTCGGCCTCGGTCAGTGTCGCGTCGATCGAGAGATCCCTGCCTTCGCCGTCGTGACAGAACGCTGGCTGATGGATGCGGGCGACGCCCTGGCGACCGACTTCGATCTTGGCGGTCTCGGCGACTTTGCGCAGCCGCTGGAGGATGGCCGGGTCGTTTGTCGGGTCAAAGGCGTGGCGCTTTTTGAAGTCGCGCGCGAGCCACTGGACGATCTGCTCGTCGAGGTCGTCGCCGCCCAGGTAGGTGTCGCCGGCCGTGGAGAGCACCTCGAACATGTCGTCGCGGATTTCGAGGATCGAGATGTCGAAGGTGCCGCCGCCAAAGTCGTAGACGGCGACGCGCTGGTCCATCGCCTGGCCGCAGCCATAGGTCAGCGCCGCGGCTGTCGGCTCGTTGAGGATGCGCAGCACGTTGAGTCCGGCGATGCGTCCGGCGTCGCGCGTGGCCTGGCGCTGGTTGTCGTTGAAGAAGGCGGGAACGGTGATGACCGCGTCGGTGACCTCGCGACCCAAATCGTCCTCGGCCAGCATCTTGAGCGCCTTGAGCACGAGCGCGCTGATCTCGGGCAGGGAGAAGTCACGGCCGCGCGCGCGGATGTTCACCGAACCGTTGGGGCCCTCGACGATCTCGTAGGGCATGAGGGCGCGCGCCTTCTTGACTTCCTCGGAAAAGAAAAAGCGCCCGATGAGGCGCTTGGCCGAGGCGATGGTGTTCTTCGGGTCGAGGGAGGGGTCGTTCTTGGCGGCGTTGCCGACGAGGACCGAACCGTCGTCGAGGAAGCTGACGACAGAGGCGTGAATGTAGTCGCCGGACTCGCCCGCGATGACCCTGGGCACGCCGTTTTCGATGATCGAGACGCAGCTGTAGCTCGTCCCCAGGTCGATCCCTATCGCCACATCGTTCGCCATGACTCTCTCCGCGGCCGGCGAAACGGCGCGTTCCCAAGTCGAAGAGACGCTCCGCGCCAGCCAAGCAACTCGAATTTGTGATTGCCGCCTTGAGGAGGGTCGCCATCGGCTCTCCGGAAAGCGGGCGCGCCCTTAGCCACGCGACCGGGGAAGATCAACACGCGTGGCGTCACCTTTCGGCGCGGCGCCGTCACTCGGCCAAGGGCTCGATCCAGCCGCCTCCGACGACGCGTTCGCCCACAAAAAAGACGGCCGCCTGCCCTGGGGTGATGGCGCGCTGTGGCTCGTCAAAAGTGACGCGGACGATCGGCGCGCGATGGGCGTCGACGGTCTCCAGTCGCTCGACGATGGCGGGCGCGGCCCGGTGGCGCGAACGGATTTGCACCTGACAGCGCGTGACCTCACCGAGCGCATCGGCGTGGACGCAGCGCACGCGCATATGACGCGAAAAGAGCGCCCCTTCGTCGTCCGTGAGCACGACCGCGCCGTCGCTGGCCCTCAATTCGCGCACAAAGGCGCGTCGCCCCAGACTGACTCCAAGCGAACGCCGCTGACCGATGGTGAATCGGTGCAGCCCCGCGTGGCGGCCGATTTCGCGTCCCGTGGCATCGAGGATCGGTCCTTCGCGCGCCTCCTGACCGAAGCGCAGGCGCAGCGACTCGGCGAATCCGTCGGGCGAGGTGTTCAGGCAGGCGTCCTGGCTTTCGCGGCGTTCGGCGGTGGCCAGACCCAGTTCAGCGGCGAGCGCGCGCACTTCGGGCTTGGTCAGTTCCCCGAGTGGCAGTTTCAGTCGTTCGAGCTGATCGCGCCTGAGCGAAAACAGGAAGTAGGCCTGGTCCTTGTTCGCGTCTTTGCCCCGGCACAGGCGCGTCACGCCCGACTCGTCGCGAACGACGCGCGCGTAATGCCCGGTGGCCACGAGCGAGGCGCCCAAGCGTTGCGCCTTTTCCGCCAGAAGCCCGAGCTTGATGTGTTCGTTGCACAGGACACAGGGGCTCGGCGTGAGGCCGCGCGCGTAGGCTTCCCAGGCCGGCCTGAGCACGCGCTCCTGAAACTCGTTTCGACAGTCGATGAGCACGTGGTCGATGCCGAGTTGGTTGGCCACGCGCCGCGCCGCGATCACCGCGTCCACGCCGCAGCACGATCGGGCGACACCGCGATCCTCGCAGGGGTTGAGCTGAAGCGTGGCGGCGATGAGCGGATAGCCCTGTCGTTGGAGGATGTGCGCCGCGACGCTGGAGTCGACGCCGCCGCTGAGGGCCACGAGGACGGTGGGTTTGTCTGTCTCGGTCATGAGCTTGGGGCCGGAAGGTCGGATGAGGGGGAGGGGAATGTCTGGCGCTCGGCGCTGCCGTGTCGGGACAGCGTGGCACGGAAGCGTCGCAGGGGGCGTTCGGGGCACTCGTCGAGTCGGCGCCTTGGCGAGTCGGGGCTTGTGCGCCGGGGAGAAAGGGCGTGGCCCGCGTCGCGTCGTGTCGCCCAGGTCTCGCGGGAGGTCGTCGAGGTCGCGCGCACGAAAAAGGCGGCCGCGTGTGGGCCGCCTCCTCACAAGTCAACGCCGCGTTTGGCGCCTTTGATTCTCGTCAGCCAACGGGTTTGCCGCAGCCAGCGCAGAACTTGGCGCCCGGGGCCAGCGTCTCGCCACAGGCGCACTGCTGGGGGGCCGTCGACTTGCCGCACTGGTTGCAGAACTTGGCGCCCGGCGGGAGTTCCGCGCCGCACGCGCACTTCACGCCACTCGTCATGAGCGGCTTGCCGCACTGGTTGCAGAATTTGCCCATCGCCGTCCGCTGTCCGCACGAGGGGCAGGCGACCTGCTGTGCCTGAGGCGCGCCCGCCATGCCCTGCTGCATCTGGAACATGTTGGCCATGCCCATCCCCATGCCCATGCCCATCCCGGCCAACGCGCCACCGGCGCCCTCGCCGCCCTTGGCCATGCCCTGCCCCGCGCCGCGCATCATCTCGGCCTGGGCGACCATCATGTAGTTGGGGTGGTTGGCCATCTCCATGCGCCGCTGGTCGTCGGCGATCGCCATGTTGCGCCGGTTGAGCTCCGCCTTGTCCTCGTCGCTGATCGAGAGGACGAAGTTGCCGAACTGGACAATGCGCAGGCCGTAGCGGTCGACCTCGTCCTTGATCTGGCCGAGCACCGCCTCCTGCAGCTCCAGCTTGAAGTGCGGGCTGAGCATCTTGTTGAGCGACCAGCCCTGCATCACCAGCTCGCCCAGCGCGTCCGACATGAACTTGAGCAGGATCGCTTTGAACCAGTCGAGGAAGGCGTTGTTCGACTGCATCTGCCGCCCAGAACCGACGCAGCCAAAGATGAGCTTCTGCGGATCGGTCACGACCACCGAGAAGTCGCCGAAGATCTTGGCCTCGCACATCATTTGCGTGACCGGGTCGGTGATGGATCCCAGCGGGCCGCCAAAGCGCACGCCGGTGATTTCGCGCGTCGTGACGAAATAGACCTCGGCGATGAAGAGGTCGCCGCCCGTGACCTTCTCCAGGAGCGTGGAGAGGAAGGGGATGTTGTTCGAGTCGAGGCTGTGCAGGCCCGGTCCGAGCACCCCGGCCACCTGGCCGTTTTTGACGAAGACCGCCGACTCGTCCGGCTGACAGGTGAGCTGGGTCAGCGTGCGGATGTTCTTCTCCGGGTAGCGGTAAATGATGTCGGCGCGCGCCTCGTCGCCGCGGGCAATGAAGTTGCGTTTGGCTTCGCTGAAGAATCCCATGTCGTTTCCTCCATCGTGCGTGGTGGTGGGCCGGTGGCCCGATGGCCCACAGGGGGCTTTGTCAACCGGTATTGACGCGCGATTTTGCGCGCGGCGCCTATAGGGGCAGGCCTGGATCGCATCAAGCGCCGATTGATTTTGTCTGTATCTGTCGGCCTTTATATTCGGGCGCCTGTGTTTTGGTTTGACGACAACCAACAGACGCCGTTTTTTGCTTATTTCACGCGGGTCGCTTTTTGTTAGTGAGTAAGCTCGATTTTAATAGTTTATATAAGTTGCCGTCGGTTTGTTTTTTTTATTTTAATAATTTAAACCGGCGCTGTTGGACGTCGATAAACGACGAGGATGGTGATTATAAGGTCGGGGATTTAGGCGTGGCTTTGGCCAGGTAAAATTTATTGCCGCTGCGGTCGACGATTTCGATGTCGCGCTGGCTGGATTCGACGATTTTGCTCATCTTGTCGTAGCGATTTTGTTCGACGAGGATCCAGACAGGGCCTTTTTGGTTGAGAAATTCATTGAATTTTTCGCGCGTTTTGACCTGGCGGATGGTGTTGGATGAATAAAACGTCTCGCCGCGCCAATTCATGTAATAGGCGACGATGGGTTCGTTGTTTGATTGTCTGTTTTGATAATAGGCCCAGAAAATATCGCGCTGCGACCAATGAAACGTCAGGTTTTTCCAATGGATCCACGATCCATAAACAGAAAAGGCAATGGCGACGGCGACAAGGGCGCTGGCCATGGCGCGCCGCGATTTGAGGCCGAGGCCGAGGCCCATGCCGACGCCGCCGAGGGCGAAGAGGGTGGAGAAGACGCGCCTGGGGTCGACTTCTTCGAGCGGATAGGGCCGGTCGTATTTGTAGACGAACATATTGATGAGGTGCGCCGGGGCCTTCCACAGGTCGTGGGCGATGACGGCGAAGAGGGCGAGGCCGGCGAGGAGACAGAGGGCGTGTTTGTCGAGGCGGTCGCGTCCTTCGCGCCAGAGGCTGTCGAGGTAGAGCGCCGAGAGGCAGGCGAGCGGCGGCACGAGGGGGAAGCAGTAGTGGTGAAACTTGGTCGCGCTGAGCGTGAAGACGACAAAGGCGACGAGGGCCCAGAGCGCGGTGAAGATCGCTGCCTGAACGCGCGGCGAGCGTTCGCGCGGTGAGAGTCGGCCGACGAGGGTGAGGGCGCCGGGCAGCAGCGCCACCCAGGGGAAGACGGCGAAGCCGAGCTGTTCGACGAAGTAGGTGAACGTCGTGTTGGGCGTGGTCGAGTGGACGCCCTTGCTCAGGCGGTTGAGGTGGTCGTGGAGGAAGAAGCGCTGGATGAAGGTCTTGGAGCCGTCGTCTTTGCCGTCAAAGAGCGAGAGGGTGAGGAACCAGGGCAGGGCGATGACGAGGAAGATGGCGAGGCCGGGGAGGATGCGGGCGCGTTTGAGGAGCGACCAGTCCCAGGTGACGGCGAGGTAGGCGAGCAGGATGGCGCCCGGCAAAAGGAAGCCGAGCAGTCCCTTGGCCAGCGTCGCCAGGGCGAAGAAGGCGTAGGCGATGAGCCACCAGAAGGTGACGACGCCCTCGGCGCGTTCTTTGGCCGGGTCGCTGTCGGGCATCTGTCGCGCGGCGCGGGAGGCGGGGGAGAACTCGGCGATGAGAAAGGCCGCGATGCCGCTCGTCATCAGGGCCACGAAGGGCGTGTCGGTGACGGTCTGTCGCGCGAGGAGGAAGAAGAGCGGCGAGGTGGCGAGCGCCACGCCTGAGACGAGGCCGACGCGCCGGTTGAAGACGCGTCCCATGGCCAGGGTGACGAGGCCCACGGCGAGGAGCATCAGGAGCGCGAAGGGCAGCCGCATCGCCCATTCGACGTAGACGCCCAGGTGCGAATTGCCCCGCGCCAGGCCGTCGGAGAGCCAGATGCCGAGCGCCTGCAGCCACATGGTGAGCGGCGGCTTGGAGAAGAAATAGGCGTTCTCCCAGTAGGGAAAGATCGGGTCGTGGCGGGCGACCATCTCGCGCGCGACCTCGCCGTAGTGGACCTCCCAGCAGTCCCACAGGCCGACCGCGCCGAGCCATGGCAGGAAGATGAGGCTGGCGAGGATGACGGCGGCGGCGACGGTGCGCGTTTCGGCGTCGATGGCGCAAAAGCGCTGGATCAGGGGGTGGCCCATGACTTTGGGGCCGAGGATGGCGGCGAGGATGCCGCGCTCGCTTTGGGGCGCGTCGGCGAAGGGGTCGGTCAAGGGCGGGTTCGCGCTGCCGGGATCCGAGGGACCGATGGGGGGCGCGTCGATGGAAGGCGCGGCGGGCGCGTTGGCAGGGATCTCGGCTTCGGGGCCGGCGGCTTTGGCGGCTTTGCTTCGCTTGGACATGGGGCGCTGTTCTTGGGGGAGGTGGAGCGGCGCGGACGCCAGAAAAAGCGGGCCCGCCTAGCAGGACAGGGACAGGGCGCGCGATTTTTCTTGGGGCGCGGCAGGCCGTGGATCTGGCCTTGAGGAACGGCTCGGAACCTTGCGGACAACACCCGGCCTGTGGGCGCGTTCCCGACGACTTGGGCGCGTTCCGGCGGGCGTGAACCGCGCGGGCGAGCGTTGGAGCGTTGGTCAGAACAGGGCGCTCTGGACAAAGGCGTCGCGCGAAATGGGCTCGGCTCAGCGCAGGGCTTCGAGGAGGGCGTCGCGCGTCTTGTCCGTCAGGTTGTCGCCCAGGGCCTTGAGGAGGCGTCGCTCTGCTTCAACAGCGTCGGTGGACGACTTGCGCCCGCTCACCTCAAACGACCGCAGTTCCTGGTTCTGTCGCGCGTCCAGGATGTCGACGCGGACCGTGCCCCGCGCCAAGTGCCAGCCGTCCTGAACGAGCGGCGGCGTGATCGAGATCGCGAGGTGAATCCTGAGATCAGCGGCCTCGGCGGACTTGGCGACGCCAATGCCCAGCGACGCGAGCGAACGCGACACGGACGAGATGAGCGACTCGCTGTTCGGATGAGGATCGGCGGCGATGGTCACGATGAGTTGTCGCAGCGATTCGTTGACCCAGCGCTCGGCCGCGACGAGATCGACAGTGGGCGCGACAACGACATGCCCCGGCGCGACGATGGCGAGATCCCGCGAGAGTTGATCGCGCTTTCGCAGCGCGGCCTGGACGCGGACAGCGCGGCGCGCGCGGGAGAGGGACGGGGCGGATTGGATGGCGTTTGCTTCCGCTTTGTCCTGATCGTCCGGCGCGGTTTCCGCGGCCAAATCTCGGGCCAGACGCGCGTCGAGCGACTCGATCTCGGCGGCAAAGGTCTGGGCGGCGCGCTGTCGATCGAGCACGGCCAGCGACCAGAAGAGCCCGGTCTCGTCCCGCCAGCTCTCGGCGATGGCGACTCCGGCGATGTCCCTGCGCGTGGTGGTGCGGATTGCCTGCCGCGAGGATTGGAGGCGCTCGCCCTGTCCCTGCCCGACGAGGCGCTCCGATTCGCTGAACGAGCTTGAGGCCTCGATGCGCGCGCTGAAGACTTCGGCGATGAGGGCCTTGGCGCGGTTGTCGGCGGTGGTCCGGTCGATGCCGCTGCCCACGCCCGTGAGGAATCGCTGCGCCGGAAAACGGCGGCCGGGCGTGTCGATCCAGTCGGGGCGGATGGTGGGAGGAGGCGTCAACGTCGCCGCCGCTGTCGCCTTGGGGACCGTCGCTTCGCCGTGGGGTGCGCTCGCGGTGACGGTGGCGCAGGCGGGCAAGAGACTCGTGAGCGCGGCGAGGACAGGCGTGACGAGCTTGGCGGCGTGCATGGCGAAGGGCTCCTTGGACAGGCGCGTGTGGCCTCAGAAGGACGTGCGGACGTGCAGATAGGTGCGCTGACCGGCGCGGACGTGGGCGGCCGGGATGTCCCAGCTGGAGAGGACCTCGCCCCTCTCGTCGACAAAGGCGACGCTGAGGGCGTGGGTCCCCTCGGGCAGGCGCAGGCGGGCCATGCGGATTTGAGCCGGAGCGGTGTGCCAGCCGCGCGTGTCGGCCTGTTCGGTGGCCATGGCAGCGGTGCGTCCGATGATCCCGACAATCGCGCCAGCCAGGCCGGCGTATTCCTGCTCTGTCTGCGTCCGCGTCACCGCGTAGGTGGCCAGCTGGGCAGCCTTGGCGATGACGAACTTGATCGCGGCGCGCGCGATGGCCCGGGCCTGAATGGCGGCGATGCGCTCCTGAAGCGTCCGCCCGGCAATGGCGCCGATATCCGAGACAAGGGCGGTTTCCACCTGACAGCCGCCATCGAGGCACTGCACCCAGGAGGATTTCACCCGCGTCGGCGTCTCTCTCAGCTCGGGAAAGGCGACGACGATCGACTCGGCGCTCAGCGCGGTCATGGCCGCCTCGTCCAGGCGCTCGCCCTCGACCTCGTCGGGATACTGGTTGACGTAAATCGCCGCCCGCGTGCCCGCGACCTGAACCCGCCGTTCGACCTTGTGCGGCATCAGGCCGTTGTAGTGGAGGAGAACGAGCTCGCCCTCGCGCGCCGCGGACGCTGTCGCCGCCCCTGTCGCCAAAGGCTTTGTCTCTGCCTCTGTCGCGTTGGCCGCCGTCGCCGCTTCCGAGGCCTTCGCCGCCGACTCTGTCTCTGTCGCCGTCGCGCTCGCAGCCTCCGCTTCAGACGTGGCCGCTGGAGCTGTCTCTGTCGCCCCTGTCGCAGCCGCGTTCGTCGCCGCGCTTGCCACCACCTGCCCGCCAGTCTCCGCCTCCAGCCGATCAAAAGCTGCCTCGGCCCGCGCGATCACCGCCGCGTTGCCCGTTGGCGTTTCAGGAATAGGCGCGTCCGCCGCTTCAGACGAGGCCGCTTGAGCTGTCCCTGTCTCTGCCGTCCCTGTCGCCGGCGCTGTCTCCGCCGCTGCCGGGGTCGCGTTCGTCCCAACTTCGTCCGCAAGGCCCTCCTGCGCCACGCCTTCGACTGTCTCGGCCTCCAGCGCGGCCAGCGACTCAGCCTCCAGATCGCGAAAGAGCAGGCCGTCGAGCACCGCCTCGGGCGTTGGCGTCTGAAAGGCGCGCGCCTGTTCGCCATAGACCTTTTGCGCCTGCCGCCAGGCGATGCGCGCGTTGTCGAGCTCGCCTGTGTCTTCGAGGATCATCGCGCTCAACAGGTGGGCAAAGGCGTCGTCGCGGTAGCTCAGAGCCCCGTCCGTCCGCGCTCGCAGATCGTCGAGAAAGACCCCCACCTTGCGCGCCTCGACCGCCGCCCCGTCGCCCTGGCCGAGAAAGAGGTGGTTGAGGGCGCGGTAGATGTGGAGCAGCGCGCGCTCATAGGGCTCGCCCGCGTAGTCCTCGGTGGCGTCGTGCAGGAAGTATCGCCCCGCCGCCTGGCTGAAGCGCCGCGTGTAGAGCTCGTCCATGCGCCGCTCGGCGAGGTCGAGCGCCTGATCGCTTTCGGCGTAGCGTCCGGCGTCGTGCAGGGTTGCGGCGCGGTCGAGGTGGAAGAGGACGGCGTTGGACGCGCCATACGTCTCGCGGGCGCTGTCGATGTGGGATGCGGCCTCGTCAAAGCGCGACTCGGCGAGGAGCGATTGCACCTCACGCTTGAACTGCGTCGAAGGACCGTTGTGCGCGCAGGCAGAGACAAGCGCGGCGAGACAGAGGGCGATGAGGCGGCGGGTCGCGGGCAGGCGAAACATGGCGTGAGGCCTCTTGAGTCGCGGCAGGGGCGCGGGCGCCTACCAGGTCATCTCGGCGCGCTGGACGCGCTTTTTGATCTTCTTGAGACTGGTCCAGGCGATGCGGTTCGTCGCCAGATCGATGAGCTTGAGCGTGACCTGGTAGCTCATGATCGAGGTGCCTTTCTGGCGATCGAGCGTGGCCGAGATTTCGCCCCCGAGCGCGTAGTCGGCGCCGATCTCGCTCCCCATCTCCTTGCGCGTTTCGTCGCTGGCGTTGAGGTCCTGATCGCGCCGCTCTTCGCGCAACTCCTGCCGCTCCGCCGCGCTGGCCACAAAGTCGACACGCCCGCTGTCGAGGAGCGCGCGCTGCAGCTGCTGGATGAAGATAGAGGTGTCGATGTGCTCCAGGCTGCGGTTGCGGATGGCCTGGACGACGACGACGGGCCTGCGCTGGAGCCGGGCCTGCGCCTCGTCACTCCAAGGGTGGGCGAGCGCGTCGCGGATCATCTGGTCGGCGACGAGCCGCGCATCGGTGTCGTTCCAGCGACCGCTGAGGTCGGTCGCGGTGTCGGCGTCGAGGCGGTCGACCTGCACGCTCTGCGAGGACATGAAACAGGCGCTCGTCAGGCTCAGGGCGATAAGTGGCGCGCAGAGCGAATAAGGGCGGCAAAGCATGGCTCTCTCCAAATGAAGGCGGAACGCTTTGGGGTTACGGCGCCTGCTCGTTGTCCAGCTGGCCCAGGGCTGCCTCGGCGTTTTGGGACACGTCTTGCTGTTGCACCGGCGCGCGGACCTCGACGGTGACGCAGGCGCTCAGGAGCGCGAGGGCGGCGATGGCGATCAGGGCGAGGCGTTCCCGGCTTTGGCGGCTTCTTGGGCGGTTCATGGCGGCTCGATTCATGGCGGCTTCATGAAAAACGCCCCACGGCACAGACTCGGCCGCGGGGCGAAGGACAAAGGCGTTTGAGATGTCACAATCACTCGGCGGCGGGCGCGGCCACAGCCTGGGGCGCGGTCTCGGCGTCGAGGTTGGCGAAGGCCTTCTCGGCGTTGCGCTCGATGTATTGGACGATGTTGGCGTCGAGCTGCTTCATGTTCGAGAGCGCCTTCACAAAGCTCTCGGTGTTGAGGACGACGAGGGTCCACAGCTCGCCCGTCTGGCTGGCCCAGGTGGCGATGCTTTCGGTGCCGCTGAGCGTCATGTCGACGATCGACTTGGAGGTGTTCTCCATGAACTGCTCGTCGTCGGCGGCCGTGCCGAAGTTTTCGCCGCCGGTCACGCTGCGCTGGTAGTCGCGGACCATGGCCTTGATGCGCGTCTGCAGCATGTTGGCGAGTTCGACGCGCGCGCGCTGCGCCGAGTTCTGCTTCATCAGGGCGATGTTGCGCGAACCGCCGACCGCACCCGAGGCGCACAAGAGTTCGCTGCGCCCAATTTTGGCCAAATAGATCTTGCAATCCCCGACAACCCATTCCGGCGCGCCGGCCAGGGCATTGGCGATATGCGAATTCATCGGCGTGGCCTCCACGTCGCTGGCCTTGGTGGGTTCAGGCGTGGAGCTGCAGGCGGTCATGGCCAGACAGGCGGCCGCGGAAAGAAGGGCGAGTTTGAGATGGCGCATGGTGTGGCTCCTTGTCGTTTTGGAGTGGGTGGAATCTCACCGTCCAATTCCTTGGAACGGTGAAAAAAACGGTGCCCTGCATGGCACCTCATCCAGAAATAACAACCCCCAGAGTTTATTTTTTTTGCGCTTCAGCGCCCACCTTTGTTTTTTTTTGTGCTTAAAGCGCACGGCAATTCAAAAACCGCTTCAGCGCGGAGCAGCTCAAAAGCGCTTGAGCGCGCGGCAGGTTTATTTTGTTTTTGTTTGATTTGAATCCGAATTAGCTCGATTTAATTTTTATATCCAAAACGCTTTTTGTTGGCCCGATTCGACATTAGCAGGGCGTTGTCTTGAATCGACATCGACACGTCAAAGTCCTGAATTGACGTTGGCGTGTCGGCCGCCGCCGTGCCCCGTTCGAGCGACTTTAATTCGTCAATTGTGCGAGCGGGAAAAACCCATGTTTTTTCCCTCTCGCGCTCTCCCTTTTCCTTGCGC
>JAFVYB010000065.1 GCA_017500825.1 Myxococcaceae bacterium | reverse complement strand
CCTCCCTCCAGCACCTCCGCCCCGTCAAAATACACGTTGGCCAAATTAAAATCAGCCAATCATTTGGGGGAGCCCGTTTGGGGAAGAAAGCGCGTTTTTGAATAAATTAAATCGAGCTTATGCGGTTCCAATTCAAAAAACTGCCCAGCGCTGAAGCTGCTTTAATCTGCTCCGCGCTGAAGCGGCTTTTGAATTGCCGTGCGCTTTAAGCAAAAAAAACAAAGGTGTGCGCTGGGGCGCAAAGAAAAACACCCTCCGGAGGAAAATCCAGAGGGTGGACGTATGGATAGTTATTATCTTTCAGCGCGTTTTATAACACGCCAATAGAACATTAATATATATCATTCATTGGGAGCGGTGGCGCCTGACTGGCGCTGAATACCGCGCGCCTCCATCTGTCGATAGGCCTCGTCGAGTCGCTCCTGAACCTGGGCGCGTATGGCCGGCGCGGGATTCATGGCGAGAACTTTTTCCCAGCGGACAGCGGCCTGAACGAAATACTCCTTGGCCGCATACGACTCGGCCAGTTCATGGAGCGCTGTCGGGTCGTTCGGGTTGGCCTGAACCGCCGCCTGGAGGGCGAAAATGGATTCGCGCAATTTGCCCTCTGCGCGCAGGGTGACGCCCTCCGCCATCTTGGCCCGGCTCAGCGACTCGCGCTCGGGGGTCACAAAGAGAACCGAGCTTGGCGACACGTCCTTGGGTGGCATGGGCGCGGCCTGGGGGGCAAGCGCGGCAGGCGCCTGTGGTTGGGCCTGGGGCGCGGAGGCGACTTTTGTCCGGAGATCAGCCACGCGCTTTTGGGCGTGCTCGATTTTTTTGGTCTGCGAGGGATTTTTTTCCATCGCGAGAAAGCGCTCGTAAGCGGCGAGCGCCTCGGGCAGGGCGTCGCAAGCGTAATTGCCCTCGGCCAGCTGGAAGTAACCGCTCGCGTCCTCGGGCATGAGCGCGACGTAGTGGTTAAAGGCGCGGACCACGTCCTCGTGGCGGCCGAGCTTTTTGAGGGCAAAGCCGCGATTGTAAACGGCCATGGCGTAGTTGGGGTCGATCTCCAGCGCCTTTTCAAAGGAGGCGACCGCCTCTTCCATGCGCCCGAGCCTCACCTGCGTGACGCCGCGTTGATTGAACGCCTCGACATAGTTGGGCGCCAGGCGAATGGCCTCGTCGTAGGCCCGCATTGCTGATTCCAAATTGTTGGAGGCGACCAGGTTGTCTCCCCTCTCCTTCTCCATGGAGGCCTGGGGCGGAATCGCGGGGGTCTGCAGAAGCAACGCGGACAGAAAAAGGCATGCTGGGACCATGTGAGTTCTCTCCTGACATGCCGCGCGGAGGGGGATGGCGCTGTGTCCGCCGGGCGGCGCATCGATGAGGCGTGAAAGGGGGCTTTGAATAACCACCGAAAAAAGGGGCCGCCTTCTAGCCAGTTGGAGGGGGGAATCAACCCCCCGCGCCGGTGCGCTCATTTGAATGTTTTCGGCGCGCGTTATGTCGCCATTGTTCAAAGCGTGTTTGGCGTGGGGCAGAGGCTGTGTTGACAATGATGTGACCTGACCGCTAGAAGGCCGCGCCATTTTTCCCGGGGCTGCTTAGGCCCCATTCTTTTTTCTCCATCCCTTTGAGGAGTCTGACGATGCGTATAACCGCCCGCCTGGTGACCGTTTCCGCCCTCCTGTCTTTGGCCGCATGCGCCAGCCACTCCGCCTATGGGCCTGACAGCAATGACCGCCTGGACGACAGCATTTCCGCGAGCAAGGGCGGCAGCTCAGTGGACGCAGCGGCGCTCATGGCGCTCAACTGCAAGGAGCAGGACAAGATGCTGGCCGCGGCGAACCTGGAGACGGACGAAAAGAAGAAGCTGATCACCCTCGGCAAGGCTTACGAGGCGGCCAAGGCCAACTTCACCAAGCTCGATGAAGCGGCCTCCAGCCAGACAGACCTGCTCTATGGAAAAGAAGGCGACACCATCAAAGCCAATCTGGAGGGTTGCCGTGACACCTCCGCCTCTGCCTACAGCGCCTTTGACCGCTTTACGCGCGAGCTCATCGACATGCCGGTCGTCCAGGAGATGCAGAACAAGAAGATGATCAACGTCGCGCGCGTCGATTTCGCGACCCTGCGCACGGCCATCGACAAGCTGGGCGCCACGGATCGCGAGGTCCTGATGAACCGGCTCTCCGCTGTCGAACCGAGCCTCGGCCAGCCGCTCTAATCGTTGACGCCGACAACACCATTCAGCCTTCAGCGAGCGTCGATCCGATTTGGATCGGCGCTTTTTGTTTGAGGTGTTCACGCGTCGGACAAAGGCGGCGTTCGTCGACAAATAAAAATCAATCCGCGCGAGTTGAGACGCCTTCACCGCCAGAGGCTGGTCCGCGCCTGTTGCAAACCCCAAGCCCACCCGCTGGCCACATCCGCAGAGGCCTTTGCGATGAGAAGAATCACCACACCCCCACCCCATCGACATCTGTTGGGCCGCCTTCTGGCCATCTCTTGCCTCATCGCAGCCCTTGTCCTGCCGGCGAGCGCGCGCGCCGAGGCTGGCTGCAAGATCGACACCTTCGAGGGCACCTGTGGCGGTGGCGACGCGCTGAACGCCGTCGAACCCTCAACCGCAAGCGAACCCTTTGCCGGCGTCTCCTGTGACGAACTGAAGGACGATCTGCCGCCGCAGGCGATCGAGACGGCCGCCGCGCCGGTCGAGGCCAAGCAGCGCCCCGTCACACTGCAGCTGTTCCACTCGCACAACTGCCCGCACTGCCGGGAGGCGCTGGCCTGGTTCCCCGAGCTCAAGGCACAGTTTCCCAACCTCCACATCGAGGAATACGAGATCCTCAAGAACGACGAGAACCGCGCCAAGTTCCAGGCGCGGGCACGCGAGCTGGGGGTGACCATCCGCGGCGTTCCCATGTTCTTCATCGGCGGTGAGACGGTCGTCGGCTTCTCGCGCGAGACGACGCCCCGGCAGATCGTCGAGCTGGTGAGCGCCCAGTCAAAGCCCGTCGAGGTCAAGGCGGCCGCGCTCAAAGACGGCGGGAAGCGTCCGACGGTGACCATGCAGATGTTCTACGACGCGAGCGGCTGCGCGCACTGTCAGGGGGCAATGGAATGGCTGCCCGAACTGACGACGGCCTATCCCAACCTCGTCGTCGAAAAGATCGCGGTGAACGACAGCGAGGCGAACAGGGCGCGCTTTGTCGAGACGGCCAAAAAATTCGGCACCGAGCCCCAGGGACTGCCCGCCTTCTTCATCGGCGACGACGTGTTCTACGGCTTCTACAAGGACAAGACGTGCGCCGGCCTGATCGACAAGGTGCGCGAGCTCTCCGGCATCGCCGAGGACGAGGCCTGCGCCAGCGAGCGCGAGATCTCCGTGCCCTTCCTCGGCAGCATCCGCACCGACCGCGTCTCGATCGGCCAGCTGACGCTCGTGCTGGGCCTGCTCGACAGCCTCAACCCCTGCGCCATCTGGGTGCTGACCTTCCTGCTCAGCCTGCTCGCCCACACCCGCAGTCGGAAAAAGATGCTCGTCGTCGGTGGCACCTTCGTCCTCATGTCGGGCTTCATCTATTTCGCCTTCATGGCCGCCTGGCTGAGCCTGTTCAACGTCATCGGCATGCACAAGGCGATCACCGTGATCCTCGGCCTGGTGGCGGTGGCGATGGGCCTCATCAACCTCAAGGAGCTCTTCTTCTTCAAAAAGGGCGTCTCCCTGATGATTCCCGACAGCGCCAAACCCAAGATCGCCACGCGCGCCCGCAAAATTCTCAACGAGAAGAACATGGCGCTCGCGGTGGTGGGCACGGCCGTCCTCGCCGCCTTTGCCAACGTGGTGGAACTCGGCTGCACCGTGGGCCTGCCGGCCATCTTCACCAAGGTCCTCAGCTCGCGCGGCATCAGTCCCGCCGGCCAGATTGGCTACATGGCGCTCTACAACGTCTACTACGTCATTCCCCTGGCGCTGATCGTCGGCCTCTTCGCCTGGACCATGGGGCACTTCCGCGTCACCGAGAAGACTGGCAAGGCGCTCAAGCTCATCAGCGGCGCGGTCATGCTCACGCTCGGCGTCATCATGCTCTTCAAGCCGAGCCTGCTCGTTCTGGGCTGACGCCACGCCACAGACCAACCACTCGCCGCCCCGCATTCGCCGCCCTGGCCCGGTTGCCGGGGCGGTTCACTTTCTCAAGGACCACAGCACCATGCGCACCCTCTCCGGCATCCAGCCCTCTGGCGCCCTCCACCTCGGCAACTACTTCGGCGCCATCCGTCAATTCGTGTCGCTGCAAGAGGAAGAGGGCGAGGCGCTCTACTTCATCGCCAACCTGCACGCGCTGACGACCGTGCGCGACGGCTCGGCGCTGGAACGCTACACGACGGCGGTGGCGCTCGACTTCCTCGCCCTTGGCCTCGATCCCGGCCGCTCGATTCTCTTCCGCCAGTCGGACGTGCCCTTTCACACCGAGCTCTACTGGATCCTCGGGACGCTGACGCCGATGGCGCTGCTCGAACGCGGGCACAGCTACAAGGACAAGCTGGCGCGTGGCTTTGGCGCGGACCACGGGCTGTTCGCCTACCCGCTGCTGATGGCCGCCGACATCCTGCTCTACCGCGCCGACCGCGTGCCGGTGGGCAAGGACCAGAAGCAGCACCTGGAGATCGCGCGCGACGTGGCCACCAAGTTCAACCTCGCCTACGTGCCCGGCTACGACCCGCAGGACCCCGAGGCGCGCGAGAAGAAGCACCGGCCGGGCATCCTCAAGCTGCCTGAGCCACTCATCCTCGACTCGACCGCGGTGGTCCCCGGCACCGACGGCCAGAAGATGTCCAAGAGCTACGGCAACGCCATCGATCTCTTCGGCACGGACAAGGCGCTCAAGAAGCAGATCATGGGCATCGTCACCGACTCGACGCCGGTCGAGGCGCCCAAAGTTCCGGAGACGAACACCGTCTTCCTCCTGCTCAAGCTCTTCCTGCCGCCTTCCGACATCGAGACCCTGGCCGAGAGTTTTCGCCGCGGTGGCACGGGCTATGGCGCCTACAAAAAGCAGCTGCTCGACGCCTTTCACGCCGCCTTTGACCCCGCGCGCGCGCGCCGTCAGGAGCTGGAAAAGGACCTGGGCGCCGTCGAGGCCATCCTGCGCGACGGGGCAGAGCGGGCCGAGGCCATCGCGCGGCCAGTGATCGAAGACGTGCGTCGCGCCGTGGGCGTGACCGGACGCTGAGCGAACCTCCCCTTCCCTCTCACGAGAACGCCGACGCCCATGCGCATCACCGACCGCCTCGCCGACGACAGGCCCTGTTTCTCCTTCGAGTTTTTTCCACCCAAGACCGCGGAGGGGCGAACGCGCCTGTTCGAGGCGCTCGACGATCTGGAAGGCCTCGATCCGGGCTTCATCTCGATCACCTGCGGGGCCAGCGGATCGTCGCGCGCGCCGTCGATCGATCTCGTCACCGAGCTGAGGCGAACGCGGCGCTTCGAGATCATGGCCCACCTGACTTGCCGTGGTCAGAGCGAAAGCGCGCTCCTTGAGGAGCTTGAGCGGTTGCGCGCGGCGGGCGTGCAAAACGTCTTCGCGCTGCGCGGTGACCCGCCCGAAGCCGAGGCGATGGCGGACGATTCGGCGCCCACCTCTGCCCGCGAGTTCATCGGCTTTATCCGTCAGCACGGCTTCGACTTCTGTCTGGGCGGCGCGGCCTATCCGGAAATCCACCCGCGCGCGGCCTCGCGGCAGGCCGATCTCGACGACTTGCGGCTCAAGGTCGAGGCAGGGGCGGGCTTCCTCGTCACGCAGCTCTTCTTCGACAACGCCTTCTATTTCGACTTCGTGGCGCGCGCCCGGGCCGCCGGCATCAGCGTCCCCATCGTCCCGGGGATCATGCCGATCACAAGCTACGAGCAGATCGAGCGCTTCACGCGCCAGTGCGCCGCGACATTGCCCATGCGCCTCGGTCTGGAGCTCGAACGCCATCGCCACGATCCGGAGGCGGTGCGCCAGCTCGGCATCGCACACGCCACGCTGCAGTGCATGGACCTGCTCAAGCGCGGCGTGCGCCACCTGCATTTCTTCACGCTCAACAAGTCGCCCGCGACCCGACTCATCGTGACGGCGCTCAGGGGGTTTGGCCGCTGACGGGAAATAAATCGGCCGCCCCGCTCTTCACGTCCCTTTGCCAAGGAGCCCGGCTTGACCACCACCGCCCTGCGTCACGCGCTCGCCGCCTGCCTCTGCCTCGTCCCCCTCGCCCTTCACGCCGCCCAGCCGCCGAACGAGATCGACGCGGCGCGCCCTTCGCCCGAACGCGGCCTCGGTCCCAGCCTGCAATCGCCGCCGCCCAAGAGCGCCGATCCCTTTTCCGAGGAACTCACGCGCCTGATCGAAGAGGCCCGTTCCCGCGAAAACACCCCCGAGCTGGCCCTCACGCTCCTCAACGCCTTTGAGCTGCGCCACCGCCTGCCGAACCTCGCCCCGCTGGCCCAGTTGATGCAGCGCCACGCCTCCTCGCGCCGCGCCGACCCGCGCGTCCAGGAACTGGCGAGCATGCTTCTGGCCAGAGTCGAGCGCTCCCGTGGAAGGCTCGCGCGCGCCGAGGCCGAACTCAAGCGCCTGGGCTTTGTCGACGACTTTTGGGTCGTCGGCCCCTTTGACAACGAGGGCAAAGGCGGGTGCGCGCTGCCCCTGCCGCCCGAATCGGAAATCGACCTCGCCGCCGAATACACAGGCAAGTCGCGGAAGGTCCGCTGGCAGCGGTTGCCCTCGGAGGCGCCGGCGCTGGGGCGCATTGACCTCGATCGCGTCCTCACGCCGGACAAAGAAGTCCTCAGCTACGCCTTCACCGAAATCGACACGCAGATCGATCAGGCGGTTCTCGTCTCGCTGAGCGCCTCGGGCGCGTTCCAGCTCTTCATCGACGGGCAGCGCGTCTTTCAGGACGAGGGCTACCACCCGAGCGGCTTTGAACAGGCGCGCCTGCTCGTGAACCTGCCCAAAGGGCGACACCAGATCCTGCTCAAGCTCTGCCAGGCGGACGGAACGCACGATTTCGCCATGCGCCTGAAGAGCCCGACCGGCCGCGCGCTGCGCCAACTCAAGGTGGTGCCTCCCGAGCCGGGAACCAGACTGGCGCACCCGAACGCGCCCAAGCCGCCCAAAAATCAGCCAAGCAAGCCATCGCAGGCTGCGGTGCAGGTCGAGCGGCTGGACACGCTGGCCGACACCTTTCGCCAACGGGCCAAGGACGCGCCCAAGGACGCGACCGCGCTTTTGAACCACGCCGAAATCGCGCGCTTTTTCCACCCCGACGACGACACGGCGCGCACGGCGACGGTTGAGAGCGCGAAGGCCGCCGAACTCAGGCCCAACGACACGCGCGTCCTCTTCAGCGCCGCCCGACTCGCCGACGACTGGAACGAAGAGCGCCGACTGCTCCAGAAAATCCTCGAACTCAGCCCCGGGCATCCCCGCGCCAGCGAGCGACTGGCCAAGCGCTACGCAGATCACCAGCGGCCATGGCGGGCCCTGGAACTGATCGACGCGGCGCTCGAACGCCACCCGCGCGACTTCCCCCTCAACCTCGACAAGGCGCTCCTCCTCGCCAGCGCGTTCGATCTCACGGCGCAGGCCGAAAAACTCGTCGAGGACACCTTCAACCGCTGGCGCGATCGGCCCGAGACGCTGTGGCAGATGGCTCTGGTGCGCATTGAGCAGGGCCGTCCCCGCGAGGCGGTGGCCCTTTTGCGCACGCTGCTCTCGCTCTCCTACGCGGATTTGGGCGCGCGCCGGCAGCTGGCCGCGACCCTGGCCGACCTCGGCGATTTGGAGGGCGCCATCGAGGAGCGCCGCAGAATCCTCGCCCTCGACCCCTGGAACAGCCTCGACTGGCTCAGGCTCGGAGAGCTGACAGCGGCGAACGGCAGGACGGATCTGGCGCTCGAAGCGCTGGGCAAGGCGCGGTCGATCAGCGCCGCCGATCCGCGCGTCCATGAACGGGCGGGCCACGCGCTCGCGCTGCTCGGGCGGACCGAAGAGGCCATCGAAGCGCTCACAAAATCGCTCGACCTCAAGCCGCAAAATCCGCGCGTTCAGGAGGCGCTCAAGGCGCTCAAGGGTGAACAGAAGGGCTTTGGCGAGGCATTCGCGCGCGACGCCGCCGAACTCATGGCAACCCACCCGCCGCGCGCGGGAGAAGACGCGGTGATCCTCTCGCAGCTGACCGCGATCAAAGTGCACCCGAGCGGCCTGGCCTCGCGCTTTCACCAGCTCATCGCCCGGGCCCAGACAGAGCGCGGCGTCGACATTCTGCGCCAGCACTGGGTGAGTTACGCCGACGATCGGCAGGCGCTGAAAATTCTCGCGGCGCGCATCCACCGCCCGGATGGCTCGATCCGCGAGTCGTTCACCCAGCAGGAGCGCTCGCTCTCCGACCCTTCGACGCGCCTTTTTTACGACGCCCGCGCCCGCCTGATTCGCTTCCCGGCGCTTTCGCCCGGCGACACCCTAGAGCTCACCTATCGGCTCGACGACACGGCCGGCGACAACCTGCTCTCCGACTACTTTGGCGACGTGCGCGCGGTGCAGGGCGAACTTTTCAAGGAGCGCTTCGACTACCTCGTCGAGATGCCGGCGGGGCGCGATCTCTTCGCGGGCGAATCCAGAATCGCGCTCGACAAATCCGAAGAGACACTTCCGGACGGCGGCAAACGCCATCGCTTCTCGGCGCGCGAGGTGCCGCGGTTTGTTCCCGAGCCAGGCATGCCCGGCGCCCAGGAGCTCGTCAGCCTGCTGCACGTGTCGACCTACGAAACCTGGGACGAGGTGGCCCGCTACTACGACGGACTCATCCGCGATCAGCTGGCGATCACCCCGGCCATCCGCGAGGCCTACGCCGACATCGTCGCGCCGCTCTCCGACCCCAGGGACGAGCGCGCCATCATTCGCGCCGTCTACGACTTCGTGGTCAGCCGCACCCGCTACGTCGGCCTCGAATTCGGCATCCACAGCTTCAAGCCCTACCCCGTCGACAAGGTGCTCGCGCGGCGCTTTGGCGACTGCAAGGACAAGGCCTCGCTGATGCACGCGCTGCTCAAGGTGGGCGGCATCGACTCGCGCATCACGCTTTTGCGCATGAAACGCCGCGGCCAACTCGCCGACTACCCCGCCTCGCTCGCCGTCTTCGACCACGCCATCCTCTACATCCCCGGCCACGACCTCTTCCTCGACGGCACCGCCGAGCACCACGGCACCGGCGAACTGCCCTCCCAGGACACGGGCGCCAGCGTTCTCGTCGTCGACCCCACCGGCCCCGCCTCGCTCGCGACCATCCCCGAGCTTGTGGCCAGCCACAACAGCGCCACCGCCATCCACGAGGTCGAAATCGCCGCCTCGGGCGAAGCGCGCCTCAAGGGACACGTCACGCGCACCGGACAGCTCGCCCCCACCTACCGCCGCACCTACCTGGCCGAGGCGGGCCGCGCGCAGATCTTCTCCCGCTCCTGGTCGCGCCAGTTTCCCGGCCTGTCGGTGCGCTCGCTCGATGTCAGCGACCCGGCCGCCATCGAATCGCCCTTCACCCTCGCCTTTGACCTGTCGATCCCCGGCTTTGCCCGCCCTTCCTCAGGCGGGCTCGTCGTCCTGCCCCTGGGCCAGCGCCAGAGTTACGTCGCCGCGCTCGCGCCGCTGTCGAGCCGAAAACTGCCCCTGCAACTGCCCTTCGCCAGCACCCAGTCGCAGACCTTCCGCCTTTCACTTCCCGAGGGCCATGCGGCCCAAAAACTGCCGCCGCCCGTGACGATTGACACGCCACACCTCGCCTTTGAGCGCCGCTGCGAGCGCCTGGGCGATGGCCGCCTGGAATTCACCGTCCGCTTCACCCTCAAGACCGCCCGCGTCGAGACCGCCGACTACGCCGCCTTCCGCGAGGCGCTCTCCCATGTTGATGCCGCCCTGAGCGAGGGCATCCGCCTCGACAAAATCAGCACTCAAGCCAGCCCCTGACGCGCCGCCCCGCTGTCCACCGAAGCGCTCAAAGCCGAAATGTTGTCGCCCACTGTCCAACGGGCAGATTGCGCGCGCGTTGCGGGACAGAGAGTTTGTCGCGTTTCAGGCGGCGAGCCCCTGGCAAGGGGATGACAACTCAAGACCGGCACCAGCCCATCGACAGGGAGAAGCGACATGGGAAACAGGCGTTCCGACGACCGCGTCATCCACTTTGGCCGTTACTGGCTGCTGCGTTGCCTCGGCGACTGCAGCATGGGCGAGATGTGGGCCGCCTGCCCCGACGACCAAATCGACAGCGAAGGCCTGTGCGTCCTCAAAAAGCCTCACGCGCATACCTTCCTCGAACCCGACTCGATCGCCCGCTTCCTCGACGAGAGCCGCGTCAGCGACCTGTTGGAACACCCCAACATCGCCAAGGTGATCGACGCCGGCGACGTCGACGGCACCCCCTTCTTCGCGCTCGACTTTGTCGAAGGCCAAACCCTCGCGCACATCACGCGTCGCCTGCACGAGCGCGGCGAGAGCTTCCCTTTGCCGCTGCTCCTCCACCTCGGCGTCCGCGTCTGCGACGCGCTCTCCTACGCCCACCACCTCACCGGTTCCGGCGGCCGCCCGCTGCACCTCGTCCACCGCGATATCTGCCCCGACAGCCTGCTCGTCACCTAATCGGGACTCGTCTCGCTCATCGACTTCGGCATGGCCTACTCCACGCTCAAAGAGGTGCAGACCATGCCCGGCCGCATCGCCGGCGACCTCACCTACAAGAGCCCGGAACACGCGCGCCGCAAGCCGGTGGACGCCCGCAGCGACATCTTCTCGCTCGGCGTTGTCCTCTGGGAGCTGGCCTCCGGCGTCAGTCCCGCGCTCTCCAAAAAGGAGATGGATCTCTGGCTCAAATCGGGCCGCCCGCGCTTTGTCTCGCCTTCCAGGCACCGGCGCGACATCCCGCAGCGACTCGACAACGCGCTGATGCGGGCGCTGAGCAACGACCCGCGCGATCGCCAGCAAAACGCCGCCGAATTGGGACGGGAGCTCAAGATCATCCTCGAAACCGTGGCCCCGGGCTTTGAGCGGACAGCGCGCAAGGCCTTCTCGCAGTTCATGCGCTCGCTCTTTGAGGCGACCTATCTGGAGGAACGGCGGCTGACGACGCGGGCGCTCAAAAAGGCACGCGCGCAGGCGGTGGCGGAGGAAGAGCCGCGCGATCTCTTCGAGGACGAGGCGACGGTGGCCGTGGCGAGCGAGCTTGCCGCTAGCGAGTTCGACGAGATCGACGAGAGCGATCCCTTTGACGGCGGCGAAGGCGCCGGAACCGAGACGCGGGCGCGTCCTCAATCAAGGCCAGCGCGACAGCAGGGCAAAATCGCGGCGCTCAACAACTCGGTAAACGCATTGCGGGGCTGGCGCGGCCTGGCCATCGGCTTTGGCGTCGCCTTTGGACTGAGCCTGCTTGTCGCGGCGCTGCTCTACGCCATCTGGGCCATCGCGCGCTGACACAGCGGGGCCGCCACACGCCCTCCCCCGTTCAAGCCCTTGCCGCCAGAGGCCCGCGTCCTCACCTCGTCAGATACGCGCGCGACCGCGTGGGAGACGCCCGCGTTTCAGCCGCGCGCCAGCAAGAGAGCGAAAGGAGCGAACCATGGCCAACAAGAGCGGCGGCAAAAAGGGCGACAAGGTCGAGCGCGGCGACATGAGCGTGCGCGAGGCCGGCAGACTGGGCGGTCAGGCGCGCAAGGAAGAGCTCGGCCACGACGGTTACGTGGAACTCGGCCACAAGGGCGGCGAACGCGTCCGCGAGCTGATCGAGGAAGGCCGCAAGGGCGAAGCCGAAAAGAACAAATCCTCCAAACATTAATTGTTCGCGGGATTTCATTGTCCTGCGCTGACCGCGCGCGGCGTTTTTTGGGGGTGTTATCCGGCGCCAGAGGCACGCGGCGTGGATTCTCTGTCAATTGATCTGGCGCGCGTCGTTTTGTTTGACGGCGCGCGTCGTTTTTTTGCTGGTTCTTTTTAACAATTCTCCCAAACCGCCTGTCCGGCGCATATCAACCAGTCGCCAAACAAAACACACTGAAAAACAAATCCATCGGCCATGTCATCAAATCAACAAACACGATTTTCCCCAAACGTCCCGACAAATCCGTCACAATCAATCAGACGCCGGATCGTTTCAGTAAACATCCACTGAACCGTCATCAATCCAAACAAATTATTTGCCGTCCAAACCATCCTCAAACCGCCAGAAATCTTTCCCAGCAAAATCCCTGTCAAACACAACCGCCAAGCACTGAACATCGGTTCCATTCGACAAAACACGCCATCGGCCAACGCCAGGACCGCTTTCGCCCGCGCTTTTGACGCGCAACAATTTTAAACACGCGCCAGATCAAATTATATATTCTGAATCACCGATAAATCAAATCAACCCAGACACATAAAAACCGGCAGCCATGCCACTGAATCCCCTTCGACATGACTGCCGGCGCCGTGATTGTTGAACGCGGGATATTGACGAGTCGCCGCGATCGCGCCAGCTTTTCTGAATGGCCGATACCCATCCGAATTGGATGAGAATCCCCTTGACACTTTCCAAAAAAGCCTCGACCAGCGGTGTCATCACAACCAGCCAACGCCACGTCTAAAAAATCGCGGGTTGGCTGGACGCTTTTATCCGCGCACGAAACGGATAAATTCCACGCGCTCATGTGATAAACATCTTTTCCTTTTATGGAAATATGTAACCACACCAGTCACAGCGTTCACCTGAATCGCCCGAAACCCCCTTGAGCAGCGCCTGACACCCGGGGCACTGAATGCCCTTATCGCTTTTGGGCGGACGCGGGCGGCTGAATCCCTGCCTGCGCAGCGTCTCGATGGCGCGCTTGTATTCCTCCAAAAGTCCGTCTTCGGGCCGCAGCGCGCCGTTGTTCTCCAATTCGTCCAGAGCGCTTTCGATGGCCCAATCCATAACATTGAGGACATCGCTCATTGTCTGGAGCTTGTGTTGAACATCGGTCATGCTCTCGACCATGACTTCGAGGATTCGCTCGTTGTTGTTCGCCATTGTTTGTTTCCTTTTTCAAGAAAGGTCTGTCGACAACCGGACAATTGATCTTTTTTTCTTTAATAAGCTTGATTGGCGCCGTCGTCCGTTTTACACCAGCGACGACTTGTTTTTAATTTGTTAACAAATAAACAAATATAAAAACAAATAATGAACATTTGATTCAGGACATCTCGTTGAACGTTTTGGCGCCAGCGGTCCCTTGCCTGGGCGTCTGGCCTCCATTCGGCGCGGCCCCTTAGCGCGCTTAATGTCGGGAGTAAACGCAATGTTGGACAGAAATCTCATCGGAAAAGAAGTGTTGTCGCGGCAGGCCGAGGTCGAGCGCGGCGCCATCCTGCGCTTTGTCGAGGCCAGTGGGGACGGGCGCCCTGACGAGGTGGTGGCGGGGCCCGGGGGTGGCCATGCGCGGCTGCAGGCGCCGCCCGCGTTCGCGATGACGCTCGGCATTGGGGAGCGGATCTTCGAGATGCTCCAGGTGGACCCACGCCTGATTCTCCTCGGAGAGCAGAGCATCGATCTGGCCTGTGACATTCACGCCGGGGATCGGCTGCGCGTCTCGACGAGCGTGAAGGACATCTATGAGCGCCTCGGCACCACGGGGATGATGTCGTTCATGGTGATTGAGGACGAGGGGCGTTCGAACGACGGCGCGCTCGTCTTCCGCATGCGTCGCACCTTCATCGCGCGCACACGGCCAGAACGGGCGCCGCCACGCGAGGCCTGAATTTCCTTTCGAGGGAAATGGCCCAGCGCCGAGCCTGCCACTCAATGGCGCCCCTTCTCAGCGTCCGTTCACTGCGGTCCATGCCCCCATTTCCCGCGCGGGTTCCCCGAGACTCCCCCCTTCCCTTTTCTTTCCCCTTTCCAAAGAGGTCCCAGATGCGGGCACAGAAAAAATTCGACATCGCCAGGCTGCGGATCGGCGACGAGCTGCCCTCGCTGAAAAAGCGAGCCATCGATCGCGTGCAAATCGCCCGTTGGGCGAGCGCGCTCGACGACTTCAACCCCATGCACCTCGACGACGCCTGCGCACAGGCCGAGGGCATGCCCAGCGTCTTCGTCAACCCGCAGATTCCGATGGCCTTCGCCGGTCAGCTGGCCGCCAGTTGGCTCAACGGTGGACAGCTCAGGCGGTTGGCGGTGCGCTTTCTCAAACTTGTCTGGCCCGGCGACGAGCTGACGTTTCACGGGCGACTGCTCAGGGTCGACACGGACGCGCAGGGGAACTCGCGCGTCGAGATCGATCTGTGGGGCGAGAATCAGGCGGGCGAGGTCGTCCTCAAGGGCGTCTGTCACGGCGCCATGGCCGAGGCCCGTCCCCGTGGGTCGGCGACGAGGGCGGTGAAGGCTGTGGCCAGGCCGTGAATGGCGCACGGCGCGGCGCAGGAGTGACTGCCCACGCCGCTCCTCAAGTGGATCTGCCCCCGGGCGCTGTGTTAGGCCGCGCCGGCTTGTCTGACGGAGCGCCCCGGCCGCCCGCGACTATCGGGTGAGTCGGAGCGCTCTTTTGATGTTTGGCCCGCGCACACGCGCACGCTCTGAGGAGGACCCTATGAACCGCGTCGCCATCGATCAGGACCGCTGCAAGGCCTGCCGCCTGTGCATCGGCGCCTGCCGCCTCAACCTGCTCGCGCTCGGCCAGAGCCTCAACGCCAAGGGTTACCACCCTGTCGAGATCACCGACCGCGCAAGGTGCGTGGCCTGCGCCCAGTGCGCCGCGATGTGTCCCGAGGGCGCCATCGCCGTTTACCGCGGCGTCAAGCGCACGAGCGCCTGAGCCATTGCCGCCACACCCACCATCCACCCTGCCTTTGAGGACGCACCCATGAGCGCACAGCGAATGTTGATGAAGGGGAGCGAGGCCATCGCCGAGGCGGCCATTCGCGCCGGTTGCCGCTGCTTCTTCGGCTACCCGATCACGCCGCAGAACGAGATTCCCGAATACATGTCGAAGCGCCTGCCCAAAATCGGCGGCGTTTTTGTTCAGGCCGAGAGCGAGGTTTCAGCCGTCAATATGATCTACGGCGCGGGCGGCGCGGGCGTGCGCGTGATGACTTCCTCGTCGAGTCCCGGCGTCTCGCTCATGGCCGAGGGGTTTTCGTATCTGGTCGGCGCCGAGGTTCCGGTGGTCATCGTCAACATTGTGCGCGGCGGCCCCGGGCTGGGCGGCATCGGTCCCTCGCAGGGCGACTACTTCATGATGACGCGCGGCTTTGGCCACGGCGATCAGCGCGCTGTCGTCCTGGCGCCTTCGACGCTGCAGGAGGCGGTCGACCTGATGGGGCTGGCCTTTGATCTGGCCGACAAATACCGCAGTCCCACCCTGCTCGTCGGCGATGGCCTGATCGGTCAGATGATGGAGCCGGTGACCTTCCCCGAAGCGCGCCTCGATCTGCCGGAAAAACCTTGGGCCACCACGGGCAAGCCCAAAACGCGCGAGCGCAACGTCATCAACTCCCTCGACCTGGCGCCGGAGGATCTGGAGGCCCGCGTCGAGAGGCTCTTCGCCAAATACGCGCGCATCGAGGCGGACGAGCCGCGCTGTGAGCGCTTCATGCTCGACGACAACCCGCCGCTGTGCCTGTGCGCCTACGGAACGATGGCCCGCATCGCCAAAAGCGCTGTCCAGAGGTTGCGCGCCGAGGGCGTCTCAGTGGGGCTTTTGCGCCCGATCACGCTTTGGCCATTCCCCGCCAGCGCCATCGCCCAACAGGCCGAAAGCGCGCGTCAATTCATCTGCGTCGAGCTCAGCCGCGGACAGATGGTCGAGGACGCGCGGCGCGCGGTCGAGGGCAGGCGTCCCGTCGATTTCTGGGGGCGGGCCGGCGGCGTGGTGCCGAGCGTCGAGGAGATCGTCGCCGAGGTCAGGCGCCTGATCCGCGATCGCTGAAGAAACAGCCGTTCCATGTCCCGCGCGGGAAAATCCTCGCGCCTTCAACCGGGAGAAACCCGATGAGCGAACAGATTGAGGAGCGGGCCGTCTTTGAGCGGACGCGCGTCTTGACAGCGAAGCACACCCACTATTGCCCGGGCTGCACCCACGGCATCGCCCACCGCCTGGTGGCCGAGGTGATCGACGAGCTCGACATTCAGGAGAAGACGATCGGCGTCTGCCCGGTCGGCTGCGCGGTGCTCGCCTACGAGTATTTCGACCTCGACATGCAGGAGGCAGCTCACGGACGCGCGCCCGCGGTGGCGACTGGCATCCGGCGCGTTCTGCCGCCCGACCGCTACGTCTTCACCTACCAGGGCGACGGCGATTTGGCCTCGATCGGCATGGCCGAGATCGTCCACGCGGCCAATCGCGGCGAGAAGATCACCGTCATCTTCATCAACAACGGCATCTACGGAATGACCGGCGGCCAGATGGCGCCGACGACGCTGCCGGGCGTGAAGACGACCACCTCGCCCTATGGGCGCGCGCCCGAAGAGTGCGGCCACCCGATCCGCGTCAGCGAGCTCCTCAACACCCTCGTCGCGCCGCGCTTCATCGCCCGAGGCGCCCTGTCGAACCCCCGCGAAATCGCGCGTGCCAAAAAGCTGATCCGCCAGGCCTTCGAGCTGCAGCACACGGGCTTCACCTTTGTCGAGCTGCTCTCGACCTGTCCGACCGGCTGGGGTCTGCCGCCGGAGAAGGCCATGCGTTGGCTTGAACACAACATGATGCCGTTCTTCAGGACGGGCGTTCTGCGCGCGCCGGACGCCATGCCCGAGTCGGCGACACCCTACGCGCCCGATCTCTCGAACGATGGCGGCGCGGCGAAAAACGGAGCGGCGACATGAAAGAGACAAGCGTGGTGATGGCGGGCTTTGGCGGCCAGGGCGTGATGTCGATCGGCAAAATCCTGGCCAAGGCGGCGATTCACGAGGGCAAGGAGGTCACCTGGCTGCCTTCCTACGGGCCGGAGATGCGCGGCGGCACGGCCAACTGCACCGTGGTCATCGCGGACGGGCCAATTGGATCGCCGCTCGTGAAGTTTCCCGACATGGCGATCGTCATGAACAAGCAGTCGATCGACAAATTCGAACCCGAGCTCAGGCCGGGCGGCCTCATCGTCGTCAACGCCTCGCTCATCGATCGCGCTCTTGCGCGGCGCGATCTGGTGGCGGTCCATGTCGCCGCCAACGCCCTGGCAGAGGAGGCTGGCGCGCCGCGGTCGGCCAACATCGCCATTCTCGGCGCCTTCATGGCCCGCGCGGGCGACCTCGTCTCGATCGCCGCCGTCGAACACGCCCTCGCCGAGACCTTCGCCGGCAAGCCGCCATCGCTCCTGGAACAAAACCTCGCCATCTTCCGCGCCGGGCTCTGCGCGGGCGCCCCAGCCTGACGCGACTGTGCCCCGCCTCAATCGCCGGGTTTCTGCCCGCGCGAGGCGTCACGCCCCCAAGCATCCCCCTCGTCTCCACTGCCCCCCTCGTCACCCCGCAAAGCTCGCCCCTGTCCATGCCTTCGGGAAGCGAACGCGACAAAGCCATCCGGGTTGCCCTGAAGCGCGCGAGTGCCCACCTTGAGTCGTGGACAAGCGCCCGGGCGGGCGGGCCCGCAGATGACTTCGCAGACTGCCGGGAGAGGGGGGAAGATGGGACGACACGGACGCGGCGCGTGGGGCGCAGGATTTTTGTTGGGTTTCTCTTTGCTGGCGGGGTGCGCCGCGTCGCGGGGCGTGGGCTCCGCTCAGGACGAGCCGACCGATCCCGACGTGTTGCAAGGCGCGGCGCCCTCAGACGCGACTTCCGAGGCCTTGAGAACACACGCGACGGCGAATTCGTCCGAACCCGGTCTGACCGCACGCAGCGCACAGGTCATCGCCACAACGGCGGACAGCGAGGCGCTCAGGCATGTCGATGCAGTCAACGGCTTCGAGATCGCGCGGCCTTCGGAATCCTGGACGATCCACTCCGGCGAGGCGCTCTCGACCGAGGTGATCCTGGTGCCGGTGGTCCTTTTGGAAGAGGCGCAGGGCGCGCAGGTCATCGTCCAAATCGCGCCGGCCATCGCGCAGCCCGCCGAGTTCGCCGAACGACTGATCGCCGGACTCACCGCGCGTGGCGAATTCACCACCGGCGAGGTCCACCCCGTCGACATCGCCGAGGACGCGGTGGGCTTCGACTTCAGCGCCGCCGAACAGGTCCTCGGCCGAGTGGCCATCCTCGAAGGCTCTCAAGGCAAGGTCTTTGTCCTGCTCGCCACCTGGCCCATGAACGCGCCGGAAAGCCTCGGTCAGGAAATCGACGCCATCCTCGGCAGCGTGAAGGTCATCTGAGGACGCGCGCCTGCGAGACAAACGCCCCTGAGAGAGCCGCGCTGCGCCGCCCATGCCCGGCGCCGCTTTCGTGGATAAGCCCGTGCTCCCAAGGCCGCCGCGCTTCAGCTCAACCGAATTTTGCAGGCGACGCCCCGGACACATCTTTCCGCGCCCCGCCTCGCGCTTCCCCTTCCCTCACCTGCCGCCTTCCTCGACCAAAAACGGCCCCCAGCTCGGCGTATAGACGGGCTCTTTGCCGTGCGTCACCTGGCGCTGCTCTCTCAAAAGCGCTGCGCCAGGCCGCTTTCACTTCTCCGCCTCGACCCAAAACGGCCCCCAGCTCGGCGTATAGACGGGCTCTTTGCCGTGCGTCACCTGGCGCTGCGCACTGCCGTCCGCGCTCATCACATAGAGCTGGCTCTTGCCGGTGCGCGTCGAGGTGAAGGCGATGAGGCGGCCATTCGGCGACCAGCTGGGCTCCTCGTTGTTGCCCGTGTCCTGCGTCAGGCGCGTGATCTTTCCGCTCGCGGGCTCGACGGTGAAGATGTCGAAGGCGGCGCGCTCGTCGCGGGCGGTGAAGACGATGAGATCGCCGCGCGGCGACCATTCGGGCGTCTGGTTGTAGTTGCCCTGAAACGTCAGACGCCTTGGCTCGCCGCCCTCGGTGGCGATCACGTAAATCTGCGGGTTGCCGGAGCGGTTGGAGACGTAGGCGATCTGTTTGCCGTCCGGGCTGAACGACGGGCTGGAGTTGATGCCAAAGCCGCTCGTCAGCTGGCGCGCGTTCTCGCCGCTCGCGTCGGCGATCCACAGGTGGCTGTTGCCGTCCTCCTGGCTCATCGAAAAGGCGACCTTCTTGCCGTCCGGACTGAAGCAGGCGCCGGTCACGAGCGTGGAGTGGCGACGGAAGACGAGCTGTTGGCCGGTGCCATCGACGCGCATCCGGTAGAGCGACGGCGTGCCCGACTGATAGCCGGTGAAGGCGATCTCGCGACCGTTCGACAGCCACGAGGGCAAGAGGTTCATGCTCTTGTGCGTCAGCTGACGCGCGTTGTGGCCATCCCAGTCGCCGACAAAGACCTGCTTGGTCCCCTTCACCTTGCGCACAAAGGCCAGCTTGGTGCGGAAGGCCCCCGGTTCGCGCGTGTAGAAGGTGACGAGGTCGTCGGCGAAGCGGTGCGCCAGCGAGCGGGCATCCTCGGCGCGCGCCGTGTAGCGCTTGAGGAGCTCTTCCTTGCCGAGGACGACGTTGAAGAGGCGAAATTCGGCGCTCACCGGATCGCTGCCGAGCACGCGCACCTTGATCAGCGACTCGGCGCCGACATCGAGCCAGCGCGCGAACTTGATCGTCGACAGGAGCATCCCCTCCTTGGGGTCGGCGAGGAACGAGCGGCGGTCGAGCAGCTCAAAGAGGCCGCTGACTCCCAAATCCTGCTGCAACGCGGCGTCAATCGCCTCTGCCGCGGCGCGCGCTTTGGGCAAGTCGGCGTGCAGGGGCCTCGCGATGGCGAGCGGCATGGGGCGGATGGCGGCGCCGCTCAAGGAGAGCACGGGGCGCTCAGGACCAGCGGGCTTGACCGCGGTGGTCGGCGCGGGCGCGGCAGGTGTGGCCGTGGCGGGTTGTTGGGCATGCGCGGGACAAGGCGCCGTGAAGAGGGGCGCACCGAGGAGCGCCAGGGCGGCGGTGAAAAGAAAAAATCGTCGCGGCAGTCGATGGTTCATGTCGTGGGACCTCTGAATCGCGAGCGCGCGGGCGTCTCGCGGGCGAAAGTCGAAGGGGCGCCAAAGGTGGCCTTAGGGCGTGGCCTCGATGGCGATGCCGACGGTGCGCAGCGTCTCGGCCAGCGCCGCGGGCGGAGGACCAAAGGGCGCGGCCTTTTTGAGCGCCATCAAAACCTCCTGATCGAACAGGTCATTGCCGCTCGTCGCCGACAGCTCTGGCTCTTTGAGCAGCTCACCCATGCCGCCGATGTAGAGGACGACGACGGCCTTGAGGCGGATCAGCTCCTGCGGCGAAATCGTCTTGGTGATGCCGTAGTGGCGCCGCGCCTTGGCCAGGATGAGCCCAAAATAGCGCTCGCCCTCCTCGGCGCTGTCGCTGTCGCCCTCCGGATCGCCGTCCTCTTCGCCCACGACTTCCTCGTCTGTCGGCTTGGCGGTGGCGGCAAAGGCGCTGAAGAGACTCTGGCGGCGCGCGGCTTGGGCCAATTCGGCGGCGTTGCTCCTGGGGCGCGGCTCGGGACGCTTGGGCTGGGCCTTGGAGGGCTTGGTTGGCGCCGTCTTGGGCGCGGGCACCTCGACGGTCTTTTTGGGCGGTGGCGGCGCGGGCGTCTCCTTGCGCGGAAGCAGGCGTTTGTCGCGCGGCTTTCCCAGGCGGACGAGCTTGGCGGTCACGACCTTTTGCCTGGGTTCGATTTGAGGGCTGACGCGCGTCGAAAGCCACAGCATGAGGCCAATGGCCGAGGCGTGGACCAGGATCGACACCGCCACCATCCAGGGGACGAGCGCTTCGGGAGCGCGCCTGTTGACCGCGTGCGCCCTCATCTGCCGCCCGCCACTCCCCCGCCCTGCGCCTTGGACGCGTCGACCACGCCCGCCTGACCAGACGGATCCGTGATCATCCCCACGTTCTCGATGCCAGCCCGCTGGGCGGCGGCCATCACCTCGACCACGACGCCGTATTTGATGTCGCGATCGGCGTGCAGAAAGACCTCGTTGTCGGCCTGCGCCTTGGCGTTCGTCTTGAGCTTCACCTCCAGCTCGTCGAGCGGCACCTGAACGTCGCCGATGAAGACGCGGCCTGCGGCGTCAATGGCCAGCACCAGCTTCTTTTCCTTGGCCTCGATCGGCGCGGCCTTGGCGCTCGGCAACTGGACCTTGACCCCCTGCTGAATGAGCGGCGCGGTCACCATGAAGATGATGAGCAACACGAGCATCACGTCGACGAGAGGCGTCACGTTGATCTCGCTCATCGCGCCTTTGCGGCCACCGCCGGTGGACATGCCCATTGCGTCACAACCTCCCGCTTGCTGATTTGTTGAATCCGCCGCCCACGCCCCAGGCATGGCCTTGGCCGTTCAAACTGCCCAGGCCGATGACGCCGCCGCTTGAGCGCCCGACTCCAAACACGCGCGTTTCAATTATCCGCGCGCCTGAGACATCCATCCGCGCCCCAGAAAAGTCGGACGCGCCCCATCCCTCGGCCCTCACCGGAAAAAGTGGCGTTTGACGATGTTGAGGAAGTCGCTGGAAAAGCTCTCCATCTCGCCTTCGAGCACTTTGATCTTCGAGAGAAAGAAATTGTAGGCGACGACGGCGGGAATGGCGGCGAAGAGGCCGACGGCGGTGGCGATCAGCGCCTCGGAGATCGGCTTGGCCACGGTGGCGAGGTTGGCGTTGCCCTGCAGGTAGATGTCCTGAAAGGCGCCCATAATCCCCCAGACTGTGCCAAAAAGTCCGACAAAGGGCGCGGCCGACCCCACTGTCGCCAAAAATGACACCTTGGATTCGAGATAGGTGAGCTCTGAGACAGAAGCCCGTCTGAGCGCGCGCTCGATGTTCTCCAGCCCCGCCGTGTCGGCCACCTTGCCTGGCGCAGGCGCGCTTTGATCCGCCTTGGTTGGCGCGGCGCTGTTCGAGGTGACCTTGGTCAATTCCACGTAACCGGCGCGGAAGAGCTGGCTGATCGGCGAGGTCGAGAGCTTTTCAGCCTCTGCGTAAACGTCTTCGAGCCGCTTGGACTGCCAGAAGAAATCGAGAAACCGCACCGTCTGCCGATGCGCGTCGCGCAGGTGAAAATACTTGATGGCGATGATGGCCCAGGAGGCGATCGAGGCGCCGACGAGCAAGAGGAGCACGCCAATGCCGATGGGGCCCGAGTTGAGGACGATGTCGAAGTAATCGAGGCCTGCTGCGCCAAGCGGCGCGCTGTGGGGCAAAAGGGGGCTGAGGGGCATGTGCGCGGATCTCTCGAATATGGTGACGCCCAATTCCGTTTGGAGCAGGCGAAAAGCGAAGGTCGGCAACAGGGCCGCGCCTGGGGCGATTCCATCCGGGCGCGCGGCGACAGCGAACAATCGACAGACAAATAAAAGTCGCGACGCCGACCGCCCAAAGGGGGAGGAAAAGCCGGCGCCCCTTAGCACGCATCGGCCCGAGGGCAAGGGGTGAGAATGAGGCGCTCAAGACTTGCGCCGACGCCCGTCAAAACACCTCCCACGCCCAGCCCAGACGCCGCCGCGCCACACAGGCGATGGCATTGAACAAAGGCCCCCTTCATCGCCCGGCCCGGCTATGGCGCCGCCTCAATCGGCATTGACCGCCCGCCAAATCATCGAGGCGAATTTATCGAGGCTTTTCGAGGCGGTTTCTTCGCCTCAGTGCTCTCGCGGCGGTTCACCGGGAGGCGTTTTTCCAAAGCGACTGTTTTTAAAATCCGCGCCTTCCCCTCGGAAATCAGGCGTTTGCGAGCCATGGCGCCGCCTTGTTCAGGGCGATTCTCCCCTTCTGTTCCTCCCCTTGCCCTGTCCGCTGGGCGTCTGCTAAAGCGCGCCGCCTTTTTTCTGGTCTGTTTGCCTACACCGTCACCTCGCGTGACCTCATCTCGGAGCCAGACTCTTTGCTTTGTTACCGCTGCGGAAGCCACGCACCTGATGGAAGTGAGAGCTGTGGGGCATGTGGACAGAAGTTCACCTCTGATCCGGCCCATCCGCGCTCGTCGAGTTCAACATCCCTGACGCCGCGCAAGCCGCCGCCTTTGCCGGCCGACGCCTCCGCTTTTAAGGATGGCGACATCATCGATGAGCGCTACCGAATCCAGGGACTCATCGGCACCGGCCCCGTGGGGCAGGTCTACAAGGCCTTTGACCAGGAATTGGATGTCGCGGTGGCGATTAAGGCCATCTCGCCCAAGCTCCTGCAGTCCCCCGAAGAGCGAAAGTCCTTCGCCGCCGAGATTCGCCTGGCGCGCAAGTTCTCGCAGCCCAACCTCGTCCACGTTCACGGCGACGGGACGGCGAACAAGTGGCCGTTCTTCACCATGCAGCTCCTCGAGGGGCTGACGCTCAGGCGCATCATCGACCTCAGGCGCGAGAAGAACGAGCGCTTCACCCTCGGTGAAATCGAGCCGATCTTCGCCCAAATCGCGGCGGCGCTCGACGCGGCCCACGCGGTCGGCCCTCACGGCGGTGTCAAGCCAGAGAACGTGATCGTCCTGCCGGATCTGCTCAAGCTGACCGATTTCGGCCTCGGCCTCGCCCTGCCGCGCCTGCCCTTTGTCGCAGCCCAGCGCGCCAAGGGTGCGCACGCCTATCTCGCCCCCGAATTCGTGTCGGGACAGGAGGACGTCGACCGCCGCATCGACATCTACGCGTTGGGCGTCATCCTCGGCGAAATGCTGGCCGGCGTCCGCCCCGAAGGGGGACAGGTCCCCGAATTGCGCCAGCACGCGCCGCACCTGCCGGCGGAGATTGAGTCGCTTTATCGACGCGCGCTGAACGACAACCCGCTCAGCCGACACAGCACAGCCGCGGAATTCCTCGCCGAGCTCTCGTCGATCATCGCCGAGTTCCCGGATGAGACGCCGCCAAAGCCACTCGACGAAGCCTTCCAGCCCGACGCCGAGCCAACGCCCGACGCTGGCGCCATCCCCCCTCCGATTCCCGCCGCCGATCAGCCGCCGCCCATTCCGACGGAAAGCGCGCGCGTCAAGAGCGCCTCCAAAAAGGCCAGGAAACAATCGGCCACGTCCACCTTGCTCGTCGTCCTGCTCGGCATCGCGATCAGCGCGCCAATCGCCTGGTTCGCCCTGAGCCAAAAGGGACAGCCCGCGCCCACCGCCGACGCGACCGAAGTGACGCAGCCTGTCGCCAAGGCGTCGACCTCCGAGGGGAAATCATCCGCCGACGCGCCTCAAGCGCCGACTGCCGACACCAAAGCCGACAGCGCGCGCGAGGCGACCAAGAGCGACACGCCAAAATCATCCGACAAGGCCGTCGCCCAGGCAGCGTCCCCCGCCGCGGATCACGCCCAAGAGGCGGCGACAGCGACATCCGCCCAGCAAAAACGCCCCGAGCCGTCCACGTCCGCCAAAGTCGACGCCCCTCCCCAAGAAGCGTCAGCCCAAAGCGCCCAGCCCAAGCCAGCGGTCAAAGAAGACGCCAAGCCCATGGCCAAAACCGACGTGAAAAAGGCCGCTCAACCCGCAGCGCACAAGCCTCAGTCCAAGGGCAAGGAAAGCGCGCCCAAGGCCCAGAGCGCCAAACGCGCCAGTCGGGGCGGCTGTCCCTCTCAGATGAAGCTCATTCACGCCGGAAGCTTCAAGGCAGGGACGACCGCCGACGATCCCATGCGCGGCTTTGGCGAGCGCGGTCTCGAATCGGTCTCGATGCCCGCCTACTGCATCGATATCTACGAGTATCCCAACCGCAAGGGCGTCAGGCCCAAGGGCGGCGTCACCTACGCGGCGGCCGAGGCGGCCTGCGCCAAGGAAGGCAAGCGCCTGTGCACGGAAAACGAATGGGAGCGCGCCTGCAAGGGAGCGCGCAACGACCGCTTCCCCTACGGCAACACCTTCGACGACGAGCTCTGCAACACACAGACGCCCTCGGGACGCCCGCGCGAAGTCAAGGGCGCCGGTGAGGCGCGCCGCTGCCTGTCGAGCTTTGGTGTCGCGGACCTCGCGGGCAACCTCGCCGAATGGACCGCCTCGTCCTACAACGCCCGCGGCACGGGCAAAGCGATCAAGGGTGGCGCCGCCAACCGCCCGGATCACGCCTCCCGCTGCTCTGCGCGACGCAATGGACCGGTCAACAAGTCAGATGAATTTGTCGGATTCCGTTGTTGCGCGGACACCAAATAATTTTTTCTGTCGTTTTTAAATTTTATCCCCGCAACGCCCCCCTGGAGCATGCCCCCAGGGGGGCTTTTTTATGGGTTTTGTCCTTTATCGATGTGCCTTCGCCCCTTTTTTCTGACTCATTGTCTGAAAATCATTCCCTGCGCTCCCGCGCGACGGTGCGGAGAATTTATCAGAAAAGAGCCAACTTTATTTTGACTGACGCGCACCTAAATTGCCGTTAAATCACCATCGTTCCCTTCAAAAACTGCATCCGCGTCCCCAATTCATATCCGCGCGACGCGCCGCAAAACGCCAATTCATCCGCCGACATCGATTTGCTCGATTTTATTTTCTCAATTTTTCCATTTAAATCTTTTGTCCAAATCAAACCAGCAAAACCCCTCAACTGTTTCAATGCCCTCGATGGCGTCACAAACCATGCGCTGACATCTTCGAGGCTATCTTTTTCGCTTTGAGGGCGGATAAAGCGTGTTGAGGGACTTGGCCCGGTCTTTGATGGTCAATGGCGTGCAATGCCTGCCAACGGGTGCGCTTTTTTCTCTTCCTTTGTGGAATACAAAAAATCCCCGCCTCAACATGGAGACGGGGCTTTTGTTTTTGGGGGAGGGGCGCGCGTTCAATCGGCTCTATTCGTCCGCTTCGTCGTCCTCATTCTCTTCCTCGTCCACGTCCCATACCTCTGGGTCCCATTCGTCTTCATTTTCAGGCATTTCAAACAGCTCTTCGGTGCCGTCCGGATGCACGACGAACCACTCATCGTCGTCAAGGCCGACAAGGACCTG
>JAFVYB010000064.1 GCA_017500825.1 Myxococcaceae bacterium | reverse complement strand
CTGCGCCTGGGCCCGGCCTCTTCGCGCCTCGAAGTCAGCCGCGCCCGCGCCGGACAGTCGATCAGCTGCGCCGTGACGCGCACCGAGGGCGAACTCTCCGCCCGCGCCGAATCGCAGAGGGTCGTGGTGCAAAACATCGCTCCGAGCGCCCCGGAGATCGCTGTCGAGCCGCGCGAGCCGCGCTCCGGGGACGACCTCTTCTGCCGCATCGTCAAGCCTGCCCGCGACGCGAACGGTGGCGTTCTCCGCTACGACTACCGCTGGACCCAGGACGGCGCGCCCATTCAGGCCTCGGCCGACGAGCCCTGGCGCCTGAAGGCCGAACAGCTCCGCCGCGGCCCGCTCTATCGCTGCGAGGTCACGGCCCATAACGAGATTGGCGCCTCTCCCAAGGTCCGCGCCGAACGCCGCTACGCCAACAGCCTGCCCGGCGCGCCACGCGTGCGCCTGAGTCCGAGCGCGCCCAAGAGCCGCGACAGCCTGACCTGCGAGCTCGTCGCCGAAGCCCGCGACGCGGACGGCGATCGCCTGAGCTACCGCTTCATCTGGTGGAAAAACGATCAGGAGCAGTCGCTCGCGGCCACCACCCAGCGCATCCCGGCCCGCATGACGCGTCCAGGCGAGCGCTGGCGTTGCGGCGCCGAAGCCTCGGACAGCGAGGGGCGCGGTCCACGCCACAGGAGCGCCGAAGTCCGCGTCGAATGACCTCTGGCGTTTGGGCTTTGGCCGCGCGTCGCGTGGTTTCTGCGATTTCCGCGCCCGCCGCGCTTTTTGGGGCATGGCGGCCACAAGTCCCCCTCGTCGCCTCCCCGGCTGCCCGCGTCCTGTGCGCCGCGCTCACGTTTGCGCGCCATGGGCCTCTTCCCTGGCCTTCCGCTGTTCCAGCGAGGCGTGCGCGTCGAGAGCCTGCCACGCCATCCGCGCCACCGCGCGCTTGAGGTCCGGCGGCGAGATCACCCGCGCCCTGCCACCGAGCGAGACAACGAGCCGGATGAGCCCCGCGCGATCTGCCACGGCCACCTCGAACACCCGCTGTCCCTGCGCCTGCCCCGCGATGGTCGTCAGCCGCGCCACATCCCCCTCTGGCAACGCCTGTGCGAACCAGTCGCCGAGCGCCGACGCGACCGCGACAATGGCCGTCTGTCGTGACGCCTCGAACTGGCCCGCCGCTTCCTCTTCCTCGGCCCTTGTTCTGGCCGCGACCCGCCGCCCGGTCAGCGCCACCGAGGTCAGCTTGTCCACCTCGAACAGCCGCCGCCGGAACACGCGCCGCTCTTTCCCGCGCGCCTCCAACGCGTCGAGCCACCAGCGCCCCCGCGTCTCACCTATCGCCAGCGGCTCGACCACATGCCGCGTCAGCCGCGCCCGCGCGATGTCGAGCGCCTGAAAGCGCACCTCCCGCGACGCCTCGATGGCCTGGGCGAAGAGCGCGATCTCGGCGTCCATCTGCCCGCCGCCCACGAAAAACCGCCCCGCCTGCCGCTCGAAGTCGTCGCGTTCTCCCGCCGAAAGCGAGTCCATCAGCCGCGCGCGCATCCCGTCGCTGTCGACATCCATCCCGTCCGCGCGCCTGCCCAGGCTCCACTGCCGCGCCCGCTGCGCGCCCAAGAGCAGCGCCACGGCCTCGCGCGAAGTCAGATCCGGCACCCGGTCAAAGCGCTGCGCGAGATGGACAAAGACGCGCCCGCCGCTCACCTCCACGTCGATCAGGTCGTCCGGCCCACGTGGCGGCGCGCCGATGAGGTTGAGCCGCTCGATGTCGCGCCTGAGCCGCGCCGGATTGACGCCAAGCCGCCGCGCCAGCACCGCCAAAGGCACCCCGGGACAGCGCGCGGCATAGGGAATGACGAAGAGCAGCCGCCTGAGCGCCGCGCCGTGGGAGCGCCTGGCTTTGGAACGCGTGCCTGGGGAACGCCTGGCCTGTGACCGCCTGGCTTGGGTTCGCATCGCCCGCCTCCTCTCGGTGTTCAGGTCGCGCTTCAGGTTCAGCCCGTGCCTTCCAGCCGCGCCCCCTGTGTCGAACGCCCCGTCAAACGCTCCGCCGCGCCTGGCCCCGCGTCTCCGCCGTCGGATGTCCCGCCCCAAGGTTCGCGCGGTCGCCTGAGAGTCGTGGCCGCCCCCTCTCCCATCCCCGGTGACAGCTCCTCTCGATGCGCCATGAGCGCGGCGCGCGCGGTCGAACACACCCGCGCGACAGCCTCGGCAGGCGCGATCACGCGAACGAGCGGCCAATGGCGAACGACATGCGCGATCAGGTTGTCGAGACACGTCGCTTCCAGGGCAATCCACGCCGCCCGCCCCTGCGAAGGCACCCGCCTTCCCCCCGGAAACAGCCGCCCGGCCAGGGGCAAAAGCGGCCTGCCCAGACTCAGCACCACCTCGACAGGTTCATGACAGGGCAGGCGCCACGATGGCCCGGACCGCTCGACCCGACGCCCATTGGGCCACGCCACAAACGGCGGCGACTTGCCCGCGCACAGCCTCACCTCGCGCACCCGCCCCAGCCGAAACGTCCGCGCCGCCCCCCGCAGATGACAAAACGCCCCCAGCGAAAAATCGCCGCGCTCCCACACGAGCCACCAGGGGTCGATGTCGCGCACCCGCCCCTCGGGATCCGCCGCCGTGGCGTAGCGAATCGTCAGCCGCTTTTCCTCGACGATCGCCCGCCAGATACGCTCGACCTCGCCCGTCCACGGCCCGATGCGCCCCAAATCCGCCGCACTCTGCCCGCGCACAGCCTCGCATCCGCCCAACGGCGCCTCCCCCATGAGCCTGAGCTTGTGCAGCGCGCCCTTCAGCGCCTCCCGCTCCAGACACCCCGCCTTGAGCGCCATTTCCCCCGCCTTGATCATCGCCTCTCGCACCTGAGGGCCAATCGCCGCGCGCCGCCCCTCGTCCCCGCGCCTCAGCCGATACCCCTCCGCCTCCGCCTCTGCCTCCCGTCGCGGCGCCACGTAATCGAGCGCGATCCCCATCTGCGCCAGCGCCGCCTTGTCGCGCTCAAACATGCGCCGGGCCGATGCCGCGCCCTTTTGCCCATAATCCTCGGGAAACCATTCCATGAGCCGTTCAAATGAAATGGGTTCGCGCCGCCGCCAAAACAAAGCCATCAGCTGAAGCAATCGATCCGTCTGGTTCATGCCCCCATTCCCCGCCATTCCGCCGCCAGCGCACAATCCCCCAAACGTGTTTTAAATGCGGCGCGTCTCAAACAGAACAATCGCCTCAGCATTCGCGCGTTTTATCAAAAACATGACAATTCATTCGATTTTGAATGGCGGGACAAACGCCGGTTTTTGTGATCGCGTCGGCAGTCGTGGCGCTTGACATTGTTTGACGCGTTGCGCCCGGGACAAAACAAACCAGGCGCTCAAATCGACGCGTTTTGTTACCAATTCTCCGCCCGCCGCGCTTAATTCGCCTCTCGATTGCTGAATTTGCTCGATTTAAATTTATTTTATTCATCGGGTGTTCTGTGTCATATTAAATGTGTATTCAGGATCATATTGCCGATTTATTTTTTCCATTCTGAGCGCCGCCGTATTGTTTTTGCTGGTGTTTTTTGGTGGATCGCCAGGCGTTTTCTCCCCTATGCGGGCGCGCCTTTTTGTTCCCCCCCTTTTGCCGCGTAAGCGATTCCACCTTGTTGGCGCGGCCCTGCCCCTTCGAGAGACGACCATGCCCCTCGCCCTGTTCCGCATCCTCGCCGCCCTTTGTCCGCCGCTTTTGGTCGCCCTTTTCGCCGCCTGCGCGGCCGAAGAGGCCTCCCCCGTTCAGATGAGCGGCCCAGAGCGCCCGGCATTGCCCCGCGCCATTATCAACGGCACGCCCGCCACTGGCCCCGGCTACGACGCCGTTGTCCATCTCGGCTATCAAGGCTACGGCGTGTGCAGCGGCACGCTCATCACCGACACCATTGTCCTCACCGCCGCCCATTGCCTCTATGTCAAAGATTGCGAATACAATTACGCAACCGGTGAAACCACCAATTGCCAATTGGAAACCGACCCCGGCCAATTCTGGATTTATGTCACCGAAGGCCTGGGCGATTCCAATTATCAGGCGCGCCAGGTCACCGCGATCCACGCCCATTCCGGTTATGACGAGGAGGCGTTTATGAACGACATCGCGCTTTTGCGCATCGCCTCGCCCTTTGACAATGTCACGCCCATTCCCGCGCTTCCCGTCGAATTGGCGATTACCGAGGCGGATTTGGGCCTGAGCGGCGTTGATGTCGGCTTTGGCGTTACCGAAACAGGCAGCAGCGGCGAGCGCCTGATGCTCGAACAAAACATCGATCAGATTTGTCTGAGCGATGAATCTTGTTCCCCGGGAATGCCGAATACGATGTGCAGTTATTATAACGAAGGCCTTATCTGCAGCGGCGACAGCGGCGGCCCTTTTCTTATCGAACGCGACAATGTCACCTATGTCGCGGCTGTCCACGCCTATTCCGATTACAAGTGCAGTTATTACAGTTGCAGCACCATCGTCACCGCCTATTCCGACTGGATGGCCGAATTTGTTGGCGGAAGCGATCTCGAAAACGGCGCCGAATGCGTCAACAACAGTCAATGCCAAAGCGGTATTTGTTCCCTTGGCGTCTGCTGCGATACTGTCTGCCAGAACGCGCCCTGTTTCGCCTGCAGCCGCGCGCGCGGCGCCGCCACCGATGGCGTTTGCGGAACAACGCATTCCAAATGCGATGACGGCGACCTCTGCACCCTTAACGATTATTGCGACAATGGCTTGTGCCAATCAGGCGAGCCCAAAGAATGCGCCGCGGGCAATGATTGCGTCCTCCCCGGCCGTTGCGATTCAGCGACCGGCGAATGCCTGCCTGGCGACAATAAGCCGACCAATACTGCCTGCGATGACAACAACGCCTGCACCCTCAATGATTATTGCCTCTGGGGTAGTTGCGTGAGCGAAGGCACGGTTTATTGTCCGCCGCCCGATGAATGCCAAAGCATTCGCGGCAATGGTTGCCATACTTTAACCGGCGAATGCATGTATGACAACAAGCCTGACGGCACCTCCTGCGGCCAACGCGGCGATACCTGCCAAAACGGCGTCTGTCGCGCTCCCCAATCTAAAGTCGTCAAGAACGGCTGCGGCGCGGCGGACAGTGACGCTTCGGGCAATAGCGCCGCGCTGGCGTTATGTTTTCTATTGATGGCATCGAGGCGTTTGAAACGCGCGGAATAATTGAAAGGCGCGTTGGCGAATGGTTTTTGCGTTTGAGCGTTTGTTTTGTGCTTTGAAACGCCGCGTCATGGCCTGGACGCGTCTTCATGAATTGTTTGTTGAAACGCGAAAATAAAAAGCGCACAGCGTGAAACAAAACGCCGTGCGCTCAAGCAAAAACAATAAAAACAATCAAAAGAGATTTTACAGGGCCGCGAAGCGCTCCCAGGTGGCGGGCGCGAGTTTTTCGGCTTCGGCGCAGATCTTTTCCGCGTCCATTGTTTTGAGCTCTTTGTTTTGCATCAGGACTTTGCCGGCGGCGATGGTGGTGTCGATGGGCGCGGCCGTGACGCCAAAGACAATGTGGCCGAGGACGTTGCCCGGCTCGATGGGCGTGAAGGGGATGTGATCGGAGATGATGACATCCGCGGCGGCGCCGACTTCGAGGCTGCCGATGGTCTGGCCAAAGGCGTCGCTGGCGATGGCGGCGTTGTTCATGAGCAGCATGGTGGCCAGCTCGACAAAGCCGACGCGCGGGTCTTTGTGCTCGTGATGGCGCAGCCACAGGCCGTTGCGGACTTCTTCGCGCATGTCGCTCGTCATGCCGTCGGTGCCGAGGCCGACGCGGATGCCCTTCTGAATCATGTCGATGATGCGCGCCGCGCCCACGGCGTTGTTCATGTTGGACTGCGGGTTGTGGACGACGGTGGTGTTGGTCTCGCGCAAGAGGTCGATCTCGCGGTCGTCGACGTGGATGCAGTGGATGGCCATGGTCTTGGGGCCCAGGGCGCCGGCTTTGGCCAGTCGCTCGACGACGCGCATGCCGTATTTGGCCTGGCTGTCCTCTTGATCGGCGAGGCCTTCGGCGACGTGGACGTGGAAGCCGGAATCGAATTCGCGGATGAGCTCGACGCACTTGTCCAAGGTGGACTGGCCGATGGTCATGGCGGCGTGCAGGCCCACAAGCGCGTGCAGGCGGCCGCTCTTGTCGGCTTTGGCCTCTTCGAGGAAGGCGCGGCTCTCGGCGATGCCGGCGTCGGCGCCGTCCAGGCCGTTGCGGTCGGTGATTTCGTAGCAGAGCGAGGCGCGGATGCCGCTCTCGCGCACCACGTCGGCGATGGCGTGCAGGCTGCCGCCGATGGCGTTGGGGCTGGCGTGGTGGTCGAAGATGGTCGTCGTGCCCGAGCGGATGGCGCGCAGGATGGGGATTTGGGCGGAGACGACGCAGTCTTCGAGGCTGAGGGCGCGGTCGAGCTTCCACCAGAGGTTTTCGAGGACTTCGACGAAGTTCGCGCCCGGCTTGCTCGAAAGGCCGCAGCAGAGCGTGCTGTAGAAGTGGTGGTGGGCGCAGATGAAGCCCGGCATGACCACGCGGCCGCGCGCGTCGATGCGTTCGGCGTCGGGATGGGCGGCCAGAAGGGTGTCGGTGGCGTCGATGGCGGCGATCTTGTCGCCGCAGATGAGCACGGCGCCGTCCTTGAGCACGCGGTTGTCTTTGCCGAGGGTGAGGACCGTGCCGTGGGTGATGAGGATTTTGTTCATGTGGAGACTCCTTGGCGGGCGCCGTGGCGGCCGGGGGTGGGGTGTGGGCTCTGCGGTGAAGCGGGGCGCCTTTTTGTCGAGGCATGGGGGAGCGTCAAGCGCGGCTTCTCTGGCGCGGCGGCGATTTCGACAGGCGAAAACAACTGAACAAAACGCCAGCAAAATGACTGAACAAAATAACAGCAAAATGGCGAGTTTTCGCGCGGCTAAGCGCTGGACATCTGCGGTCACTCGTGCAGATGAGGCGCGCCGTTTTTGTCTCTCACCCTCTGCTCCCCCTTGCCACGAGGACACACATGAACAGCACACGCGCCAAGAAGGCTTCCGCCGACTCCGCCAAGAAGACCGCAGCTAAGACGACCGCAGTCGAGGCGCCGCCCAAGCGCCGTCCGGGACGCCCCAAGGGTTCGGTTTCCAGGACCAAAGCCGCCAAGGCCGCGCCTCTTCCGTCGCTGCCGAGTTGGGCGCGCGTCCGCATCGCGATTGAGGGCATTGAGCCGACCGTCGACGCCGGGCGTTACGCGGTCAAGGCGATCGAGGGCGATGTCGTCCATGTGGGCGCCGACATCTGGAAGGACGGCCACGACAAGCTCAAGGCGGCCGTGCTTTTCCGCAAGCTGAGACCCGAGGACTGGACCGTGGCCGAAGGCTTGAGTGCGCCCGCGCTCGATCAGGGCTGGAACGAATCGCGCCTGACCACTTCCCCCGACTGGAACGACCGTTGGCGTGGGAGTTTTTCCGTCGGCGGTGTCGGCCCCTACGCCTTCACCATCCTCGCCTGGACCGACGCCTTTGGCACGTGGCGCGACGAGTTCGTCAAAAAGCTCGACGCCGGGCAGGACGTGACGAGCGAGCGCCTCGAAGGCCTGCGGCTCATCGAACAGACGGCACTCGCCTGCAAGGGAATCGACCGCCAGGCGCTGTTCGACGCGCTGGCCGCGCTCAAGGAGGCGGCGAACGACCCTGTCGAGCTGCGCCGCGTGGCGACCGACGTCGACTTGGACGAGCTGATGGACCGCAACGACCTGCGTGCCGACGCCCGCCTCTATCCCAAGGCCTTCCCTCTCTGGTCTGACCGCGAAAGGGCCGCGTTTGGCGCCTGGTATGAGCTCTTCCCGCGCTCGCAGGGCAGTCACCCGACCAAGAGCGGCACCCTGCGCGACGTGGCGCAGCGCCTGCCCAAGCTGGCGGCGATGGGGTTCGACGTCGTCTACCTGCCGCCGATCCATCCCATCGGCGAGACAGCGCGAAAGGGCCGCAACAACACCGAGACGGCTGAGCCGGGCGATGTGGGCAGCCCCTGGGCCATTGGCCACGCGACGGGCGGCCACACCGAGATCCACCCCGACCTGGGCACCCTGGGCGACTTCGACGAGATGGTGCGCGCCGCGAGCGCCTGCGGCCTGGAGATCGCCCTCGACTTCGCCATCCAGTGCTCGCCCGACCACCCGTGGGTCAAAGCGCATCCCAAGTGGTTCAACCAGCGTCCCGACGGCTCGATCAAATACGCCGAGAACCCGCCCAAAAAGTATCAGGACATCTATCCCATCAACTTCGACACCGAGGACCGCGAGGGGCTCTACGCCGCCCTGCGCGACGTGCTCCTGTTCTGGATCGGCCACGGCGTGCGCATCTTCCGCGTCGACAATCCGCACACCAAGGCCATTGGCTTCTGGGAATGGGTCATCGCCGAGATCCACCGCGTCCATCCCGACGTCCTCTTCCTCGCCGAGGCCTTCACGCGCCCCAAGCGCATGGGCCTTCTGGCCAAGGTCGGCTTCACGCAGTCCTACAGCTATTTCACCTGGCGCAACGAACGCGGCGAAATCGAGGACTACGCGCGCGAGCTCTTCCTCTCCCCCCTGAGGAACTACCTGCGGCCCAACTTCTTCGCCAACACGCCCGACATTCTCCACGCCTACCTGCAGAAGGGCGGCCGCGCGGCTTTCATCACGCGCCTGTTGCTCGCCGCCACGCTGGGGTCGACCTACGGCATCTACAGCGGCTTTGAGCTCTGCGAGAACACGCCGGTGCGCGAGGGCAGCGAGGAATACCTCGACTCGGAGAAATACGAGATCCGCAAGCGCGACTACGAGGCGGCCGGCAATCTCAATTCACTCATCGCGCGCGTCAACGAGATCAGGCACGCCCACCGCGCCCTGTGGCGCACCGACAACCTGATCCTGCTCGGCTCGACCAACTCGAATGTCATCGCCTTTGCCAAGACGCCGACGCGCGCCAGCGAGGGCTGCGTCGTCACGGTGCTCAACCTCGATCCGCACCATGCCCAGGAGTCGACAATCCATCTGCCGGAGAGTCTCTATGGCGGCGGCGACGCGGACTACCTCGTCACGGATCTGCTCTCCAACCAGACGTATCGCTGGCACGGCCCGAACAATTACGTGCGCCTCGACCCCAACGGCACCTTTGCCCACATCCTCCTGATCCAGCGCTGACGCGCCGTCGCCAAAGGGCAGCACGTGACGACACCAACCTCCGCCAAACACATGGGCGCCCTGCTTGAGTCGGGCGCCTTTTCATTGGGCGTCGAGTTGAGCGGCGCCAAGATCGACAAGCTCCTGCGCTACCTCGACCTGCTCCTTGCCTGGAACCGCAAGGTCAACCTGACGGCCATCACCGACCCGCGCGAGGCCATCGAGGGCCATCTCGTCGACGCGTTGGGCGCGGCGGGCGCGACGCGCGAACTCGACTCGGTCATCGACATCGGCACTGGCGGCGGCGTGCCCGGCATCCCCCTGGCCATCCTCCACCCCGAACAACAGTGGCGCCTCGTCGAGACGGTCCACAAAAAAGTCGGCTTCCTCAAGGCGGTCGTCGCCCAGCTGGGCCTCTCCAACGTCCGCGCCTGTCAGGTGCGTGCCATGGGCAATCCCGACCGCGAAGGCCTCGAACTTAGCGCTGGCGCCATTTCGCGGGCTTTTTGCGCGCCGGACGCGTGGTTTGATCTCGCGCGCCATTACGTGCGCCGCCCGGGCCGACTCATCGCCATGGTCAGCGACAAGGTGCGCCGCGACGACATTGCCCGCGCCTTTCCCCATTCGCTTTCCGAAAAATCTTTTGAGCCATTGATCGACCATTGGGAATACCGCCTGCCGCGCGCCAACATTCGCCGCCAGGTATTTCGCCTCACAATTGATTGATACGCCGAGTTCATTTGAATTGTCCGCGCCAAAATTCATCGCTCCAATCAAAATAAATAATTCGACAGCGGACAAAAAAAGCGGGCCATCCACCAGGGACGACCCGCCTTTGAGATCCAAAACGCGCCTGAGCTCATTCGCCGGGCGCTGACTTGGCTTCGGACGCCGCTTCTTCTGCCTGGGGCGCTTCTTTCGGAGCCTCATCCGCGCTTTCGTCAACCGTGGCGCTTTCGCCAGCCGTGGCGCTCTCATCTGTCGACTGCGCCGCCAGGTCAGGCGCCGCCTCTTCGCTCTGTGACTGCGCCTGAGAGGCGTTTTCCTCTGTCTTCACCGCCGCGCTGCCCTGGCCCGCGTCATGGCTGTCCGCACTCGCCGCCGCCAGCTTCTTTTCCCGCCGCTGCGCGATGAGCGAGGCAATGATGGCGATGGCGAGGATGCTGCCAACAATGGCCAGCGACACGGTCGGGTCGATGTGAATGCCCGGCGCCGGGATGCCGAGGAAGGCGATTTCCGGACCGGCGAGGATCATCTTCACGCCGATGAAGGCGAGCACGATCGCCAGGCCGACATTGAGAAATCGCAGGTGGCTCATCACGCCGGCCAGCAGGAAGTAGAGCGCCCTCAGGCCGAGAATGGCGAAGATGTTCGAGGTGTAGACGACGAACATGTCCTGCGAGACAGCCAGCACCGCCGGAATCGAGTCGACGGCGAACATCAGGTCGGTCGTCTCGACGACGAGCAGCACGAGGAAGAGCTTCGTCACCATGCGCTTGCCGTTTTCGACGTGGAAAAAATGCGTCGAGTCGCTGTCGCAGATGGGCAGGTGCTTGAGCGCGAATTTATAAATGAATTGCTCCTCGGGCTTGACCTCGTCGTCGCCGCTTTTGAGCAGCTTGACGCCCGTAAAGACGAGAAACGCGCCAAAGAGGTAGAAGAGCCACTTGAAGTGCAAAAGCAGCTCGACGCCCAGGAAGATGAAGAGCGCCCGCATGATGAGCGCGCCCATGATTCCCCAGAAGAGAACGCGCCGCTGTTGGTGAACGTCGATTTTAAAGAATGAAAAGATGACGATGAAGACAAAGAGGTTGTCCACCGAGAGCGATTTTTCGAGCAGGTAGGCCGTGAAATACTGGCTCACATGCTCGGTGCCGATAATCGGCCAGACCGCGAGGCCAAAGACGATGGCCAGACCGATCCAGACCGCCGACCAGATGGCCGCGCTCTTGAGCGAATCGTTGTGCGACTTGTTGTGGGCAAAGAGGTCAATGATCAGGCTGGCGACAACGACAGCGCCAAAGATGATCCAGAGCCAAAGGGGCTCCGTGTTGTTCTCTGCGGCGATCGGCGCGCTCCCGGCTGTTGCGACCATTGCCAGGGCATTCAAAGAGGGAAGAAAGTGCATCCGCGGTCTCCAAAAGAAGGCTGTTGAAAGAAACGCCATTTGAGGGTGCCTCGGTCAGGCGCCCCTGAAAAAAGCGACGGACTTTAACCGCCCTTCAACCATCGCGCTAATGTTTTTTGTGCTTCAGCGCACGGCATTTTAAAAAACGCTTCAGCGCGCGGCAGGTTTGATTTTAATTTTTGTTTTGATTTCGACTCAAATTAGCTCGATTTAATTTTTATATCCAAAACGCTTTTTGTTGGCCTGACTCGCCATCGGCAGGGCATCGTTCCGAATCGCCATCGACAACGACGCGCCAAAGTCTTGAATTAACATTGGCGTGTCGGCCGCCGCTCTGCCCCGTTCGAGCGACTTTAATTCGTCATTGTGCGAGCGGGAAAAACCCATGTTTTTTCCCTCTCGCGCTCTCCCTCTTCCTTCCGCAACCGTCGGTCCTCGCTCCCACCAAAGGTGG
>JAFVYB010000063.1 GCA_017500825.1 Myxococcaceae bacterium | reverse complement strand
TGGGGCTCACCATCCCGGAGCTGCTCCGCTGGCACGCGCAGGCGCTGAGGCTTTGCGGGCATTCTTGAATCGTGACGAGCCGCGCGAATGGCGGGCCCGAGCTTGGCAGACGGCTTCCTTCGATGCGGCTCGATTTTTAAGAGGCCGACGTGGATCTGAAAGCCAAGATCATTCTGGCACTCAAAGGAGCACAACAGGCGACAGAGGAGGTCGAGGCCTTCAGTTCGACCCTGCGCGACGCGTAGGCGGCCAAGTCGCGGGGCGAGGCGTTGCGGATTGATTCAAAAATGAAATCATCGGCCCCTCAAAAAAACGCTTGACAGGCCGCTCGCCCAGACATACCCCACCCCCGCATGATGGCGACTGTCTTTTACTGAACGGATGTATTGTTCAAAGACACGCTTTGATTTGCCGAATGGTTGTTTGAATAACATTTCATCGACGGGGGGTCGGCATGAATGGCAGCGATTTCAATCAATACTTTGAAGAGCTGACGCGTCATCCGCCGCACGCATGGCAGCAACAATTGGGGGAAGACGCTGTTTGTCGCCATCGACTTATTCGAATTCCAACGGGATTTGGCAAAACAGCGGGAACGGCGCTTGCCTGGTTATTTCATCGCGTCGCGCGTTCAAATCGCGAATGGCCCAATAGACTCGTCTTTTGTTTGCCAATGCGCGTTTTGGTGGAACAAACCGAAGGGGCGCTCAAACAATGGATTGCGCGGGCGCATTTGACAGAAAAGGTCAATGTCCACGTTCTTTTGGGTGGACATACGGATCGCGAATGGGCGCTGACGCCGGAGAAACCGGCTATTATTGTCGGAACGCAGGATATGTTGCTTTCGCGGGCAATGAACCGCGGTTATTCGGCGCATCGGGCGTGGTGGCCCATTGATTTTGGGTTTTTGAATACGGACGCCTTATGGGTGCTCGACGAAATCCAATTGATGGATGTGGGTTTGGCGACGAGCGCGCAGCTGGCGGCGTTTCGCGATGAAGACGAGGCGCGACAGATGATGGCGCGGCCTTTTGCCTGTTGGTGGATGAGTGCCACGCTGCAGCCGCAGTGGCTTGAACGGGCGATTGATTTTCGGAGGACGGCCAAGGCGCTGCCTTGTCTGGGTATTCCGCAGGCGGCGCGCGTCGGCGGGCTGTGGGAAGTGACCAAAACCTTTGAGCGGCGCGACGACCTCGCGTTCAACCTAGTCGAGGATCAAAAAAAGAACTCAGCGGATGCCGCGGCGGACGAGGGCGAGGCAGAGAAACAGGCGCAGGCTGCGGCGAAGTCAGCCAAAAAGGATGTCGAGGCGGCCGCCAGACTGGCCTCAGAGATCCTCAAGAAGCACAAGTTGGGGACGCTGACGCTCGCGGTGGTCAACACGGTGAGGAAGGCGAACGCGCTTTATGAGGCGCTCCGCAGAGCCCTGGAGCCAAAGGCGGCAAAAGGTGGGCAGAGGCAACAGGCGCTCCTGATGTCGTCGGGCGATTCGTCACCTGAACCATCGAGTGCTCCCGAGCTCCTTCTCCTCCACAGCCGATTTCGCGGGCGCGAGAGGGCGAACCTCGTCGAGAAGCTGACAGGCGAGAGGCCCCCTGAGGGACGCATCGCCATCGCCACGCAGGTGGTTGAGGCGGGCGTGGACATCTCGGCGGCAGTGCTTTTCAGCGAGCTGGCACCATGGCCGAGCCTCGTTCAGCGGTTTGGACGCGCTGCGCGATATGCGGGCGAGCGAGGGGAGGTCGTCGTCTTTGGTGAGGTGCCCGACAGCGACAAGAAGGCGCGGCCCTACACTGCGGCCGAATGCCAGGCGGCGCACGAGGCGTTGCAAAAACTCGGCGGCAACTGCGCGCCCAAGGCGCTTCAGGCTTTTGAGGAAGCGCTCGACGAGGCCGCTCGCGCCAAACTCTACCCCTACGCCCCGTTTCATCTTCTGCGGCGCAAAGACCTCGACAGCCTCTTCGACACGGCGCCAGACCTGAGCGGCAGCGACCTCGACATCAGCCGCTACATCCGCTCGGGCGACGACCGCGATGTGCGCGTTTTTTGGCGGGTGCTTCCACAAAATGCGCAGAAGGGCATCTCGGCCAAGGACATCGGCGACATCAGTCGAGATGAGCTGTGCCCTGTGCCGATCGGCGAACTGAGGGGCTGCCTCACGGGCAAGAAGCGTCGGGCATGGCGGCTCGATTGTCAGGACAAGACTTGGGAGCAGATCCAGGCGCACGACATCTTTCCCGGAATGACGGTCCTGCTCGACGCGGCTGAGGGTGGTTACAGCGAAGAAAAGACGGGGTGGGACGCGGGGCATCGAGGGCCGGTGACGGATCTTTCGCGGGAACGATTGACAGCGCCCAAGGCCGAGCGGGCGAAGAGCGAAGTCTGGCAGACGATCGACGAGCACACTGCGGCAGTGGCCACGGAAGTGGGCGCGATGCTCGGCGAACTCGGGGCGCCGGATTGCCTCAAGCGCGTTTTGGGGTTGGCTGCCCGGCTTCATGACTGGGGCAAGTCGCACGCGGCGTTCCAGGCGAAGATCTCCGAGGAGGCGCGCGCGGCTGCGGGACGATTGGGGCAAAACGACCTCGCCAAAGCGCCCGATGAACTTCGCGTCGCGGGTCAGGATGAGCCGCTCCAGGTCTGGGACAAGAGCCAGCAGGACAAAAACGCCCGCCAAGGGTTTCGTCACGAGCTGGCGAGCGCGCTGGGGATTTTGCAGCTGTTGCGTCGCGCCGCGCCCGAACACGAGGCGTTGAGCGATCCGGCGCTGGAATTGCTCGCGACCTGGGACGCCTCTTTTGCGCGGCAGCCGGCAGAAGCGGACGAGGAGACGCTGGCGCACCCGATCGCGCGGGAATTGGCGTCGCTCAGCGCGCGCGAGGTCAACCTGCTGGCGTTTCTCGTCTGCGCCCATCACGGCAAGGTGCGCTGCGCCATCGCGGCGAATGCCGAAGATCAGGCGTCAAATGAGCTGCGACTCCACGGGGTCCAAAAGGGCGATGAGCTGCCATCCATCGCGCTGGGGGGCGCGCCTCTGCCCGAAATCGAGCTCGACCTGGCGCCTGCCTCCCTGGGGCTCTCAGCCCAATTTGGCGCCAGCTGGACCGAGCGCGTCATCGATCTGCGCAAGGCGTTTGGCCCCTTTGGCCTGGCTTTTTTGGAAGCGCTCCTGCGCGCAGCCGACATCCGCGTCTCCAAGCGCGACGCGCCACAAGGCTGAAGCGCCCGCGCCCCCTCCTCTCTCTCAAGGGAGAAGTTTGCCATGCACCTGCACCAGCTCTGCGGCTGCGCGCCGATACCGCTCGCCCACTACCTCAAGGCGCTCGGCATCCTCCGACTCGTCGCCGAACAAAAAGACCCAATCGCGCGCGGATTTTGGAAGGACGACGCCTTTTGTCTCGTCACGCGCCTCGACGCTGAGGAGCTCAAAGACTTCTTCCTCAACGACTACGCGCCGACGCCGGTGGTCGCGCCGTGGAATAGCGGCAGTGGGTTTTGGCCCAAAGACAACAAAAGCGGCATCGAACCGCTGGCTCGCGCAGAGACGCCGCGCTTTGCCGCCTATCGAGAAGCCATCGGGGTGGCGCGTGAGGCTTTCGGTGGTCTGAAAGAGGCGCCCAAATCAGACGAAAAGACGCGCCGTGTCGGGAACCTGCGCGCCGCTCTTTCCTCAGTCGCCCTTGATTGGCTCGACGCGGCCCTGATGGTGGGCGACGACGCGCTGCGCTACCCCGCGCTCCTTGGAACAGGCGGCAACGATGGCCGCCTCGATTTCACCAACAACTTTATGCAGCGCCTGGTGATCGATCTCTTCGACGAGAACGGACATCCCCGTGACGCTGCGGAAGAACTGCTCGGCGCCGCGCTGTGGAGACATTCGACGCGGCAGGGTTCGTCTAAGTTCGCCATCGGCCAGTTCATCCCCTCGGATCTCAACTCCGTCGTCGTCGGAACGCCGAAAAATCCCTGGGATTTCGTGCTGATGATCGAGGGCGCGCTCCTCCTGAAGGTCTCTGCGGTGCGCCGTTTGGAGGGACGCGAGCTGGTCAAGGCGGCCGCGCCTTTTGCCGTCGAAGGCGTCGCCAGTGGCTACGCCAGCGCATCGGACGCCGATTGCGGAAATGGTCGTGGCGAGCAGTGGTTGCCGCTGTGGTCAGCCCCCGCGCGTCTCGACGAGATCAATGCGCTCTTTGCCGAGGGGCGCCTCAAGTCTGGGACCAAAACCGTTCGCCAGCCCATCGAGGCAGCACTCGCCATTCGCCAACTGGGCGCCGCGCGCGGTGTCACCTCGTTCCAGCGCTTTGGATTCATCGAGCGCAACGGAAAGAGTTTTCTCTCCGTGCCGCTCGAACGCTGGCAGGTGGATGACAGCCCAAAGATCAGGCCCCTGCGCGAGATCGTCGACTGGTGCGACCGCTTCCGCAAAACATGTCAGGGCAAAGAAGGAACCGCGGCCCTGTCAAAACTCGCCCGCGACCTGGAAACCGCCGTCCTCGATGTCTGCCGCGAAAGTCACAAGCCGACGCGCTGGCAAAAATTGCTCATCCGCTTGGGCGAGGCAGAGGACGCTGTCGCCTGTCGTCCCAAGCTGCAGGAAGGTCGATCCGCGATTCGCCCGCTCCCCCGCCTCTCCGCCGAGTGGCTGCGCCTGGCTGATCCGAAGGATCCAAACGACGCCGAGTTTTATCTGGCCCGCGCGCTCGCTTCACAGTTCGACGCCCGGACGCAGCCCGCCAAGGACAGTCTGGGCTCCATCCGCGCCCATTGTCTGCCGCTCAAGGGCAACAGCTTCGACAAAGAGCAATCCCCGCGCGTCCTCTGGCGCGCCTCCGCTCCGCTTGTCGACAACCTCCTCGCCGTGCTGCAGCGCCGCCTCTTCGAGGGACAGGCCGCTGGTTTGAGCCACCTCGCACTGCAGAGCGACTACCCGGCACGCGTGTCGCACATCGAGCGCTTCATCGACGGCACAGTGGACGAACGACGCATCGCTGCCCTCGCCCGCGGCCTCATGGCCATTCGACTCAGCCATCCGGCTCAGGACAAGCGCACCCATTCAACCCCGCGCCGCGAGTCCGTCGTTCTCTCGCCGTTGCACGCGCTTTTTCGCCTCTGCCTCTTGCGCCAGCCGCTCACGGACGACGTCGACATTCCGGCCAGCGCCCACGTCCTGCGCCTGCTCGCGACTGGTCGACTGCGCGAGGCCGGCACCCGCGCGCTTCAGCACCTCGGCGCCCATGGCCACCGCCCCAGGCTGACGCGGATTTACGGTCCCCCGTCTCTGTCCCGACGACTGGCCGCCGCCCTTGCCTTCCCGCTGTCTGCTGGGCTCGACGCGGCGCTGCTCGACGCGGCGCTCAAGCCTGACTCGCAGGACGACGACGCGCAGTCCTCCTGACAACACCTTTCCATCCATCATCCCCCCAACACTCACCCACGCCCGCCCGTGGCGCCCTCTCTTCAAAGGAGCCCCCCCATGTCCCTCGCCAACCTCGACGCCCTTCTCGAAGCCAACGCCCCGACCCGAATCCTGATCGAAGCCGACCTCGCGCCGCTCCAGGGCACCCGCTTCCAACCCACCGGCTTTCCCAGCCTCGGCGCCGCGCGTTTTTCAGCCGGCAAACAGGAAATCCTCCTCGTCGAGAGCGCCCAGAGCATGGCCAACCGCCTCGAAGCCACGATTTGGGACGACGCGGCGGACGAGCTCATCCCCGAGCTTCGCGGCCTCTCCTACGTCCGCGTCGACAACGCCGAGAATCGCTGCCTGACGAGCTCCATCCGCGAAGCGCACCGCCTCAACTCGCCCTACATCCTCGAAGGCAAGGACCAGCGCTTCTTCAAGCAGCTCAAGGCGGAGCTGGACTGCGACAAGACCACCGCCGTCAGCCGCCAAACGCTGGCCAAAACCCTCCTGCGCTACGACGCCAACGCGCTCTTGCACGGTGTCTTTCTGTCGAAAAGCGAACTGGCCGGCGGGCGTTTCCGCATGGCGCGCGCCCTCTCGTCCTTCATCGAGGCCACGGGCATCAATCTGGCGGCGAGCGGCGGCGTCAAAAACGACCACGTCGATCCGCAGGGCAACACCAAGGCAGGGTTTGGCAACGTCCCCTTCACGCGCGACGAATACACGGCCGAGCGCATCACCGCCTTCTTCAGCCTCGATCTGAAACAGATCCGCACCTATGGCCTCGACCGCGACGTTCAAAAGCTGCTCGTCACCCTCGCGCTCTTCAAAATCCGCGCGCTTCTCGACGGCGATCTGCGCCTGCGCACGGCCTGCGATCTCCAAGTCAAAGCCATCCGCGTGACGCGTCCCAACGGCTTCCAGCTGCCCGAGCTCGCCGAATTGCGCGCCGCCCTGCCCAGCCTGGTGAAGGCCTGCGCCGACAAGGACTCGTTCGCGGGCGACAACGGCGTGACGTGCGTCGTCTACGAGGAAGATCCCAAGAAGAAGAAAAAGGACGCGGCGGACAGCAGCGAGGACTCGTGAGGAGCGCCATGATCTGCCTCGAATTTCGCTTTCCCGGCGGTCGCTTCCACGCCTCGCCCTGGGCACGACACATCAACGAAGGCGCCGTCGAATGGCCGCCCAGCCCCTGGCGCCTGTGCCGCGCCCTTATCGCCACGGGTTTCAACCGCCTCGGCTGGTCCAGTCCCGACGCCATCCCCGTTGAGGCGCGCGGCCTTTTTGACAAGCTCGCGTCCGCCCTGCCCGCCTTTGAGCTGCCGCCTGCCAGCGCCGCCCATACGCGCCACTACATGCCCAAGGAAAAGGGCGAGGGCACCGAGCTCATCTTCGACACCTTTGCCCACGTGGGCCGCGAGGCTGTCCTGCGCGTCTTCTGGCCGGTCGAACTCGACGCCGCCGAGACCGCGCTTCTCAGGGAGCTCCTCCAGTCCATGCCCTACCTCGGCCGCGCAGAGTCACTCGTCGAAGCCACGCTCGCCGAAGGACTCGACTGTGGCGCCGCGCCCGCCAACTGCCGGCCCTGGTCCGATGTCGACACCAGCGAGCGTCAGCGATGCGAGCGCGTGGAGATGCTCGCGCCGATGGTTCCCCGCGATTTCAGCGACTGGCGGTCAGGCATGCTGAAGGCGTTGCAGGCGCGGAAGGAAAGCGAAGCGCGCGCCAAGGCTGAGAAGAAAGGCAAGCAACCGACAGCCAAGGCATGGGCCAAGGAACAGGCCAAAATCGCCGCCGACTGTAGCCGCACCCTCCCCGCTGACCTCGCCGCCGCGCTCTGCCAGTCGTCCACCGAAATTAACAGCGCTGGCTGGAACGAGCCGCCCGGCACAAGACGCGTCGCCTACGCCCGCCCAAGCGACGCCCTCAACGCCACTGACGGCGACAAGTCATCTGCGCGCCTGCCCCAGCAGCGACGCCCCACCACGCTCCTCCTCGCCCTCACGTCCGACTCGCGCCACGGCGACTGCCTGCCCCTGCTCAAGGACGCGGTCCTGCGCGCCGACGCCCTGCACAAAGCATTCGTCGACAAAGCCACCAAACGCGGCCCTGTGTCCCCCACGCTCACAGGCATGACGCCCGACCAGAGCGACGTGCGACGCGACCACCACCGCCACCTGCACATCCTGCCGCTCGTTCTGAACACTCAGACGCCACCTGATCGCCCGGCGCTGGCCCGCGTCGACCACCTTCTCCTACACGCAGAGGAAGGCTTTGACGAGGCGACACTCCAGGTCGTCCGCCACACCCGCCGCACCTGGGCCAAGGACCTGCCCGATCTCTTCCTCACCATCGCCCTCGCCGGCACGCGCGACGACTTCCACGGAGAGCTCGACGCCCTGCGCCCATCGCGTATCTGGACGAGCGTCACGCCCTTTGTCCCGCCGCGATTCCTCAAGCGCCGCGGCGCCAACAACCTGCGCGGTCAATTGTTGGCCGAAATCCGCGATCGCCTGCTGCCCGCTCCCGTCTCCATCGAGGTCGAGCTCGACACCGCCGACGAGGCCCACCGCTGGCTCACGCTCGACAGCGACGAATCGGCCGACGCATTCTGGCGCCGCTGGCGCGGCATGAGCGAATCCATCGACGCTCGCCTCTCCATGCGTTGGCGCAATTTCCGCCTGGAACGCCCCAATGCGCAGCGACACCCTTGTGTGGCCATGGGCTTTGGCCTGCGCCTTTGTTTTGCCGAGCCCGTTCCCGGCCCCCTGGCCCTCGGTTACGGCGCGCATTTTGGCCTCGGTTTTTTCGAAGCAAGCGACAAATAAAGGTGATTCGTTCCACTATTCATAATCTCAAGTTATGCCGAGTCAGTCGCATTCCCGCTGGCCCGGCATTTTTGATTTCATCACTATTGAATGCCGCCAGTTCACCCTGCCCGCGTCTCTTTTTTTCCAAAAACGTCGACCAAAATGAACAACCGACGACGCGCAGTCCAACATCGTTCCCTGTTTAAAATCGTTTTTCAATTCCCATTTTGTCGTGAGTTTATCTGACACCCTGAGGGACGCCCGATAATCTCAATTCGGTGTCTTCATGCTCGCTTAATCCTCCCTCTGGCTCGGCTCATTCAACTCGGACACAGTCCGGGGAGATTTGTTTTCACAACAATGCCGGGCGATCTTTTTTTAATTTCAAGTCAATAATCGAGTGATCAGACGACCATGAGACATCATGCTCTCTTAGATTGAATCGATTTCAGAGTTCCCATTTTCGATCCGGCGCTTTTATATTCCATCGTACAGGAACCGCCATGCTCGATGCGCCTCCCGACAATTCTCCCCCACCACAACAAATCGAAAAAGGCGCACCCGATCTTGTGCCAGCACGCATGGTCAATGAATTCCTTTTTTGTCCGCGACTTTTTTATTTGGAATGGGTCCAGGGTGAATGGGCCGACAACGCTTTTACCGAAGATGGCCGCGCCGCCCATCGATACGCAGACAAGCGCGCCGGCGAGGTGCCATCCCCCGAAGACCCGCAGGATCTTAAAGCCCGCGCTGTCGACATTTCCGCTCCCCGCCTTGGCATCAGCGGTCGAATTGACCTTCTCGAAGGCGAAGGCAACTGCGTCATTCCCATCGATTTCAAACGCGGCGCGGCGCCCGAGCTGCCAGAACGCGCCTGGGATTCGGATCGCGTGCAAATTGGCGCCTACGCCCTCGCCCTGCGCGAAAACGGCTATCGCGTCGATAAAGGCGCTATTTTCTTTAAAGAAAACCACCGCCGCGTCGATATTCCTATCAATACAGAACTTGAAACTCTGACGCGCCAGACCATTTCCGATCTCAAATCCTGCGCCCAAAATCATTTGTTGCCACCACCGCTGCACCAAAATCCAAAATGCGCCGGTTGTTCACTCAACGCCATTTGTTTACCTGACGAACTCAATCTCCTGCGCGGCACATCCAGCGAGCCCAGACTCCTCTATCCGCCCCGCGACGACGCCCTGCCGCTTTACGTCCAGGAACAGGGCGCCCGCATTGGCATCTCCGATCAAGTCCTGCAGATTCGATCGCCCGCGCGTGGCAGCGTCAAAGAAAAGGTCGCGCGCGAAGTCCGAATCATCGACACCTCGCAAATTTCGCTCTTTGGCAATGTTGGTCTGACGACGCCAGCTATTCGTGAATTATGCGCCGCCAATATCCCCGTCGCCTTTTTCAGTTATGGTGGTTGGTTTTATGGACGCATCGATGGCCTCTCACACAAAAATATCGAACTCAAACGCGCACAATTCAGAGCCGCCGAAGATCGCGATTTCTGTCTCCAGTTCGCTCAACGAATTGTCTCTGCTAAAATCGCCAATTGTCGAACACTGGTCAGAAGAAACCACCCCAATCCGCCCAGAGAGGTCCTCGATGGCCTCGAATTCTCTCTCCGGGACACCCGAAACGCCCCCAGCCTGAATGCTCTGCTCGGCATTGAGGGAAACGCCGCACGCCTCTATTTTTCCGCCTTTGCCGATATGTTGAAACCACCAGAATCGGACGAAACAAAACAGCTCTCCTTTCATTTTGAACATCGAAATCGTCGCCCGCCAAAAGATCCAATTAACGCGCTACTCTCCTTCTGCTATGCGCTTTTGACGAAAGATCTCACCCACGCATCTCTCTTCGCGGGATTCGATCCTTTGCTCGGATTTTATCATCAACCCCGCTATGGCCGCCCAGGACTCGCGCTCGATTTGATGGAAGAATTCCGCCCAATCATCGCCGACTCCGTTGTCCTGCAATGTGTTAATACAGGCGCCATCAAACCCGCGGACTTCATTCAAAACAGCCTGGGCGTCAGCCTATCACCTCCGGCGCGCAAAAAACTCATTCAAACCTATGAGCGGCGCATGGATCAGCTCGTCACCCACCCATTGTTTCATTACCGCGTTACCTATCGGCGCATCCTCGCGGTTCAGGCGCGCCTTTTAGGTCGATTCCTGCTCGGCGAACTCGACCATTACCCACAATTTCTGACGCGTTAATTCCAAGAAACCGCTCAAATCACAAAGGGGAACATATGCGGACGATTTATTTAGTGACCTATGATGTCAGCGATCCCAAACGCCTGCGGCGAACCTTTCGCACCATGCGACGCTATGGCGATCATCTCCAACTCTCTGTCTTTCGCTGCGCATTGAATGAACGAGAAAAAATCCGCATGATTTCCCAACTCAAAGAAATCATCAATTCACAGGAAGATCAGATCATCATCGCCGAACTGGGCCCAGAAACTGGCCGCGGTCAACACACTATCGAAACCATTGGCCTTTCCTATATGCATCCAGAACGCCACGCCGTCGTCATCTGATTCGTCCATAGGGTTGATAATTTTTTCTTAAATCGCGACGCGTCATCCGATTCTATCGACTCCATATACGCCAATTTAATTATTTACTCAGGCGTCGCGCCTGCGTTTTACGCAGGTCTCTCTATTCAAACAATCGCATGATTTATATGGTATCATTCAACAAGCCAGCCAAGGCGTTCATTCTTTATTCCGCAGACTTGTCACTTCAACAGGCGCCCCGAACCAAAATATCTTGCGCTGTCCTCGTTCTGCAGAGTTGTCGCCACTTCTAAAAAATCCATATGATTTTCATGACGCTCCAGAACGCGGATCGATGTTACCTACAAAGTGAAACGCCAATCGCGCGGGACAAAGACTGAACAAAGAAAAAACATCCCAAACAAACTCGACAAAACAAAAGACACGACCAATCAACGCGACAATCATCGGGCGGCAATTGTTTTCTGAGAATGATTTGATTTATCTTTAAAACAGAGCATTCAGATACAAATCAACGCGACGACAACAGATACCGTCCTCCAAGGGTCAGGTGTCGCATGCCTTTTAAAATTATCCATCAGAATGAATCGCTTGAAAAAGTTTCCCCGGCCCGCCATGATCTGTGGGCCAGGTCTTCCCTTGCAGGAGGACGCTGTTCCGCATCGTTAATCCAGAGACTTTCGACGAGTGAGTCGCCCTCAAAGGCGTTCAAGTCCAACGCTCTGGCGTCATCGCGTATCAATTCAGCTGACGGGTCGGAGATTCTTTGACAACAGAATATATCCCGATGCCTCCCGTCTCCTCTCTGACGCGAGCGCTTCATCGACGCGCCACGCCTAAGAGGCGCTCGATCGCATCTATCTTCTTGATTTCACAGCTGTTTTGTGCTCAAAGGCTGTCCGTCGAACCGCTTCCCTTCCCTCAGGATGCCCGACCTCTCGAAGAAGCACCGCTAACCTGCCGATTTTTCAAGACTTTTGAGGGATACTATTTCCGCGAATTTCTATTCGCGGCTTTATTGAAGCACCAAAGAGGAGGCGGCCGCCATTGCCAAAATCGCCTTGGAATTTCCGCGAATTTCTATTCGCGGCTTTATTGAAGCGAGAACGAGGAGGTGGAGTCATGAGATGCTGCCACCGTATTTCCGCGAATTTCTATTCGCGGCTTTATTGAAGCTGAGATCCGAGCGCCCGGCTATTTTGCCGAAAATCATTTCCGCGAATTTCTATTCGCGGCTTTATTGAAGCTGATTGCCTCGGTCGTGCAGGGCGGTTGGATCATAATTTCCGCGAATTTCTATTCGCGGCTTTATTGAAGCCGTGAGGTCTGCGCCGTGAAGGTTGGCCTTTGAGAGGTATTTCCGCGAATTTCTATTCGCGGCTTTATTGAAGCATTTTATAACCCAGCGCTTTAACCTTGCGCATAAAAATTTCCGCGAATTTCTATTCGCGGCTTTATTGAAGCACGGTCCGCGCGGCCGCGCTCACCGCGTCGACTTCCATTTCCGCGAATTTCTATTCGCGGCTTTATTGAAGCAAGGAATGCGGGAAAGTGAGCGTGTAGGCGGTCATGGCATTTCCGCGAATTTCTATTCGCGGCTTTATTGAAGCTGGCCACCCAGCCCAAAGCGCCCAAAACAACCGGCACGAATTTCCGCGAATTTCTATTCGCGGCTTTATTGAAGCTTTTGGGGCGCCCTTGCTTTGGGGCGCGTTGGGGCGTATTTCCGCGAATTTCTATTCGCGGCTTTATTGAAGCTAACAAAAAAAGGCCCCAGACAGTTGGCGCTGCCTGAGATTTCCGCGAATTTCTATTCGCGGCTTTATTGAAGCTCATCCGGGCGATCGAGGCGGCCCGACCGGACGGCGTATTTCCGCGAATTTCTATTCGCGGCTTTATTGAAGCGTTGATTGCTTTTCGATCGGCCATGAGTTGGGCGAATTTCCGCGAATTTCTATTCGCGGCTTTATTGAAGCCAAACGCATTTTCGGCGGTTATGCGGGCTATTGGAGAATTTCCGCGAATTTCTATTCGCGGCTTTATTGAAGCCAATGGAGCGCCTCCCGGGCGGTCCCCCGGATTGGCATTTCCGCGAATTTCTATTCGCGGCTTTATTGAAGCTATCAAGTGACATTCGCCCCGCCCCGCCTTCCCGGCGGGATTTCCGCGAATTTCTATTCGCGGCTTTATTGAAGCAATGAACAAATCGCGGCTTTCAACAAACACTTCCCCCATTTCCGCGAATTTCTATTCGCGGCTTTATTGAAGCAGGCGATACTCTTTGTGGAGGTAGGACACCGCGTCAGAGAATTTCCGCGAATTTCTATTCGCGGCTTTATTGAAGCCGCGAAAAAGCGCGCCGCGCGATTGGCCGCCCGTGCCATTTCCGCGAATTTCTATTCGCGGCTTTATTGAAGCCCATTCCAACTATTAGCGACGTTCCCCATGCCCATGAAATTTCCGCGAATTTCTATTCGCGGCTTTATTGAAGCCCACGCGCGCGCTCTACTGTCGGCGCAGGCAATATCTATTTCCGCGAATTTCTATTCGCGGCTTTATTGAAGCATGCCATCCACACCGCCGACGCGCAGGGCATGGCGAATTTCCGCGAATTTCTATTCGCGGCTTTATTGAAGCACCGTCGCCATCGCGAGCGCGCCCACGCCTGCGCCATTTCCGCGAATTTCTATTCGCGGCTTTATTGAAGCTCCAAGATGCTGCCCATCTCATTGACGGAGTAGGCAAAATTTCCGCGAATTTCTATTCGCGGCTTTATTGAAGCTCCGTCGACCAGCGCCGCCCCCCAGAGCGCACAGCCGATTTCCGCGAATTTCTATTCGCGGCTTTATTGAAGCCCCGC